>JABMOS010000012.1 GCA_013203185.1 Fidelibacterota bacterium | reverse complement strand
CTCTACCACCGACCCTGTCAACCTCTCGCTCTTGGAGCACACGTAGTAATTTAGCCTGCAGGGCGATATCCATCTCAGATATTTCATCTAAGAGGATCGTGCCGTTGTGCGCTAACTCAAACTTTCCGATCTTGCGCGCCTGTGCCCCTGTAAAAGCTCCCTTCTCGTGTCCAAATAGCTCACTCTCAATGAGATGACTGGGGAGGGCTGCGCAATTCACAGCGACCATGGGCTTTTTACGCCGATTTGAATGCTGATGTAAATATTCGGCTAGGACTTCCTTCCCTACGCCAGTTTCACCGGTGATGAGAACGGTTGCCTGACTGTCGGCCACGCGCTTTGCCTGTTGGAGCAAACTTAGCATCACTGGATCCCTGGCAAGGAAACCCATCTCCCCGGAATCTTGCTCAATAGAAATGTTTTGTGGGTTTTGTACCGCCTGGATATGATTCTCGATACCCTTTAGTAAGGTTTCAAGCTGATCTAAATCTACAGGTTTGGTTAAGAAATCCCAGGCTCCTGACTTCATGGCATCAACGGCAATATCCACCGTACCAAATGCCGTAATGAGAACTAGAATGACATTGGGATGTCGGGTCTTTACTTCCTTCAGTAGGTCAGCACCTGTCATATAGGGCATTTTGTAGTCTGACAAGACGATATCAACGGAATGACTATACATATGAGCCAGTGCGGATTGCGCAGAGTCCGTCGTGCTTACATCGTATCCAATTTTCTTTAAGAAGCCAGCCAGGGACTCTCGTTGGAGTTTTTCATCATCAACAATTAGTATGCTTGTCATTGTTTTACCGGTAGTTCAATTTCAAATGTGGTTCCCACTCCAACTTCGCTTGTGACCTCGATAGTGCCATGATGGTCAGCAATAATTTTGTGTGTCAAGGCCAGTCCAACACCAGTACCCATATCCTTGGTTGTATAGTACAAATCAAATACACGACTAATTTGATCCTGGGCAATCCCAGTACCTGTATCCTGCACTATTATAATGACTTCATCTCCCTTGCTATAACCTTTTAACTGAATGGTCCCACCAGATTCGCAGGCATCAAGTGCATTTCTTACTAAATTTGATATGGCCTGTCTCAAATATTCAGAATCAGCTTCAAATGCAAGATTCTTGACATCAATATCCAGTACAATTTCTTTCTTCAGGGCTTCGGATGTGTACAAGGCCTGTATGCCCCCAATAAAATCATCAAGATAGATGGTGGAAAAGTCCAGGGGTGTGGGTCGTGTGTATTCCAGGAAATCCTGTAGTGAGGTATTGATACGAGAAATCTCAGAAACCATGGTACCAGTGAGGGAATCATATTCCTCTTGATCCTCTGTCGTGGAAAATTCGCGCTTTAAGCGCTGAGCTACAATCCCGATGGCGTTAAGTGGATTTCGTATTTCATGGGCTACACCTGCTGCAAGTTCCCCCACTGCCGCTTGTTTCTCTCTGAGGCGATTTAGTTTCTCAAGTCTGTAAACCTCAGCCTCAATGCGCTGCTTCTCTTTTTCCAGGTGGATGGCATTTCGACGGACGAGGAAAAATATAATTAACACAAATGCAAGGAGGGTAAAGAGTGTGGAGCGAATGAGAATCTGATATACAATTTGTCTTTTTAGACTCATCAAGGTATCCGCCTTAAAACCGATACGCACCTCACCCAGACTTGTATTAAAAAATATGGGGCGGACAACTTCTAACAATCTGATTTCACCTTTGGAGACAGTATACAGAATATCTGCTAGGGGCTGACGATCCCAAGTATCATCTATAATTTCACCAGTCTTCGAAACAAAATAGGGCTCGTGATCATCTAGAGCCAACTTCAGGTACTGTAAGCCCTTGACGTGGAGAAGTTCTTCTAAAGCTGACTCCATAGCCGTTAGATACTTAAAATCTTGTTCGGCTTCCATTGATAATTGGCAGGCGATTGCACCGCCTCGATCCCTGGGGATAGCAATTAAAAACTGGTCCTCGGTATTCATAGAATCAGTTGATGTGACCTCATATTGATCCACCCCAACGATGAGTACCTCTATGTTTCGGGAAATTATGGGTTGCAGCTGGTTTTTAATCCAAACCTTGTGTTTTTCCGCTGATTGCTGGTTTTGTTTTGAAGCTATTCTGATGTCACCATCCATATTGCCATCACTATCCCATGTACTAATATCCATAATGGTTTCATCATTCACCCATTTAGCCAGATCACTCCTTGAGAGTTGTTGCTCCTGATCTATTTGATTCAAGATACTTAACATATCCATGGCTCTCTCGATATATGAGTGCTTGAGTTCCTCAGTGAGATAAGCCTGTCCACTGCCACTCTGAGCAATGACAGCAGCTGTCATGGCGGCCTGATCCTGGATTAATTGAAGGACTTCACGATACCTGGATTTATACTCGAAATAGCTAGATAAGAGGAGCAAGCTTAAAACGACAACATAAAGACCGATATAGCGTGGATTCAGTTTCAAGATATTTTTAACAGTTTTTAGCACGCATCAACCCCATATGGTCATTAATATCGGACAGAAAATTAAATAGAGTTGGTCCAAGACCTATATAAATCTGATTATTGTAAACCTGGTTAAATAAAAATGCCTCAGCAAACCGAGGCATTTAAAAAATGATTGGAAACTGAATTACTTCTTTTCCGCAACCTTGAGACGATTCATTGATCTCTCTAGAGCTCGAAGCGCTCTCACTTGATCCTCCATCTCCTCTTGTTTACGACTGAGATGCTCTTTGGCGCGATCATAAGCTTCTTGTGCACGGTGCAAATCAATATCACCCTTAGGCTCTGCAGATTCAACCAGGAGCTGTACACCCTTATCGGTAATTTCAGCAAAACCCTTTGTAGAGGCATAAAGTTTCTCAACAGACCCCTTCACCACTTTGATTTCACCTATAGTCAGAGCCATAATTGACTCTGTATGCCCTGCAAGGACACCGAAGGCACCATCTACACCAGGAGCGCGGACGTAATCTACGTCGCCCTCATCGTATACTTTGGTAGGTGTAATGATTTCTAGATGAAATTGTGCTGCCATTATTAGTTATCCACTCTTCTTTGCGGTGGCAATGACGTCGTCAATATTTCCTTTGTACATGAATGCGTTCTCATTGTATTTATCCATATCACCTGCGAGAATTGCTTCAAATCCAGTGATAGAGTCTTCAAGAGAAACATATTTACCGGCACTACCGGTAAAAGCTTCAGCTACAAAGAAGGGTTGAGAGAAAAATTTCTGCATACGACGAGCACGGTTAACTGTGTTCTTGTCATCATCAGACAATTCATCCATACCAAGAATGGCGATAATATCCTGAAGGTCTTTGTACTTCTGGAGTACAACTTTGACTTCCTGAGCTACGTTATAGTGACGATCACCAACCACACGTGGGTCAAGAATTCGGGAGGTTGAGGAAAGTGGATCTACTGCAGGGTAAATACCCAATTCAGCAATACCACGCTCAAGAACTGTAGTTGCATCAAGGTGTGCAAAGGTGGTGGCAGGTGCAGGGTCAGTTAAATCATCAGCAGGTACATAGATGGCCTGCACAGAGGTCACAGAGCCCTTCTTGGTTGATGTGATCCGTTCCTGAAGGTCACCCATCTCAGTGGACAGAGTTGGCTGGTAACCCACAGCAGAAGGCATACGTCCCAAGAGAGCAGACACTTCAGATCCAGCCTGAGTGAAGCGGAAAATATTATCTACAAATAGAAGTACATCCTTACCTTCCACATCACGGAAATATTCAGCCATTGTCAGACCTGACAAAGCTACACGGAGACGCGCTCCTGGTGGTTCATTCATCTGGCCAAATACCATGGCAGTTTTATTGATAACGCCTGATTCGGTCATTTCAAGATAGAGATCATTACCTTCACGAGTACGTTCACCCACACCTGAGAACACTGAATAGCCACCATGCTCTGTGGCTATATTTCGGATCAGTTCCTGAATTAGCACTGTTTTGCCAACACCGGCACCACCGAATAATCCTGTTTTTCCACCCTTTGAGTATGGTTCTAGCAGATCAACCACCTTGATACCTGTTTCCAGAATCTCACTTGAGGTGGTCAGATCTTCCTGCTTGGGGGGATCACGGTGAATGGGGTGACGTTTCACATTTGGAGCAGGTTTCCCATCGATGACATTTCCCACAACATCAAACATGCGGCCCAGGGTTTCAGGACCAACAGGGACAGAAATTGGTGAACCAACATCAGTCACCTTGGTACCACGCTGGAGACCATCAGTAGAGTCCATAGCGATTGTACGGACAACGTTCTCACCCAGATGCTGGGCAACTTCCAGGACCAACAATCCATCTTCGCGTTCAATATTCAGAGCATTTAACACTTCTGGCAGTTGACCTTCTTCAAAACGAACATCAACTACAGCACCCATAATCTGAACAACTTTTCCTTGCTTTGCCATCGTATGAATTTTCCTCTTATTCCACTAAAGCTTCGGCACCACTCACAACTTCCAGAATCTCAGTGGTAATTGCAGCTTGACGTGCCTTATTGTATTCCAGTCGGAGACTATCAATGAGATCTCCGGCATTATTCGTAGCTGCTTCCATTGAGGTCATCCTGGCTGCCTGCTCGGAGGCATTGGATTCCAGCAGAAAGCGCCACATTTGGATATTTAAATGACGGGGTATCAATGATTTGATTACCTCATCCTTGGAAGGCTCAAAAAGATAATCTGTGCTAATCTCCTCAGCATCATCCTCTAAAACCAGAGGAAGATAGTGGTATTCAATAATCTCTTGTTGAGCAACATTCTTGAATTCATTAAAGATGACTTTAACGTCATCAAATTCACCTGCCAGATAGCGAGAGGTAACAGCTCTTGCCATGGTGGTGGCATGGCTAAAATCGAGTTCATTCCAGAAATCAGCGTAATGTTCAACAACCTCATAGCCTCTTTTTGAAAAATACTCATATCCCTTGCGACCAATGCAGATGAGCTTTGAATTTTCCTTGCCAGCTGCTTTGACGATATGCTCTGCCTGGCGAAGAATGTTTGTGTTAAAACTGCCACAAAGACCCCGGTCTGAAGTCAATATGATAAAAGCCTTTTTCTGGGCTGGTCTCATTGTCAGAAGGTCATGCATAGTTCGATCAATATCTGGAAGAAGATGGTTGAGTACTCCATGAATCCTACCAGCATAGGGTCTCGCCTGTTCCATGTTTAACTGAGCACGGCGCAGTTTTGCCGCCGCTACAAGCTTCATGGCACGCGTAACCTGCTTGATACTCTCAATAGTACCAATCCGTTTCCGAATGTCTTTTAAATTCGCCATAGCGATCCTTAGGCTACGAACCCTTTAACAAAGTCCGAAACTGTCTTATTCAAAGCAGCATCCATCTCATCTGTCAGTTTACCCTCTGTGGCAATCTGTTTTAGAAGAGCTGGCTGAGTTGCTTCCATATTTTCAAGAAATTCCCGTTCAAAACGACGAATATCTGAGGGAGCGATATCATCCAGTAAACCTCTTGAAGCTGCGTAGAAAATGGCAATCTGTTTTTCCACAACCATGGGGGCAAACTGATTCTGCTTCAACACTTCATAAAGAATTTTTCCCCTGGTCAACTGGTTTTGTGTCTCAGCATCCAGATCAGAACCAAACTGGGCAAAAGCTGCAAGTTCACGGAATTGGGCCAGATCAAGTCTCATTCTCCCGGCAACCTTTTTCATGGCGCCAATCTGGGCATTTCCACCTACACGAGATACTGAAATTCCAACGTTAAGAGCTGGTCGCTGTCCGCTATTAAAAAGATCCGTTTCCAAAAAGATCTGACCATCAGTAATGGAGATAACATTGGTTGGGATATAAGCAGACACATCACCCATTTGGGTTTCAATAATGGGCAGGGCTGTAAGTGAACCACCGCCCAAGTCTTTGTTCAATTTAGAAGCACGTTCCAGTAAGCGGCTGTGGAGATAGAAAACATCTCCGGGGTATGCTTCACGACCTGGGGGTCTTCTCAGAAGCAAAGACATCTGGCGATAAGCCACAGCATGTTTTGATAGATCATCATAGATAATCAGAGCATGCTTGCCATTATCACGAAAATATTCACCAATGGAAGCACCGGTATAGGGTGCCAGAAATTGTAATGGAGCAGGGTCTGAGGCATTTGCAGCAACAACGGTTGTATACTCCATAGCCCCCTGTGCTTCAAGCTCGGCTACCACTCGGGCAACAGTTGAAGCCTTCTGGCCAATGGCCACGTAAATACAATATACAGGATCATCTGGTGTATCAGCACTGTGAGTATATTTCTGATTCACAATAGTGTCCAGTGCTACGGCTGTCTTTCCTGTCTGACGGTCACCGATTATGAGCTCCCTCTGGCCACGACCGATGGGAATCATACTATCGATAGCTTTGATGCCAGTTTGTAGAGGTTCATTTACAGGGCTTCTGGCCAATACTCCCAGAGCTTTACGTTCAACGGGGTAGGATTTTCCAGCTTTAATTTCGCCCTTGCCATCCATGGGCACACCAATGGGGCTCAACACGCGTCCGATAACAGCATCACCAACTGCAACTGAAACAACCTTACCGGTTCGTTTGGCCTGATCACCCTCTTTTACCAGGCGGGTATTGCCGAAAAGTACCAGTCCGACCTCGTCCTCTTCCAGGTTCATAGCCATACCCACAACGCCGTTGGGGAGCTCAATGAGCTCTGAGGCCATAACATTTTCCAGTCCACTGACCCGTGCAATACCATCACCAACCATGATGACCTCACCAATCTCAGCCACATCAATGGAGAGATCTAATTTGCCCAGATCTTCCTCGAGTAATTTTGTGATTTCGTCTGTTCGATTAT
>JABMOS010000105.1 GCA_013203185.1 Fidelibacterota bacterium | reverse complement strand
CCTGCAACCAAACTGGTTGCTTGAGGTAGGTAGTTTCAGGTAACGCAATATTCAATTTTTAATTTGCATGGTAAACTCCTTTGTCCTCTAAGCTAAATTTAGTAACTCAGCTTGACAACTATTGAAAATATGGATTAGTATACCTCCATGGTAGACGAAATTACAACAATGGATCACCCCACCTTGCTTTTTGATGGCTATTGCAACTTATGCAGTGGTTCTGTTCTGGCTGTTATCAAAAGAGATCCACAGGCCATTTTTCGATTTGCCAGTCTCCAATCATCGTTAGGCCAATCCCTTCTGGTCCAGCATGCCCTTGATGGCGATGAAATCGATTCTGTGGTCCTCATTCGTGAAGCGGCATACTCTATTAAAAGCGATGCAGCTCTGGATGTATTTCAATTGTTAGGCGGAATCTACCGACCGCTGGTAATTTTTAAATTCTTACCCGCAACATTCCGCAATTGGATTTACGATTTGATTGCAAGAAATAGATATGTCTGGTTTGGAAAAAAAGACGTCTGCATGTTGCCAACGCCGGAATTGGAAGATCGTTTCCTGACTTAGGTCGTTATCGCGCTATGCCTGACCTCAGCCTTGCGGATACTCCCTGAAATAAATTGGACAGCAATGAGCGAAATAAGGCTCATGATTGCACCACCGATAAACGGAATTCGATAGTCAATTATCCAGGCCAGACCGCCCAATACTGGGATAACCACAGCAGCGATATGATTGATGGTGAATCCCACTGCCATGGTAGGTGCCATATGGTCTGCATCTCCAACCTTCTGAAAAAACGTGCGAATCCCCATGGAAAAATTAAAAAAGATATGATCTAAAACATAGAGCACTGCCATAACAGCCTTGGTTTCAACTGTGGCATATGCGATAAAGATAAAAATCAGGCTCAGGTACTCTGTGGATAGAACTTTCTGTTCTCCAAAACGAATGATGGCCTTACCAATAAGTGGACTCAGGAAGTAGTTAACAGCATTGTTGAGCATGAAGAGCAGGGTGATTTCTTTTACAGTGAAGTGGAATTTTTCAACCAGGAGGAAGACAGCAAAGGCTACAAATATCTGGCGTCTTGCGCCGGCCATGAACGTGAGGAAGTAGTAGAGGCTGTAGCGCTTCCTGAGAATCATCTTCTTGGCCTGGGGAACCAGATCTTCTCTGGTTGGATGCTGTACAAGACCCCAGACACCGGCAATAACCACCAGTGCGCCCAAGATACCAAATAGGAGCTCATAACTAAGTTTGGAGCTGACAAAATACAACACGATGCCAATGAGAATAGCTGAAGCAGCGGAGTAACTACGTAGTTTGCCCATGACCCAGGGGGAGGTATGTTTATCGAAATATTGGAGTGTCAATGATTGATTGGTGGTCTCGAAATAGTGGAATCCGAAACTCATGAGCAAGGTAGTAAAAATAAGACCAGCGTAAGAGGGGAACACACCGGTTAATGAAATACCCAACCCCAGAATGATCACTGACAAGGCTGAAAGTCGATGCTCCTTGATCACTAGTGTTGCATAAACAACAAGGAGAGCAAGAAAGCCCGGTACTTCCCGAACCGACTGGATCATTCCCATATGATTGCCAGCCAGGCCAACCACATCTACAGCAAAGTTGTTGAAGAGGGTTCGCCAGACCTGAAAGCCCATGGTTGTCACAATGGACATCACGGCGAGAAAAAGGAACATGCGATCTTGTCTGGCTTTTTGCATGGCATCAGGCTAATCCTAAAAAGCTAATGATGGAAAGACTTTCTATTGTTTTCCTGGGAAAATTAGACTAACCCTTGATTTGTAGCTCCAGAGGGATTACTCAAAAAACAAACAAGACTGGACAAGAATCTGCAATCGATCAACTTTTGTCGGCCATGTTGAGATAAATAACCAAAAAGGACAATACCATGGAAAGACGTGATTTAATAATCCAGACTGGGACAGTTTTAACTGCGACGGTGTTGTTTCCAGCTTTTTTAATGGGATGTGATAAGTCTGAGGGGCCACTTGTTGGTACCCGCAGACCCAATCCGGCTGACTATTCTCAACCTATTCTGAAGGCAATCTCCATGGGGATGAATGCTCCTAACCCACACAACTCACAAGCCTGGAAGTTCAAATTACTCTCGGATTATGAAGCGCTGCTTTATGTGGATGAAACAAGACTTTTACGGGCCACAGATCCGCTGGGACGTCAAATTCATATCGGTTGCGGGTGTTTTCTGGAAACCCTTCGTCTTGGTGCATCCAAGCTTGGTTATGGAGCAGAGTATGAGCTTTTTCCAGAGGGTGAGTACCCACTCGAAGAAGCTGGACTGAAGCCTGTTGCTCTCATAAAGGTTGCAGCAACTTCCACAGAACCACTTCCTCTATCGGATTCAATCTTTTCGCGTCAGACCAATCGATCATACTACGAGGGAGGCTTGATTACTCCTTCAGAATTCAACTCCATATCCGCTTTGACCACAGCAAAACATTCAGAACTCAGTCTCTATTCTGAGCCTGATCGCCTAAAACAAATGTTGGATATTCTATATGAAGGCATGGTGGTCGAGGCAAAAACACACACGGCCTATGATGAATCCCGGATATGGTTTAGGAGCAGTCAAAAAAAAATTGAGACCAAACGAGATGGGATCAACTTGCGAACAGATGGCACAAAAGGCTTATTGCTCACTATAATGGAATTCATTGTGAATGAAGAAAATGAAGAGAGCTGGCATAAATCAACTGCCATCAGCGCATTTTTAAAATCCTATCACAAAAAGATTGATACTGCTAAAGGGATAGTCCTGTTCAAGACCCAGACCAATACGATGGCAGATTGGGTTAAAACAGGCATCGATTATGTGAGATTTCAACTCGCTGCTGATCAGCTGGGCTTTGTCATTCACCCCATGAGTCAGGTCTTGCAGGAATATCCTGAGATGACCGCTCTAAGATCTCAATTCAATGATCTTCTGGGAGTTCAAGAGCCGTCTAAGATTCAAATGGGAGTTCGTATTGGGCGCGGGAAAAAGCTTTACTACTCCTACCGGCGTGAACCTGATGGACTGCTGATCTGAGGTAGTGGGATAATTAAGAGCCAGCTTTTAAAAGGAGACCTTTAGAAGGACTGTTCATTATTGCTTTATCAATCACCACCTCACCTCTTCGTATTACCGTTTCTGGAAAAACTGCTGAAAAGTTGGTGTAAGCATTCCAGTCCAATGATGTGTGCAGCGTAGATTCCCAATTCGTGCTGATTGACCAGGGGTCCACAATCATTAAATCTGCATGGAAGCCAGCTTTTAGACTCCCCTTGAAGTGATCCAGTCCAAAAATTGCTGCAGGATTACTGCTAGTCAAGCGGACCAACAATTCCAGATTAAGATGTCGCTCCATGAATTGAGCCAGCAGGGTTGGGAAAAGGGTTTCCACTCCGCCCATCCCGTTGGGAATATCCTGATAGGGAGTTCCTGCAGGCTTGTCGCCGAGGCAAAAGGGGCAATGGTCAGAACCAATTGTGTGAATCTGTCCATTTTGGAGACCCAGCCATAAAGCCTCGCTATCTGCTATGGAGCGCAGGGGGGGACTGGACACAAACATCTGTCCATCAGGTCTTTCGTACATTTTTTCTGACAGGAGTAAGTAGTGGGGACAGGTTTCAACTTTTAATAAGGGGTATTCAGTGGCCTTGGCCAACCCTGCAGCCGTGTTCAAATGGACAATGTAAATGGTGCAATTGGTGCGAGAGGAAATTTCACCAAGACGGTTTATGGCAACCAACTCAGCTTCAGCTGGCCGACTCAAACCATGATATCGAGGGTGGGTTTGAGTACCACCAGCAAAAGATTCTGATGCACGTCTAATGACGTCATTGTCCTCTGAATGTACCATGAGTATACCATTGTGCTGCCCAATAATCGTGGCTACAGCTTCAATTTGATCATAAGTCAGCATCATATCTGCTTCAGCGTAAGTGGTAAACACTTTGAAGCTATTATACCCGCTGCGTATCAAATCTGGGATTTCGGCAAGGATTTCTGGTTCGAAGCGAGTGATATTGACATGAATACCTACATCACAGAGCGACTCACCTGCCAACTTAATTCGGGTGTTCAGACTTTCTCTGAGTGTCTGTCCCGATTCTAGGACGCTAAAGTCTAGAATGGTGGTTACCCCTCCGTGGAGGGCCGAAGGGCTTCCTGAGGCGAATGTGTCCGCAGAATAGCCACTTTTGATGGGGATTCCCATGTGTGTATGAGGATCAATTACCCCTGGGAATATCCATTTGGCATTGGCATCAATTATTCTGCAGTTTTCTGGTGGATTAATCTGAGGTGAAATTGTGACAATGAGTTCATCCCGGATAAGAATATCCTGAATCTCTTGGCCTCGGGCACCAATCACCAGACCATTTGTTATAAGCAGATTGCTCAAGCTGATTTACCTCTGTAAACAGATATAATTTCAGATAGGATGCTGATGGCAATCTCAGGTACTGTCTGAGCATCTATGTCAAGACCAACTGGCGCATGTACCCTGGCTAAATCTTCCAGATTGCAGCCTTTAGAATGCAGATTTTCTGACAGTAGCTTCCATTTACGAGCGCTGCTCACCAGTCCGATGTAACGAGCCGAAAGATCAAGGGCATGTGATAGGAGCTGCCGATCATGCTTATGTTCGCGGCTTGCAATGAGGATAAAATCTCGCTTTGGAATGTGTGAAATCGATTCCCGTTTTACTGGGAACTCCGTTTGAAGCCTTTCTGCATAAGGGAATCGCTCTGCAGTAATCAGTTCTGTGCGATCATCATAAACCTTGACCTGTAGCTCATTAAAATAGGCCAGTTGAGCAACAGCTTGACCAACATGCCCGGCCCCAAAGATGTGAAGTGTGGGTGGAGAGAAAACCTGCCACATAAGGTAAAGGAATTGTCCATGGTGGATGGATCGGGTCAACTGATTTTCAAAAATTCCCCTCAGTCGTTTTTGGAGACCAATATCTGTTTCTATAATCTCTTCCTGAGAGGTCACAATTCTTCTATGGACGTGAGTTGGTGAGTCTCCACTTATGCGGAGTTTAATCATTAGTTTCTGATTTTGAGCAGACTGCTTGAGCATGTCAGCATAAAAGGTTTCCAGTTCGAGTGAGAAAGGCTCAACAAGAACTTTCAGTGTGCCGCCACATAACCCCACATCGGCTTCTACATCATTCCCGGTCATGTCAAAATCGAACAAGGCAGATTTAGCCAGGGGAATCATTTTCAGCGCTGCCTGGCTGACTTTCAGCTCCATGGATCCGCCGCCAATGGTTCCCAGAAGTGTGCCGTTATCCAAAACCAGCATCATGGGGAAGTCTTTGCGGGGAACAGAACCTTTCCACACCACTACTGAGCAGAGCATGGCCTTGCTCTTACCTGCTTGAGATTTCCATTGTTTTAAAAGGGACTTAATCATGCCAGCTTTGAATTGTGGTGCAAGATGATCGCTTCAAGCACACCAGCGGCTATCACACGTGCTTTTTCTGAAATTTGCTGGTATTGAACAGCCTCACCTCGAGGATCAATATCTCCTATTTTCATGCCCTTGACCACTGGCGTATGCTCGGAGATCATTCCACGAACCATGCCGTCAAGAGGGGCAAAAACGGGCTTGTCATTATTGATCAGGGCAAGTTGTTGTCCTTTGGTAACCATTTCTCCAAACTGAGTGAACCACTTTATTTGGCCGGTGCGGGTAGCCCGCACTATGCGACGTATGTTTTCCCCACCAATATTTCCAGGTATTCCTGTATCTGCCAGGGGTGCACCTTCAGAGAGGATGCGACCCAGATTGTGTCCCCGCATAGTTTCGATGGCGCGATGACAATTTTTATCAACCTCAAATCCTGGACCTAGTCCAATGACCAGCTCCGCCCACGTTCTGAAATCCTTGGCATAATTTTTATGCATGCGGGCATCAATAACTACCGTAGGGTTGAACGCCACCAACGCTTCTGGATTGTCCTCGAAAATGGGGATGTACTTCCAGGTTTTGGATGAGCTGAGTTTCAAAGATTCAGCCTTTTTTGCCTCAACTCCCTCAACTTCAGTGCTTCCATCTACCAGCGCACAACTGAATGTGACCGGTCTCCGAATAGCCAGAGGTGGAGATACATCTGACAGATATACATGTAATCCAACCCGATGTAAAAGGTGGGCGACACCGCTACCCAATTCACCAGCTCCTCTCACCCAGACAATTTCATTATCTAGCATTTTCATACTCCAGGTAATAATCCATATCCATACTGACTCCTTCATCAGGTACGTCAACAAACAGGGTATCAGACCGAAAAGTTTCAATGATCTGACGACCTCCTATGTCGCCAGTGGCTGCCATAAAAAATGGTGACAGCTCAGTGGAAAAAAAGGTGGGGTGCCCAGGCTTGTTGTCATAACGAGGAGCAAGAATAAGAGGTTTTTTCTCATTCAGCTTTTGAATGAGCACATCCACAGTCTTCCTTTGGATAAAGGGTTTGTCACCAGGACAAAAACACCAATAGTCATAGGTTCGCCCTGCGGCCTTCACTCCAGTAACCACAGAGCTGGCCAAACCAGAATGGAAGTCTGTATTGAATTCGTAAATAATATTGTCCCCAAATCGTCGATCCAAAACCTCCTGGACCCGTTCACTCTGATAACCTAGAATGACATATATATC
Source organism: Fidelibacterota bacterium (assembly GCA_013203185.1). Taxonomy (GTDB): domain Bacteria; phylum Fidelibacterota; class UBA8477; order UBA8477; family JABMPR01; genus JABMPR01. The sequence goes on along the minus strand of JABMOS010000105.1, from coordinate 5,330 downwards.
CAGGTCAAAATCAATAAAGGTGTTTACCGTATGCTCGATAGCGGTTCGGTCTTCCAGAACTTCAAGGAGCTTGTTCGGGGGAAAGCGTGTTGAGCGACCAGCCGCAGTAATAATCATTGCCAGGTTAAGCATTAATTAACCTTTTGGATGCTACCCTGCTCGATACTTCCGTAAAAAACAGAATCATGACTTAATCGTGAAAGTGTTTTTGCCAGTTCAAAAGCTTGATCTGGATACACGTCAGCCTTATTCACAAAATAGGTCAACTTGGTGTCTTTGGGTACCTTCTGGAGATATCCATATTCACTGGTTAGGACACGAGCAATGAAAATGGGATCAAGTATCTGGTTGGCATTAACATCCCAGAGCTCTCTGAATAATTCAGGTCGGTGTACCATTTTTCCATCCACTCTGGCACCTACTGCATCCGCTCCAACCACGATAATGGCATGGGTGGCAAAATGAGGGATAACCGGATCATAGGGCTGATGGGCCTTAATTGGTTTTTTCCTCGCCCCATCACACTCAAATAGTGTCAGATCAGAGGCCTCGTACAAGACTTGTAATTGATCTGGTTCTAGCCCAATGAGCTTATGTTCATTTTCCTGGCCGCCCATGATGTAGAGGGGATTAATCTCCAGTAATGCTTCCCGACTTGTTTCCGCTTCGAACTCAGGGAAGAAATGGACCTGGTGCTGTGCTGAAATTCCAGCTTTGGTAAGCGAGGAAAGCATGACATGGTCGTAGGTTTTTGAGAGTTCATCTCCCAGTGCATGGAGCAGCGCAGTTTTGCCTCCGCCACCAAGAATACCCACGCAGCTCTTATCAGCTTCGGCAATATTTTGAAATAAAATTTTAGAAAAGTTCATGATGGAATATAATCAGAATACTCTGGGCGTGGATTGGCTTTATCCATTATTTGACATAAGTACATTAATAAATTATGCCTTGCTTCACTTCATTCTGATTCTAATTCTCACCTGGAATAGAATTAGATATGAACAACGATTTTGCCATGGCTATTGCGTGATTCCATGAGCTTATGGGCTTCAGCCATCTCCTCAAATTTAAATTCGTGCCCCACAACTGGTTTGAGTCCATGCTCAAGGGTGAACAAGCTCAAGTCAGTCCAGATTCTCATCATCCGCTTGGTGTCTTTCAGGAGGTAGCCGAGATGACTGGCACCCACTACCTGGGATGCTGTGGCCATGGCATCAATTTTTACCCGTGGAATATCCTTCCAGGTTTCCCACCAGGATAGGGGATTTAATTTATTCAGGTTCAAGCTAGCAAATCCGATTACCACAAGTCTCCCAAATGGATTTAGCACCTCCATACTTTTGCGGAATACCTCACCCCCCACAACCTCAAGAATGACATCCACACCCTCACCACCGGTTTTCTCGCGAATGACCGCAACAAAATCATCAGTATGATAATTAATGGAATGGTCTACCCCCAGCCTGCTAATCAGATCGAGTTTGCTATCCTTACTGGCGGTGCCGAATACTTCGCATCCAAGCGCCTTTGCCAGTTGCACGGCTGCCGTGCCGACACCCCCTGCAGCAGCTTGAATCAGGACACGATCAGTTGCTCTTATTCGGCAGATTTCGAAAAGTGCCACCCAGGCCGTCATAAATTGAACAGCAAAGGCTGCATTCTCAGCAGGAGTGAAATTTTTGAAAGCGGGTAGTATTTGATTTACTGGAACCACTATCTCTTCGGTATAACACCCAAACTGTCCCACGACAATCACCTGAGTCCCAACTTGAAGATCTGTGACACCATCACCAATGGCTCTAATTTTGCCATAGGCTTCCATACCGGGAATGTAGGGACGCTTGGGAGCCCAGCCATAGAGCCCCTTGCGACTTTGAATTTCGGCATAATTCAAACCAATGGTTTCTATTTGCACCTGTACTTCATTGGTGCCAGGAGAACTTGAAGCTACAGATGAAATTTTTAAAACGTCTGGACCACCAACTTTTTTGAGGACATAAGCTTTCATAATTATTCCCAATCGAATGTTTTTAGATTTCTAAGCTATTATAATGTCTCAGGATATCATCCAAACAAAAACTTCCTATCATCCACTGATGAGAAGATCCCGGTTTGTCGCCTACCCAGTCAAGGCACCCCAAAATCGCTATTATAGCACTTAGAAAAGAAGAAAATTTTCATCAAGTCCTGACAATTAGTCACTATAGAGGTAGTTACTGATTGTCAGAAAAGCGCATATGCCAATAATAATTAATACTTTAGACTAGTCCAAATCTGTCAATAATGTGACTTTGTGATATTTATCAACTGCAAAAGTAGAATTGAGAAAGATTATCATTTAGCACTTGTTGACCCAATTTGAGCCGTCTATAATGCTTGCCCAAAGACAATAACCCTATGAAAAAATCCAACTTACAGAAAATTATAAAAAAAGACAACCACGATAGAGGAAACATGAAATATAGACACATAATTGCTTACACACTGATCTTGCTCGTATTCTGGGCATTTCACGTAAACCGTGAAGCAAAGCACAATGCAGAAGTAAAAGATATTCTTGCACATGAATCCATGATTAAGGATTCGCTAAACACTTATATGGTTGAAATGGCAGCTGCACTGGATCTCTTCACTGAAGGACACCCTCTCGTGTTTACGGCCTACAATGCACTGGTTGGTCAGACAGATGATACACCAAATATAACAGCCAGTAACAAGCAAATATTCCCTGGCGTTCTGGCCTTGAGCCGTGAGTTGATAACTCGGTATGGACATGGTGGTGACATTCAATATGGTGACAAGGTTTGGGTGGTAGTTCCCATGCAGGTTGAAGATACCATGAATAAACGCTGGCGTGGTCGGGGTGATGTGTTCATGTTGGATTATGACAAGGCAGTTCAGTTTGGGAGAAAGTCTGGGATTTTATATCACCAGGGTAATGACGTTGAATATGCCAGCGCTATCCAGAAGGATAATGACGATTTTACTGCGATTAACTAGCGCAGATTTATATAAACCCAAAAAAAGGGCTCCAGCTTGGAGCCCTTTTTTATTTGTAGACCCGCAGGTGGAGATTCATTTCAGATAAAGCATCTTTATCATCTGCTCTTGAGATCCAGAAGTTATACGAGCAAAATAGAGCCCCGTTGCAGTCAAACCACCTCCAGCGTTCCAAATCACTTGATGTTTTCCCGCTTCCAAATTCTCGCTCACCAGGGTAGCCACGACCCGACCTTTTAGATCTACTATTGTAAGTTCAGCAAAGCTGTTTTGAGACAAGAAGTAGTCTATGGTTGTTTGTGGATTAAAGGGGTTGGGATAATTCTGGAATAAGGTGAATGAATGGGGGAGGGCTTTCTGATTGGTTAGAGCTGCTGTGCCCTGGTCTACAATCCGAATTTCGTCCAATGAGAGTTCACTGGAGCCAAAACCGCTATGCTCAGCAACCACCTGCAACTCATCAATTTCAGTCCAGTCAAACAATCCTGCAGGATCAAACCATGCACCATCCCAAGAACCAGTTTCTACAAATTCGATGAGAGGGATTTGGACATACTGCCAATTCCCATCCCAAGTAATATCTGCTGAGGATATGGTCTTTGTCATTCGCCAGGGATGGTCATCAGGAACGTCTGTTTTTGAATCCATAAAACGGATATCAAAGGTGGTTGCCGCGCCTGTTCCCTTTACCCAGAAAGTGAGAACAAAATTTTCACTTAGTAATCTTGAGAGGTCTCTATCTGGCCTGAAATTGAAACCAAGCCTTTCATATTGAACCGCTTGTGACCAAACGATGTTGTATTTACCGACACGAGGATCCTCTGATGAATACAACATTACATCACCCTGCAATTCTGTGCGAATGTTTTGCCAAACGAAATCATCGTATATGTAAAAGCCGACTGAATCAGTATAACTCATGTATTCTGTCTGTGGAGGTGAATTGAATCCCATGGCACCTAGAAGCGGCAGGTTTAAGTCATGATCAAACATTTCATAGCTATGTCTCTCAAAGAGACCAAAGCCTCCTTGATAATCCCACATGGTCCAGCCAATACCCAAAGAATCCAGATAGTGAGTCGTAGCTTGATACCAGTCAACACGTTGACCAGGATCAGCATTATGGTTCAAAACCCCAAATTCTCCACAGTAGATCGGGACGTCTCTTGATGTCCTGAAAGCTACTGCAATGTCAATAAGGCTTCTCATATGGGCTACCGTTCCTTCAGTAGAGTAACTCGCCATGTTGCTTTGAATCCATGTCCCAACCAGGGAGGGTGGAACGGTTGGCATGGGTGAGGCTCCATAAGGAAATGGTACCCCAGTGAGAGGTTCCATAGACGGGTCTGTCCAGCTGGCACCTTGATGAGTAAAAATAAAGGGGTCGTAAAAGTGAAAGGTGTAGATGAGATTGTCATCGTTATAATTCATCATTGCATCAAGGTTATTATAGCTGTTCCAACTGGTTGGACCTACGATGAGTGTGCGGTTAGAATCAGTCTGGCGAATTATGTTTACAATATTCTGCTGAATCGTGTCCCAAATAAAATCCGAGATGCCCCAGGGCTCATTTTTGATTTCAAAATAGAGGGTGGAGTCTCTGTCTATGAAATGCTCAGCAAGTTGTGGCCATATAAGCGATAGTGGCTGATTAATTGCAGGCGTTGTTGCACCACCAGAATCAAAACTATGATTATCCAGAATCAGATGAATACCCAATTCCTCAGTCCAATCAATTATTTGGTCAAGGAAATCGAGCAATATAGGATCTAGGATGTAGTCCGGATCTCCGCTACTCATCCCATGAAAATTTACTGGAAGCCGGATCACATCGACGCCAAGGCTTTGAATATCTACAAAATCATCATACAGGTATCTGGAGAGGTCGACTTCTTGTATAGAGCTTTCCTGAAACCAATTGCTGAGGTTTACTCCCTTCTCAAAAGGTGTGGATACTTGTGCAGCAAGAAAACTACTCATGAGAGAAAAAATTAATGTTGAAGAAATACGGTTCATGGACACCCCGATGAAATTATAATCGAATCAAAAAACGAATATAAGCTCGGATAATATCGACTCAACTATTTTAAACTTGAGAAGTGCAAAGAACCTGAAAGAAAGCTTATTAAACATTCTCGGCCATGTCCATCAGGCAGTTTGCCCTATGTGAAAATATAATTTTCAAAATCTTTGCATCCGCATACCTCAGGTCTATATTCATCCTGAAATGAAATGGCAAGCATCATATTACTTTTTTATGCGATCAGGGTGATGGTTTAAATCTGTATATTTGAACAATTTCACCCTCGTCAATTGGCGGGGGTTTTTTT
>JABMOS010000011.1 GCA_013203185.1 Fidelibacterota bacterium | reverse complement strand
CTGAATATCTGCATGAGGCTGAACCTGGCAGGCAAGACGACTTCCTTTTACCAGCTGGTCTTTAGAAAGATATTGCAGCTCGTTATTGGTAAAATCAGGAACATTTCCTTCGTTAATACCAACGAGGCAAAGGCCGCATGTTCCAAATCCTCCACAATCAGAGCGTAGGCTTATATCAGCGGAGTGTAATATTTCACGTATTGTATCCCCATTCCTAAATGGTATATGGTAGTCCACATTTTCCAGTGTAATATTGAGTCTCATCATATCAATGATCTTGTTTCGCTTGTGTTCTCTCAAGCATTCGAGCATTAGGTGTTGTCAGCGGGGATTTGTGAGAATTCAGAGTATTGAGTGCTCGACGTGTAAATATATTGAACATACTGCTAAATGGCAAATGCTATTGATTAGCGTCAGTGTTCGGCTTACTCCGGGAATAAATTTCCTCCGTTTGAACCGTCTCTCACTAAAGTTCGAGAGTTTGGTACACTTCACTCCCCAGATACAAAAACAATAAAGCCCTCTTTTGAGGGCTTATTTTATGTACTCCGGACAGAGCTCGAACCGGAGCCTGTGCTGAATAGCTAACTTTGCTTAGCTATGAAGTAACCTACGGATTAGAAATTCGTAGGTCTATCCAGGTAAAAGGAATAAAAAACTAAAATATTCAAATAGGGACTAGGCCTCTTCTTCTCCGGGCTCAAAATCAATAGCTTCTAAAACAGCTTCAGCTTCAGCTAATTTTTCAGGTGGAACCAGGAGAGTGGCCTGATTCCCAGTTAAAGATACTGAATGAGCCCCAAGACCGGATGCCAGCATGCTCCGCTTGATCTCACAGGGAATATCTGCATTTCTTAATGCCTCGCACAACATTTCAGCTGTAATATCACCCTCAACTTTTCGTAATACGACCCATGGCTTTTCTGTAGATTGATTCATTCTGACCTCCCTGCTTGTGTTATAAGCATAATTTAACCAACAGAGATCAAATTCCTTATGAATAAGAAATTAGCAGGTTGATCAACTGCAATACAGTTTCAATGTCTTCGCGAGGGAACGGAGTGACCGCGGCGATCTCGGATTTCTGTCTAAAAAGAGTCAGCGATTGCTTCGTCATTCCATTTCTCGCAAAGACACATTGGATAGATTTTGTACTAGAAGTAAATCATTTCAGATCTAAATATCTCTGCGCCATTTCGACAGGCTCAATACAACGCCTTGCGTCTCTGCAAGAGGAATCATTCTATGGTTTCTGCTAAAAACTCAATTATAATCAGAGGCTTGACGGGGGTAATGAAAGGATTATTGGGGTGCAACCCAAAGATATAGAACATATTTTACATACGCGGATACTTTCAAAAGTATCAAAACCCGGGAGATACCTGGGAAACGAACACAACATTATCACCAAAGACTGGGAGAAAATCCAGGCCAGTATAGCATTGGCTTTCCCTGATGTATATGATACAGCCATGCCCTATAACGGGTTTCAGATTTTGTATCATATACTCAATCGGGAAAAGGATATCGCCGCAGAGCGTGTTTATGCGCCTTGGCCAGATATGGAAGCACTCATGCGAGAGCATAGTCTGCCCATGTACAGTCTGGAGACAAAACATCAATTAAAAGACTTCGATATAGTTGGTTTTTCGCTTCCCTATGACCTGCTTTACACCAACATATTAACCATGTTAGATCTTGCTGATATTCCTATCTGGACCAAAGATCGTGGAGATGATGATCCCTTTGTCATTGCGGGTGGAACCAATGCCTACAATCCTGAACCCGTGGCTGACTTTTTTGATCTGGTTTTCATTGGGGATGCAGAGGAACAGGTGGTGGAGCTGGTTCGACGCATAAGTGAAGGTCGGCGTGCCAAGCAATCACGGCGGGAAATTCTAGAAGATCTGGCAACCATGCCTGAAGGTGTTTATGTGCCAGCCTTTTATGATTTTGAGTCTGACAAGGATGGCAAACTAGTCGCTATTAAGAAAAATTTTGAAGGCGCACCAGATCGGGTAAAGAGTGCAAAAATACCTATTTTAGAAGCCTCCAATTATCCTACCAAACCGGTAGTGCCCATTGTTGAAACAGCCCAGGACAGGCTTGCAGTAGAGGTTATGCGAGGGTGTACCCAGGGTTGTCGCTTCTGTCACGCTGGAATGGTATATCGACCCATTCGTGAGCGCAAACCAGAAGAGCTCATTGAGTCAGCCAAGACAACACTGGCCAACACCGGACAAAAAAACATATCGCTGCTCTCCCTTTCAACCAGTGACTATACTGGTCTCAGTGAAGTAGTAGAGGGGATGAAACCCTATCTCAGAGAAAACCGAGTATCGGTTTCCTTCCCGTCAATGCGTCTGGATACCTTTACAAAAGAGATTGCATCAATTGCCTCTGAGGAGAGAAAATCAGGTCTTACCTTTGCGCCTGAGGCAGGCACCTGGCGGATGCGACGGGTAATAAACAAGCTCATTAGTGACGAGGATTTATACTCCTCAGTACAGATTGCCCTGGATGGCGGTTGGAAAACGCTAAAATTTTATTTTATGCTTGGCTTGCCCACCGAAACTCAAGCTGATCTGCAGGGCATTATTGACCTCATTAATGATGTGCGAAAAATGGCCAATCCTTATGGCAGGATTAAGATCAATGTGACCTTATCCACATTTATTCCTAAACCGGAAACACCCTTCCAGTGGGAAGCGCAGGACAGCAAAGAAGTCATTCGTGAAAAAATTGACTTTCTCATGGATAATCTGAAACATAAGAATGTTCGTGCGTCCTATCGGGATCCTAAATACTCTGAGATTGAGGGTGTGTTGTCCCGTGGAGATCGTAAGGTTTCACTTGCTATTTATGAAGCCTGGAAGGAAGGCGCTCGCTTCGACAGTTGGGGTGATTATTTTCGTTATGATCGCTGGATGAAGGCCTTTGAAACTGCAGATATCAACTATGGGGATTATCTGATGGAAAGAGATGATCAAGACATCCTTCCCTGGGATATAGTTGATAATGGTATTCTGAAGAAATTTCTCCGCAGGGAAAAACGAAAAGCCTACCAGGAAGCAACGGTCATTGATTGTCGTGATGGCTGTCTGGCTTGTGGGGTCTGTGATTTCGATGAACTTATCATGCGGGTTGTTAAAGATGGTACTGTTGGTGAGTCAACTGTGAAATTAGAACCCTATGTTGCCCCTGAAAAAGAACCACTCCCCGAGTTGCTCAACACCACGCCAGTACATACTGCTCGTCTGAGGTACTCAAAAATGGGCATGGCAAGCTATCTGGGTCATCTTGATGTTCAGAACTCATTTATGCGAGCCATTAGCCTGGCAAATTTGCCCGTTATTTTTTCACAGGGTTTTAATAGTCGTCCCAAGATATCCAGTGGACCGGCTCTCCCACTTGGCTATACCTCTGAAGCTGAATACATGGACATTCTGCTTTTTCACAAGGTAGAGTCCATAATAGAGGACTTGAATAAACACTTGCCAGCAGGCGTGGCTGTCCTAGAAGTAGACTGGCACAAGGGCCGAATAGACTCTGTGACTGGTCAGATTGGCTCCATTAAACAAAGAATTAATCTGGAAGATGTCCCAGCTGAAATGTCACTGGAGCGCTTGAAACAAAACTTTGAAAAGAAGAAAAATGTGTATATTAAACGCGAGCGAAAACAGCGAGTAATATCTCTGGATATAAAATCATATATCCAGTCTATTGAAATAAAGGGTAGTAGCCTTGAGGTTATCACTCTGGTCCAAAACGGGAAGGGAATCCGATTAAACGAATTTCTCCCCGCGTTTTTTGAAGTTCCGATCGATAGCCTACCAATACACACTGTCCAAAGAGAAGCTGTTTTCATGAACTTCACGGCGTGATTGGTTGGACGATCGGTGAGTAACGTTGTAAAAAGAACCTGAGCAGATCCACATCTCCCGTCTGTATAGCGGTTTATCCACGTTTGCCTTATTAAGGCAACCCCGGCAGCCTAAAAACATTGAGGTCTAGACCGGTGGGGTATTCTAAAATCTGTTTATTGAAGGATTACTGTCAGGTCATTACGTTCCCGCTTACATAAAAAATCAACCGAGCATGGGGAACGCTTTTTACGACTGCAAAACAGGTGAACATCCATAGATGCACCTGATTTAATAGCAGATCATAAGACTGTTAAAACCAGAATTGGTAAAAGAATTTAATCGATTCCTAAAGGATATTTCCGAATCGATAGTGCGCAAGATCCGATAGAAAAGGACAGTAGAGTGTCCGCTCAAGCAGAGTAAGCGCAGAAAAAATTTTGTGAAAGGTTCATTCAATGAGAATGAATGGCCTCCCCGTTGAGAGCAAATGCCTCAACCTTCTTCTTTTACCGGTTCAATTCATATCAAAGGAATTGAAATGAAGAAGGATATCTTTATAAACCAAACGCATAAGGAAACACGGATTGCCATCCATGAGGATGACGTCCTGGTTGAACTTTATGTTGAAAAACCTGAAAACATTAGAATTGTTGGCAATATCTACAAGGGTGTTGTGGAAAATGTTTTACCTGGAATGCAGGCTGCTTTTGTCGATATAGGTATTGGAGCTAATTCGTTTTTGCCCTTTTCAGAAGTAGAGGGTGAATCTTTTCTCCTGGATCATGATGACGATGACGACGACGACGATGCAAAACCACAAAAGGGCAACCGAGGTCGATCAAGAAACCAGAATCATCGTCACGATCATAGAAGACCCAATGCACCAAAATTAAAGACGGGACAAGAGATTCTAGTCCAGGTTATCAAAGAACCATATATGGGTAAAGGGGCCCGCGTAACGACCAATATATCTTTACCAGGTCGATTCCTGGTTTTGGTGCCCAACTCTAACTCAATCGGCATTTCCCGCAAAATTTACAATAATTATGAGCGACGTCGCTTACGTCGAAGCTGTCAGGAAATGAAACCTGAAGGATTTGGCTTAATCGCCAGAACCGTTACTGAGGGCAAAGATGATGAGACCCTGGGGGCTGATTTAAATAATCTCATGGATTCCTACAAACGCATGGAGAAGGTTACTAAAAGCAAACCAGGACCTGTGCTTGTTTATAAGGATATGGAGACCGTTTCCAGTCTAATCCGGGATCTATTTACCAATGATGTGCAACGTGTGGTTGCGGATAATAAGGGGATGTATAAGCAAATCAGCAGTTATCTCAAGGGTGCTGCACCACAGTTGCTTGATCGTCTCATCCATTACAATAAAAAATTGCCCATGTTTGATGCCTACAACGTCCAGAAGGGTATTGATATTTCCATGGCTCGGAAAGTGGGCTTAAAGAGTGGCGCGTCAATCGTCATTGAGCAAACTGAAGCTCTGGTGTCCATCGATGTAAATTCCGGAAAATTTATTGGTCGCAAGGATCATGAGGCCAATGCGGTGAAAATCAATCTGGAAGCTGCCCGGGCAATCGCCCAACAATTACGTCTTCGAGATTTGGGTGGGTTAATTGTTATTGATTTTATTGATATGTCCCGCGAGGATAACAAAAAGAAAGTTTATTACGAACTCCGACGTGAACTTCGGAAAGATAGAGCCAAGGTAGCAGTAAGCTACATTTCTGATTTTGGTCTTCTGGAAATGACTCGCCAACGCATTCGACTCAGCTTATTGCTATCAGCAACTGAGGAATGTCCAGTCTGCCATGGCCGAGGTCGCATTATGTCCAAGGCCGCACTCACCACTCAGATTGAAGGCTGGTTCCGTCGTTTTCATTCGCAAAAACGTGAATTCAGACTTCAACTGGTTGTTAATCCCGAACTGGCGAAGTTTTTAAAGTCAGGGAAGAAGAATGTGGTTCGCTCAATTCAGTGGCAGCATTTTATAAAAGTTGAACTTGTTGAAGATGAGTCCAAAAACATGGATGAATTTCGTGTGATAAGCAAGAAACAAGGCAAGGACATCACTGACGATTATTGAGATTGTTCCCAGGAGGTAAGATGAGTAAAGCTGAAAAGCTGGCAAAAGAGATTTTTAGTGATCAGGATTTGCAGGATATATCTGCTGCAATAAATACTTTTGAGGGTCGCACCAGTGGTGAGATTGTCATTAGTTTCAATACCAGCTCCCATAATCAACCCTACAAAGCTGCCAAAAGAATATTCGAAAAAGCCAAACTCTTTGAGACCAAAGAGCGCAATGCAACATTGATCGTTCTTTTCCTTTCTGAACAAAAATTTGCCGTCTATGGTGATGTGGGTATCCACGAAAAGGTTCCCACAAATTTCTGGGAAGAAACCGTTGGTGAGATGCGGACACAATTTTCACAGGGAAATATGCGAGAAGGTTTGTTAGCTGGAATTCATAAGTTAGGCGAAAATCTTGCTACCTATTTTCCTGTTTCCAAATCTGATGTCAACGAACTGAGTGATGACATCAAATTTGGTGATAGTGATGAATGAAGTATGCAAACTGACCCATGTTTTTAAGCGTGACGGAACCTATGTTCCTTATTCCAGAAAGCGTATCAGTAATGCCATTTATCGAGCGGCTGTTGCTGTCGGTGGACGCGATAAGGACAAGGCTGATGAACTCTCTTTAAAAATTGAGGGTATTATCTGCGAAAACTATTCGGTTGAGCATCCGCCCATGGTGGAGCAGATTCAGGATATTGTTGAAAAAGTTCTCATCGAGGAAGGTCATGCCACCGTTGCCAAACACTTCATTGTTTATCGCGCAACGCAAAGCGAGAAACGCAAAGCCAAGCTTAGTAAAAGTACCGTTCATACTGGCAATATTCCCTATCAAAAAATTTATGAAGTGCTGTGCTGGGCTTCAGATCATGACCTTAATTCTGTTGAGAAAATGAATCAACGCATAGCCAGAGGTGAGTTCCCTGAAATTTGTCTGGAGTCTGATGCAGCCTATGAATCTGATGTCCAGGCAGCTGCTGAACTCATCACCGAACGGGATGGTGATACCAGAATAGTGGTTGTTGCCGGTCCTTCATCTTCCGGTAAAACCACCACAACACGAAAATTGGCTCATTATCTAGCGAAAAAGGGAATGGGCCTGGTTGAGTTGAATGTGGACCACTATTTTTTTGATCTGGATATGCACCCAGTTGATGAGTTTGGCGACCATGATTTTGAAACACCCCAGGCTTTGGATCTACCCCTCATCAATGAGCACATCAAGCAATTGATGGCAGGTGAGGAGGTACGGACTCCTTCGTATGATTTTAAGACTGGAACTCGAACCCTTAATCAGATTCCCATGAAGATTAAATCCACAGATGTTATCCTTATAGACAGCCTCCATGGACTCTATGGTGATATGCTCAGTGGTATTGATGAGACTACAATCTTCAAAGTATATATAGAAACCTTACTTCAGATGAAAGGTGTCAACGGAAAATTTATCCGCTGGACTGATCTGAGACTCATGCGTCGCATGATTCGCGATGAACAGCATCGAGCTTATGACCCTCGTCAGACTCTGACCCACTGGCACTATGTCCGCAATGCAGAATTGCGCAACATTTTACCCTATATCAGCACTGCTGATTATGTCATTAACGGAGCCGTTCCCTACGAATTGCCAGTTATGCGAAATCGTCTATTAGAGCACTTTATTCAGTGGGAGAAGGACTATAAGGATGACCCCCGTCGAGTGGATGCCTATCTGCGAGCCAAAAGGGTCCGTGAAATGTTGGAGTCAGTGACCCCTGTTACTGATGAATCTCCAATTCCTGAAACCTCACATTTCCGAGAGTTTATTGGTGGCAGTATTTATGATGTTCACTAATCTCGGCTGATGCAGTAACCAGATCGTCCATAGTTAAAGACTTTAACGGGCATGGAAATTATACTCAATAAATTAAAAAAATGGTTTTTCCGTTGGTCTTTTATAGATATCCCTGTATTCGGTATCGGTGTGGCCCTGATAATATACTATTTCAATGGTGTTGATGGGGTGGAGGCGGAAACAGTCTTCAGGGAATCCATTGTCCCCAATATTGGTACAGAGTTATTGGGTGTGTGGTTGAGTGTGAGAATCATTGAATCTGTTTTACGCGGGAGACAAAAACGCAGTCGTTTGAGGGCCCAACTGGTTGATAATATGAATTATTTGGTAACTTTAATTAGAGGAATTGCCCCTCACTTTGAGCAGCAAACCATTGATCATCTTAGCTCAGAACTTAAGTGGTTCGAAGAAATGAAGGATTATCGGATCAGCGGAACCTCTGAGCAGACCATTAAATTGATCAATGAAGTAACCAAATTATATGCCCAGGCTGCCAGGGAAGCATCTAAGATCAATCCCCTGCGAGATGAGATCAATGACCTCTTTTTGCGCAATCCCCGTATGCTTGATAATCCGCTGATAAAAGAACTCCATGATATATATCGTAGACAGAATTATACTCGAATTATTGTAAAACGCATTGATAGCAGGATTAAAAGATATAGAGAAAAGATGGCTGATCTTGATCCCTCGAGTGAACTTGAAGTGGAAGAGCTAACTATCCTGAAGATTGAAGAATATTCATCAATTTTAAAAGTTTACATCGCTATTACACTCAATGCTGAGGCAGCTGTTGTTGAAGCCCGCTCAGAGGTCTTGAATCGCGAATACAACTTCTAGATAAATCTGGACCCACCCTTAAAAGAAATTGATAGCGGAATTTAATTTTGTAGGTTCTTTGAATAACTATGAATGATCAACATCACTTTTATTATAGAAAACAGTTCCGATGGTTGGTGCCCTATATAAATAGAGCCAAGCAGGTGTCATTCCCAGGTTTTGATCAGGTGCCTGCATATAACGTGCTTTTATTTTTCTTTAGAGGTATTCGTGATGGCCGGGTGATTGCAAGAGCAGAGGCAGTTTCCTTTAACCTGGTTTTGGCAGTTTTTCCAGCCATCCTTTTTCTCTTCACTCTCATCCCCGTGATTCCCATTGAGAATTTTCAAAACGATCTTCTCCTGATGATTCAATCCATATTGCCAGCCAGTACTTATGTGGTGGTTCAGAGGATTATTGAAGATATCATTACCATCAAACATGGTGGCTTGTTGTCATTTGGTTTTGCCTTCGCCCTTGTGTTTTCCACAAATGGTATTGTGGCTCTCATAGATGCTTTTAACGTGTCAATTCATGTCGAGGAAAGTCGGAGCTGGCTAATGCAACGAGCCGTAGCCTTTGTACTGGTTGTTTCGCTCTTTTTCCTGGTTACCATTGGTGTTTCTCTCATGACCATCACCCACAGACTTCTGGATTTTCTGGTCCTCAAAGAACTCATGATACAAGGTTGGCTGTATTACATGGTCAATATTGGTAAGTGGGTTGTCATCCTGGGCGTTTTCTATTTTGCTTACTCCTTTCTTTATTTTTGGGGTCCCGCTAAAAAAAGCCAATATAGATTCATCTCGGCCGGGGCAAGTCTGTCAACTGTCCTGTCAATTTTGATGACCACAGGCTTTGGATTTTATATTGATCATTTCAGTCGCTACAACGCACTTTATGGTTCTATAGGAACCCTGCCCATTATTATGCTCATGATATTTTGTTACGCTCTAGCTATTATTATTGGCTTTGAACTGAATATCGGAATTGTCGCGGCCCGCAATATTCAGCATACAGAACTAGAGTCATAATTTTCTCTCCGGACTTTTGGTTTGGCTGTCAAGTCAAAGCTAAGAGGCCCTGGAACCATGGAAATGTCTGGTCCCACTAGAACAAATCATTTTTGAAGTGCGGATTGTGCCTAGATTATCAGCATGAAAGTCACAATCGGAATCATGCTGTTTCTGCCCCTACTGCTAGCTGCCAATGACCTGGATTTACTCTATGATGACAGCCAGGTCGCCATCATTGAAATAAGTATGGATCCCGAAGGTCTCCTCTGGATGTATGATCACGTTCAGAGCGACTCCATGCACCTCTCAACTGTCCATTTCACCAATGCCTTTATTGATGAAACCATAGAAAATGTTGGGTTTCGACTCAGAGGTAATACTTCTAGAAATGCCCAGAAAAAATCATTCAAACTATCGTTTAACACCTTTGAGCCTGGGCGCAAATTCTATGATGTGGAAAAGCTGAACCTGAATGGTGAGCACAATGACCCCTCTATTATTCGTAGCAAAATTGCCTGGGATCACTATCAACAGGCTGGCTTGGCCACCACCAGAGCTGCCCACTGTGCAGTATATATCAATGACATCTACTACGGTCTCTACATATCGATAGAGCATATCGATGAAGAGTTTCTGAAGAACCATTTCGAAGATGATTCAGGTAATCTGTGGAAGTGTCTATGGCCAGCTGACCTCACCTACAGGGGTCCTAACGCCAGCGATTATTATCCCTACCAGGATGAGACACGCCCATATGAATTGAAAACCAATGAAGACCTCTATGATTATAGTGAGTTGGCCACTCTTATTACCACCATTCATGACTCGCCCCAGGCTTCTTTTCCAGATTCACTTGAACAGGTTTTGATAGTTTCAGATGTTCTAAAATATGCGGCTATGAATGTCCTCATGGGGAATTGGGATGACTATTGGTTTCTAAAGAACAATTACTACCTGTATCATGACCCTAGCCTGGATCGGTTCCGATTTATACCATACGATTATGACAATAGTTTTAGTATTGATTGGTTCAATGTGGATTGGACTCAAGTAAATCCATATAGTTTTATGACTATAGAGGAAGCTCAGGGAAATAGTCCTGGCGCCAGGCCGCTCATGGAAAAAATCATGGGGAATACCCAGTATCGAAACTTGTATACCCATATTATTGAATATTACAGGGATAATATTACAGACTTAAGTTTATGGGAAACAAGAGTGGATAGATTGAAGTCAATGATTGCTCCCTGGGCGGAACTTGATACGTTCAGAATGTTGGATTATGGTTTTGGGATTTCAGATTTTTACCAATCCTATTCACCGAACCCCTATTCAAATCAGCATGTCAAAAAAGGACTCAAACAGTTCGTTAATGAGCGACATGCCTCCCTTGACAACCAACTTGTATATGAGCCCGCCCCGCCAATAATTTATGACCTTCAGTATTCGCCCCTCATTCCTGGGCCAGAGGACAGCATTTATGTCAGTGTGGCAGCCTTTAGCCATGTGGGTCTGGATAGCTTGACCATCGCATACCATCCTGGTGTATTAACTGTGGTACTTTCCTACCCAATGCACTATTCACCGGACCCAAACCCCATATCAATTGAGGGCTCTGATCGATGGATTGGCGTTATTCCTCCCATGGGTGAGATGGGTCATGGCAGGTTTCAGGTTGGCGCCGTGGATTTGAGTGGACAAAATATGCTTTATCCCCGTAGCGATTTCAAATACATCCAAGTCCCTGGAGTTTCATCAAATCCCTTGCGTATAAATGAGTTTCTAGCGGATAATGTGATGGCAATTCCAGATGCAGCTGGCGAATATGATGATTGGTTAGAGATTTATAATTCAGGTGTCTCTGATATATTTTTAAGCGGTATGTACCTCACAGATGATCCAGCCAATCTCACGAAATGGATGTTTCCCATGGGGGGAGTGGTGTTGGAATCAGGAGGACATTTGCTGGTTTGGTGCGATGAGGACCAGGAGCAGGAAGGCTTGCATAGCAATTTCAAGTTGAGTAGAGGTGGCGAGTTCCTGGCCCTGATAGACACAGATGGACTTACCATTATTGATGCCTTGAATTTTGGATCCCAGCAGGAGGACGTTTCCTACGGGAGATCTCCAGATGGCGGAGACTTATGGACCTTTTATGACAGTCCAACGCCGGGTTTTGCTAATGGGACCAGCGCCGCTGAAGTAGAGCTAAATTTGCCAAAGAACTTTAGGTTGGCTAATCGCCCCAACCCATTTAATGCCCAAACCATCATACGATACCAGCTTCCTGAAAGTGGTCTCGTTCGTCTACATATCCTGGATCTAAAAGGTAGACTCATAAAAACGCTGATCCAGGGCTTCCAGAGCAATGGAGATTATTCAGTGGCATGGGATGGCCTGGATATGTCAGGGAGCAACGTTTCGGCAGGAATATATTTTGTGAAATTACAACAGGGATCAGTGAGCAAAACGCACAAAATTCTGTTGTTAAAATAGCATCTCTCCAAACTCATCCTGGGGAGACAATTAACATGGGTGTCGTATGCTATTAAGTTCAAGGTTAAAGAAAATTAGGCAGAATCTTATGGGTGTTGGTATGAAAAAATGGCTAACCATTATTGTGCTTTTTTTGGTGGCTGTGGGGGGGCAGGGTCAAATGGCAAACACGGAAAAATACGATCTACTTATCAAGAATGGAACGGTCATTGATGGAACCGGAGCCCCTGGCTTTAAGGCTGACGTGCTGGTGAAGGGGGAGTCAATCTTTCTTATCAGCAATACACACACTGCCTCCATTTCTGCCCAAAGAACCATTGATGCTACAGGTCGGGTTGTAACCCCGGGCTTCATTGACAATCATGCTCATGGAAACCCCCTGGTTACGCCTGAATTCAAGAATTTCTCAGCCATGGGGGTGACCACCATTTTTTTGGGTCAAGATGGGGATAGCCCTGAGAATATCTCTGAATGGATGAATCAGGTTGAAGCAAAAAACACAACCATCAATATCGGGACTTATGTCGGACATGGAGCGGTTCGAAATCAGGCAGGAGTAAAACTTGATCCAAAGCCATCCTATTGGGACAGACGAAAAATGGCAGCTCAGGTGCAGATGGCAATGGAGGCCGGCTGTTTTGGCCTTTCAACAGGATTGGAATACCAACCTGGGTCTTTTTCAAAATTAAATGAATTGATAGCCATTGCCAAGCCAGTTGGCAAAAGGGGTGGTCTGGTCAGTAGTCATACGCGTAATGAAGATGATGAGGCGGTGCAGAATTCTATTGCTGAGCTGATCAATCAGGGACGTGATTCTGGATGTGCTGTGAACATTTCTCACCTGAAGGTAGTTTATGGACAGGGCGCTAACCGAGCAGAAGCAATTCTCAACCAGATGGAGGAAGCTCGTAAGCAGGGAATAGCCATTACAGCAGATATGTATCCCTATCTGGCTAGTTATACTGGAATCGGGATTGTGTTTCCCGACTGGGCAAAACCGCCTAATAATTACACCGAAATTGTTGCCTCTCGTCGAGATGAACTGGCCGACTATTTAAGGAATAGAATTCAGCGGCGGAATGGACCTGAAGCAACTCTATTTGGAACGGCTCCCTGGGCTGGCAAGACCCTGGCACAAGTTGCCATTGAATTGAATAAACCCTTTGAGGATGTTTTGATTGATGATGTTGGACCCCGAGGTGCCAGTGGAGCCTATTTTGTCATGAATCAAGAACTTCAGGATCGTCTGTTTCTTGATCCAAATATCATGGCTGGTTCAGATGGCAGTCCCACAATGCGTCATCCCAGGGGTTATGGTTCATTTGCCAAGGTGATTCGCTATTATGTGAATGAAAAAAACCTACTGACCCTCGAAGAGGCTGTCTATAAAATGTCAGGTTTGCCAGCAAAAACAGTGGGTCTGATTGAGCAAAAACGAGGTCTTCTGAAAGCCGGTTATGCTGCTGATATTCTTGTTTTTGATCCTCATAGTATTTTAGATGTGGCCACCTTCGAAAATCCCCATGAACTAGCGGAAGGCTTTGAATGGGTAATCGTAAATGGTGATATCATCCGTACAGAAGGTGAATTCACAGGAAAACATCCTGGAAAAATGCTACGTAAACACTAGTATCCTGGTTAATCATTAAATGAAAGGTGAATTGATGCCCATTCTCATAGAAGCCCCGACAATTATAGAATCAGCAGGCAACAAGCCAAAGCGCATAGAAGAATTTGTAGGCCATGTCAATTCAGATCATGGTGAAGTTAGTGTGGCACGCATGATCTCACCTGGGGGCTGGGTAGAGCCAGGTCAGCGACCTGAATTTATGGAGATAACCCTGGTTTTGAAGGGTCACCTTCATGTTGAGCATAGTGACGGAACTTATGATGTAATCGCAGGACAATCCATAGTCACAAATCCAGGAGAATGGATTCAATATAGCACACCTGGGAAAGAGGGGGCTGAGTACATCGCAGTGTGCCTTCCTGCATTTTCCCCAGGGTCTGTCCATCGAGATGACGAATAACACCACCTGGAAAATTTTAGCTTTGATACCCAGGTTTACACGGGAAATTATGCCTAGATTAATTATAGTTGAATCAATACAAACAATAGGGGTTTGAAATGAAATGTCCGGCATGTGCCAATACACTTGTAGCAACAAAAGTTGGTGAGATCACAATTGATGTCTGTAAAAATGGTTGTGGAGGTCTCTGGTTTGATGCCCATGAACTAAAGCAGGTCGATGAAAGTCATGAAGCTGCTGGAGAAAAACTCTTACAGTTTAAAAAAAATCCAGCTGTTTCAGTTGATTTCACAAAAAAACGACCTTGCCCCAAGTGTGAAGGCGTAACCATGATGAAGCACTTCATGAGTGTTAAACGAGATGTAGAAGTAGATGAATGCGGTAACTGTGGTGGATTTTGGCTTGATGCAGGCGAGCTAGGTCAAATAAGAACTCAATTCAAGTCAGAAGCCGACAGAACCAAAGCTGCTGAGAGCTATTTCCATGACACCTTTGGGGAAGAATTGGAGAAGATGTTAGAGGAGAGTCAGGAAAAAGCAGATAGAGCCGGCAAAATTGCCAAAATGTTTCGCTTCTTATTGCCATCCTACTATATCCCTGGCAAACAAAAGTGGGGTGCCTTCTAAATTCTATGTCAGCCCCACTAGAATTAAACGCAGGTAACTTTTCTAGCTGGCTTAGCGATACCCGCACCGCGCTAAAAAATGATGCTGAAACAGAGGTCCCCTGTGGGGATTGCACTGCCTGTTGCACATCCTCATATTTTATCCATATCAAACCAACTGAAACAGATACCTTGTCTCATATCCTGGATGAATTGCTTTTCCCTGCGCCTGGAATGCCTGAAGGAAATGTCCTCATGGGATATGATGAGCAGGGACATTGTCCAATGCTCAAAAATGGCGCTTGCTCAATCTATGAGCATAGACCATTAACCTGCCGGAGCTATGATTGTAGAATATTTCCTGCCACCGGCATTCAGATAAGTGGTAAAGACAAACGTCTTATCACCCAGCAGGCTGAACGTTGGAAATTTGATTTTGCAAACACTGATGAAATGAAGGCACATCAGGCGGTTCAAAAAGCGGCCTCGTTTTTAAAAAGCAAATCCCAGCTATTCCAACCAGATGAATTGCCAGGAAACCCCACACAGTTGGCCATTATGGCCATAGAGGTTTCCGATCTTTTTCTCAATGAGGATCCTGGACGCAGCGATGAGAAGGAAATGGTTAAAACCATACTAAAAGAACACAATAACGTCCATTCAGTCTAGACCATAAATATCGATCAAGAGGGAGGTGGAGTAAATAATGAATCAAGATTATGAGACCAATTTAAAACTATACGAAGCCCTGCTTGCCACCAATCCCCAGGTTGAGCGAAAGGGTAAGACCATGCCCTATACCTCCAGGAATGGTCATATGTTTAGTTTTTTGGACAAACAAGGCGTCATGGCTCTGCGTCTCCCCAATTCGGCCAGAGAGTCATTTCTGGTTGAGTTTAAAACATCCCTCAGTGAACAATATGGGGCCGTTATGAAGGAATACGTGAGCATCCCCCAGGATATGCTAGAGTCAACATCAGATTTGAAACCATATTTTGATGTGAGCTATGACCATATCGGTACTCTCAAACCAAAGCCAACAACAAAGAAGAAGAAAAGATAATCTATGAAAGCAAGGTGGGTAATGGGTTTAGCAAAAAATCAGCTAGTTATCCTAGTCGTGCTGGCAACTCTTGCTTCATGTTCTAGATCCACTCCTCCTCTTGATTTGGAACCACTTTTTACCCAGCGCGGGGTAGAAGGAACCATGGTCATAAGTACCTTGGATGGATCACAAGTATTTCAAGCCTATCCAGAACGCGCAAACAAACCATTGTTGCCGGCATCAACCTTCAAAATACCAAATTCACTGATTGCTCTGGAAGAGGGTGCAGTTTCCAGTCCCGATGAAGTGTTTAAATGGGACGGCGAAGTTAGATTTCTTGATGCCTGGAACCAGGACCATTCTATGCGGACTGCTTTTCCAGTATCCTGTGTCTGGTTTTATCAGGAGTTGGCCAGGAGAATTGGGAATGAAAAATATCTCCAACATCTAAAACAGCTGGATTACGGCAATATGATGACTGGGTCGGATGTTTCTAGATTTTGGTTGGATGGGGACCTCCGAATTACTGCAGTGCAACAAATCGCTTTTCTCAAGAAGCTCTATAAAAATGATCTGCCCTTTAAAGCTGAAAATATCGAGCTCGTCAAGGAGTTTATGATGGTTGAACATACAGATGACCATACAATCCGTGGAAAAACGGGGTGGGCAGTTCGAGGTGATGGAGAACATACCTGGTGGGTGGGGTATGTTGAAAAGGGGGATCAGGTTTGGTTTTTTGCTACAAATATCGAACTTACCGATAATATGCAGGCTCAGTATCATAAGGAAATAACGAGGGAAGCGTTTGAGTTAATCGAAGTATTGCCCAAGACCTTACAGGAGCTGAATTAATTGCTGCACATCTATGTAGACGCAGATGCTTGTCCAGTCAAAAACGAAGTATATCGAGTGGCTGAGAGATATAAACTCAATGTGACGCTGGTAGCAAACTCACGTATGCGCGTACCACAAAGTTCACGTGTCAAGCTGGAGGTCGTTGGAGATGGGTTTGATGAAGCTGATGATTGGATTGTGGAACATGTGCAAGAGGGTGATGTGGTCATCACAGCAGACATTCCTCTGGCAGGACGTTGCATCACTGCTGGAGCTGAGGTCTTGAGTAATTCTGGAAAACGATTTACCGATGATAATATAGGTCAGACCCTGGCAACTCGTGATCTGCTGGCAGAGCTAAGAGGGGCTGGCGAAATTACAGGCGGACCACCACCACTGACACAACGAGATCGGTCTGAATTTCTCCAGAAATTAGATGTTGTCATCCAATCCATAAGGCGGAGATAAATTAATAGTATTGGGGAGGGGAAAAATGGTAGAACAAGCTATTGTTGAATCATTTCTGGCAGAAAAAAAGCTGGCACTAGCTGGTGCATCGAGAAAAGGCAATAAGTTTGGTAATGCCGTTTTCAAGGAATTGAGTAGCAAGGGTTATGAGTTACTTTTGATGCATCCTGAAGCAGAGTCAATAGATGGTGTCCCCTGCTATGGCTCCCTGGCTGAATTGCCAACAGATGTGGGTGGCCTGATAAATGTTGTTCCAGCCATTCAGACCGAAAAACTTGTAAGAGAAGCACATGCTTCTGGGATTAGAAAAGTTTGGATGCAACAGGGGTCTGATTCACCTGCTGCGATTGAATATTGTAAGGAAAATGACATAGAGGTTATCCATGGGGAATGCATACTGATGTTTGCTCAACCCCAAGGGTTACATAAGTTCCATCATTGGCTATTGGGACTATTCGGGAAGTTGCCCAAAGGCCATACGAATTGATCTACTCAGAAAACGAGGTGGTATGAAGGTATTATTTATAGGTGGAACTGGCATCATCAGTTCAGCCTGTTCAGAGTTGGCAGTTTCAAGGGGTATTGATCTATACCATCTAAACCGAGGCAAGAGCAACAGTTTGAGACCCATTCCAGGTGTAAACACTATTCGTGCAGATATCAGGAATTACGCTGAAACAGAACAAGCACTGGGCGATCATAAATTTGATGTCGTGGTTAATTGGATAGCCTTCACAACAGAACATATTCAAAGTGATATCGATATGTTCACCGATAGAACAAAACAGTATGTTCATATTAGTACTGCTGCCCTTTATGAAACACCACCAAGCAGCTTGCCAATCACCGAAGAGACCCCGAGAGGCAACCCCTTTTGGGAATATGCTCGCAAAAAAATCGCGGCTGAAAACCTTTTGATGGAAGCTTATAAGGAAAAAGGTTTCCCATACACCATTGTTCGACCTTCCCATACTTACGATAAAACACTTATTCCCCTTCAGGGTGGGATTACCGCCCTCATGCGCTTGAAGCAAGGGCTACCCGTTGTTGTCCATGGCGATGGATCCTCGATTTGGACCTTAACCCACCACAAAGATTTTGCTAAAGGATTGGTGGGTTTACTGGGAAAAGAGGAAGCTATTAATCAAGCCTATCATATAACTGGAGATGAATGGTTGTCCTGGGATAACATCTTTCGTTTAATGGGTGCAGCCTTGGGAGTTGAACCTAATATGGTCCATATTCCCTCAGATCTCATAGCTGCTTATGACCCAGTCTTTGGAGAAGGCCTTTTAGGCGACAAAACCCATTCCATGATTTTTGATAATTCAAAAATTAAGGCTCTGGTTCCAGATTTTTCAGCGGATATTCCATTTGAACAAGGTGCCAAAGAGATTGTTGCCTGGTATGAAGCTGATACTGCACGTCAGATAATAGATCCTCACCTCAATGATCTATTCGAAAAGATGATACAAGACCATTCTGCAGTGGGAGGCTAAGCTCTCATGTATACTGAATATCACGCACTCTCCAAGCGCATTCAAGCACTTGAGCTGGGTGACTATCTGGAGTTTGGCTGCGGCGATGGGGGATTTCTTAAATATGTCCTTGATCAAAATATTTCTTTCAAGTCTGTCACTGCAGTCGATATAAATCCAGAAGCAGTAAAAAGTGCCAGGACAACTCTTGAAGCATTTAATGTCCATTTTGAGGTCGAGGAAAACCTTCCCCTGGATATTGAATCCAATCAATTTGACACCATAACCCTATCCAACACCCTCCACCATCTCAGAGATAAACCAGGGGTTTTTACCGAACTTAAAAGAGTCCTGAAAAAGGATGGTCAAATTATCATTACAGAGATGTTCAGCAACGATCTCTCTGAAGCCGAGCAAAGCTATTTTCGTTACCACACCTTGAGGGCAGAAATTGATCGACTGCATGGGGTCTTTCATGAAATGACTTACACATCTTTTGAAATTCAGGAGATGGTTTCTGATGCAGGGCTGGGAATAAGCTCAAAAGAAATTCTCCTCAATTCACAAGAGGCTGCGCCAGACAAGATTGACACCGCCAAAATGGAAGCGAAAGTCGATGCCATGACGCAAGCAGAAAGTGAAAGACCGGGATTTTTAGCCCTGGATCAAACTGCCAGGGACATCAAAGCACATTTGCGCAAGTATGGGATCAAACGCCCGAGACAACTATATATGGAAACCACTATTCAATAACGAGTCAGAGGCATCCCCAATCACCAATTCTAGCTATATTATGTGCTAAGAATTAGGACAGGACAACAACATGAATACATCAACATTTTCTAATATATTTCCCCAATCCAAAAGTCTCATCGGTATGATCCATGTCCAGGCACTGCCAGGCACACCGCAAAACCATCTCACTGTTGCTGAAATTGCTGCTCAAGCAGTCAAAGAGGCAAAAATTCTTGCAGACAATGGGATGCAATCCATCATGCTGGAAAATATGCATGACGTGCCCTATTTGAATCGTCATGTGGGTCCCGAAATTATCTCAGCCTTGACTCGGGTCTGTTCAGATGTCAGAGGGATCACAGATCTACCACTTGGTCTTCAAATTTTAGCTGGAGCCAATCAAGCAGCATTGTCGGTGGCTCAAGCATCCGAATTACAATTCATCCGGGCAGAAGGCTTTGTTTTTGGACACATGGCTGATGAAGGCTTGCTTCAATCTGATGCTGGAGAGCTCCTTCGTTTTCGCAGGAAAATCGGTGCGGAATCAATCCAGATCTTTACTGATATCAAGAAAAAGCACAGCAGCCATGCCCTGACCTCCGATGTGTCTCTTGAAGATACCGTTGAAGCTGCCGAATTTTTCCTCAGTGATGGTGTGATCATTACAGGCACCCATACAGGTAAACCAGTTAACCAGGAAGAGCTCAGCAGGGTTTATGCCTCTGCACAACTCCCCGTCCTGGTGGGAAGTGGTGTAGCTCCCACGGGTCTCTCTGAAATCTTTCATACTGCAGACGCATTTATTGTTGGTAGCTATTTTAAACACGATGGCAACTGGAAACATGACCCGGATCCCCAGCGAATCGAGGCCCTGGTTCAGGCACGTGAAAGATTGCTTTCATGAGTGTGCTGAGAGCTGAAAAGATATATATCAATGGCATCATTCTGACTCAGGATGATGAGCGCAGCCAGGTTTCTCAAATGGCAACCCACGGAAGGTCCATTCTGGCTGTGGGGAATGATCTGTCCCAATACACGGATGATAAAACGGAATCCATCGATTTAAACGGCTCTGTTGTAGTCCCCGGATTTATTGATGCCCATTTACATTTTTTATGGGGTGGTGAGATATTGCTGACCATTCCAGCCCATGAAGCTGAATCAAAATCAGACTTTATAGATATTGTGAGGCGGTTTGCAGAGGATCAACCTGCTGGATCATGGTTAAAGGGCGGCGGCTGGAACGAGCATCACTTTACAGATGGTAGCTACCCGCATAGAAGCTGGCTGGACGAGGCAGCGCCTGGTCATCCCATTATTCTTACGCGACACGATGGCCATTCAGCCATTGCCAGCTCAACTGCACTTGATTTGGCCAACATCTCTAACAAAACGCCCGATCCACCAGGCGGTGTGATCGATCGGAATGAACAGGGGGTGCCCACTGGCATTTTGCGAGAGTCGGCCATCGATTTGCTCATGCATGAGATACCAAAAGAGTCGGTATCCCAGTTGGAAAAGAACCTGGACACCTCCCAAAAATACTTGTTAGAACGAGGCGTCACAGCTGTGGGTGATATGATTTATGATATGAACCACTTTCGATTTCTTCAGGACATGGCTCGTCAGGGGAAGCTGAAAGTACGAGTAACCGCCTATACACCCATCTTAAAATGGCAGGAGATGCAAGCCTTGTTGCAGGCAGGCATATATGAAGATGAGTATTTCCAATACAAGGGATTGAAGGGTTTTAGTGATGGAAGCCTTGGCTCGCACACAGCCCTTATGTTGGAACCATACGAAGACAGTCCTGAGTCAGCAGGGATCTATGAAAGTGACTGGCAGGATGTAAACCTGATTCGTACAAACATCTCTGAGGCTGATAAGATGGGATATCAAACAGTTATCCATGCCATTGGTGATAGAGCTGTGCGCGAGGTGCTGGATGTGTTTGAAGAAGTTATACGGGAAAATGGACCTCGGGATCGTCGTTTTAGAATTGAGCACGCCCAACATATTCATCCACAGGATCAACCCAGGTTTGCCAAGCTCCATGTCATCGCATCTGTTCAACCGGCCCATTGTGTGGATGATGCACTCTATGCCAATAGGTTGCTGGGTGATCGTTGCAATTATGCCTACCCCTTCCAGTCTTTGAGACAAGCGAATGCCAGATTGGCTTTTGGATCAGACTGGCCTGTGTCGCCTGCTGATCCCGTTGCAACCATCCATGGTGCCATTCATCGAGCAGGTTGGCATACTGAACAAGCGGTTGGTCTGGACGACTCAGTGGAGGCTCACACACGAACAGCTGCCTATGCTGGCTTTAGAGAACATGATCTGGGAGTTCTCCAGTCAGGACACCTTGCTGATTTTGTAATTCTTGATCCTGACTTTCAACATCTCGATGCAATTGATGAAATTCCAGAAGGGCTAATTCAGGCAGTTTACATGAATGGAAGTAAAGTATGAAACCTCTTATTGGTCTCAGCCCATCATACTATGAGCACAAGGAAATGGATCGTAGCATTCTGGGCAAGTCATATACCGATAGCGTACAAAGGGCTGGTGGGCTACCTGTTTTGATACCACCCATTATCGAAAAAGATGACCTTGCACTCCTTATCAAAAGATTAGATGGCATTGTTCTTACAGGTGGCGAAGATTTACATCCTGAATACTATGGGGAAGCTTCTCACCCATTGACACCCAAACCGTTTCATCCTCGTCGAGGAAGCCATGACCGTCAAATTTTCGAATATGTATGGGAAAATAAAATACCCACTCTGGCCATTTGCCTGGGGATGCAGGAGGTAAATGTGTTTCTGGGTGGCTCTCTTCATCAGGATATTCCTTCACAGGTCAGCAATCCTCTGGTCCACAAAATTGGGGACTGGTTTGAAGCCCGTCATGATGTGAGTCTTGAACAGGATTCAATTCTTCATGGATTAACAGGATTATTGACAGTAGAAACGAATAGTGCCCATCATCAAGCTATAAAAGAGGTTCCAGAAGCATTAAGCGTGACAGGACGAAGTGCCGATGGTCTCATAGAAGCCCTGGAACCAAAAGATAAAAACATTCCGCTGCTGGCCGTTCAATGGCATCCTGAATCAGAAACCAATGATGTTATTGGCATAGATTTGTTCAAATGGCTGATCTCATTATCTGCTAGCTAAATTTCAGCACACTCCCTGGTCCCGCCTCGTTATTTTACTGTAAGCAAGTAAGCATAACATTCCCATGCGTTTAGGATTATAATGCCAAGCAATTTTATGATATTGAATAAGGGAGAAATATATATGTACCGCTCACGATCACTTCTCACACTAATGATCACACTCACACTACTCATATCCGCCTGTGTTTTTACAGGAAAGGATGTTGATGAAAGTCGCATCGATTTAAAGGCACAGATGCCCACAGATCCTAGTCTCATCGAAGGACAATTGGACAATGGGTTGAAATATTTTATCAAAAAGAATGGCAAGCCAGAAAACCGCGCTGAGCTACGCCTGGTCATTAATGCTGGCTCAATCATGGAGGATGAAGATCAACTTGGTTTAGCACATCTTCTTGAGCATCTCGCCTTCAATGGTACTGAAGATTTTCCCAAGCAGGAGCTTGTAAACTATCTGGAAGGCATTGGAATGCGTTTTGGCCCCGATCTGAATGCCTACACAAGTTTCGATGAAACTGTGTACATGCTTCAGGTTCCCACTGACAGCATAAACCAGATGGCAACAGGTTTCAAGATTTTAGAGAACTGGGCTCACAAAGTCAGTCTCGAAGGAGAGGAAATTGATAAAGAGCGTGGCGTTGTTGTCGAAGAATGGCGCTTGGGACAGGGTGCAAGTCAACGAATTTTTGACAAGCAAATCCCAGTTCTTTTTAAGGGCTCACGTTACGCTGAGAGACTTCCCATTGGTTCAATGGATGTGATTCAGAATGCCAGTCACGAAAGTGTTAGACGCTTTTATAATGATTGGTATAGACCAGATCTTATGGCTGTTGTGGCAGTGGGAGATTTTGATCCTGCAGATATAGAAGCAAGAATTAAAGATCTCTTTGGCGCAATTCCCAAGGCTACTGAAACCAGAGATCGCACAGTTTTTGATGTCCCTGGTCATTCTGAGGTGTTGTATGCGGTTGCATCAGATCCAGAAGCCACTCGTTCAAGTGTTAACATTCTCTTTAAACATCCTGCACGAATTGATCGGACTGCAGGTGAATATCGCGATAATATTGTTGAACGGATTTATCATGAAATGCTGAATGCACGCTTTAGTGAATTGTCCCAGAAGGCAGATGCACCCTTTTTGTATGCCTTCTCAACAAAATGGGGTTGGGCTAGAACATCAGTCATGGCTGCTCTTGGTGCTGGTGTTGTGGATGGTGGAATCCCTGCTGGCCTGGAAGCAGTTCTCATTGAAGGGGAACGTGTTCGTCGTCATGGTTTCACGTCAACAGAGTTGGAACGTGCAAAAAAATCAGTGCTTCGATCTATGGAAGCGCTTTATCAGGAGCGAGATAAACAAGAGTCCCGTGGTTTTACCTCAGAACTCATTCGTCACTTTCTAGAAGAAGAATCGGTTTCAGGTATAGAGTACGAGTATCAACTTTACATGGAAACTGTTCCTGGAATCGGACTCGATGAAGTAAATACGTTGGCACAGAAATTTATCACAGATGAGAATCGGGTGGTTATGGCTTCGGGACCAGAAAAAGAAGGCGCATCTGTACCTGACGAAGCTGAATTGGCTGCTGTCATGGCAAGCATCGCAACATTGACTATTGAACCCTATGTTGATCAGGTCTCCACGGACCCATTGTTATCAGAACTTCCTAAAGCTGGGGAAGTTGTTGAAGAAAAATACCATGAAGATATTGATACCTACGAATTGCGCTTGGGCAATGGTGTGAGAGTCGTTTTGAAATCTACAGAATTTAAAAATGATGAAATCCTCTTTCAGGCCTATAGTCCAGGTGGTTATTCAGTCTTTAAAGATGAAGATCTGGTTACAGGTATGATGGCCGACAAATTAATGGACTACAGTGGCCTTGGAAATTTCAGTCTCATGGTTCTGCAGAAATTGATGGCTGGTAAAGAGGTTGCAACAACACCATATATCAATGCCCTCTATGAGGGACTACGTGGTTCGGTATCACCCAATGATCTTGAAATACTTTTTCAGATGATCTATCTCCAGTTCACAGGTAGTCGCCAGGATGAAGAAGCTGTTTCAGCTTTAATGACCCAGTTTCGATCACAACTTGAAAACAAAAGCTTGAGTCCTGAGGCCGCTTATGGTGATACGCTAGCAGCAACCATGAATCGCTATCACCCACGACGCCAGCCGATGACCGTTGAAAAACTTGATCTGATTGATCTCAACAGGGCTCAGGAACTGTATGATGAGCGTTTTGAAGATGCAGGTGATTTTACCTTTCTGTTTGTGGGAAGTTTCAAAATGGAAACAATGTTGCCACTCATTGTGCAATATCTCGGTTCACTCCCTGCCACTGGAAGAAATGAAACCTGGGTTGATGAGGGTGTAATGACACCCCTGGGAATAATCGAAAAAGAAGTCAAGCGCGGCGTGGAACCCAAGAGTCGCACGCGTATTGTTTTCCCCGGAAACTTTGACTATACCCGTCAGAACCGATATGATATGTATTCCATGATGCAAGTGCTGCGCATTCGTTTGCGCGAAGTCCTTCGCGAGGATATGGGCGGTGTCTACGGAGTTAGCGTTTGGGCCAGTATGTCCAAGGAACCACAAGCAACATACACGCTGAATGTGACCTTTGGCTGTGCACCTGATCGAGTTCAGGAATTGACTAATGCTGTAATGGATGAGATAAAAAAGATAATGACGGAGATACCTGACCAGGTGAATGTCAATAAGGTGAAAGAAGCCCAGCGTCGCGAACGTGAAATAAATATTCAGAAGAATTCATACTGGTTGAATTCCCTGGCAGTCTATTACCGTGAGGGTCGTGAGCTTTCAGATTTCATGAAGTTCAACGAACTGATTGAAGGTTTTTCAGGTGAGGATGCTCAGGCAGCTGCGGCAAAGTACTTTAATCTGGAACGCATGGTACAGGTGACCTTAAATCCTGAAGACTAAACAAGTATCCAAATAGCGATGAGATGGCTCCTATATGGAGCCATCTTTTTATCCCCCAGATAGTCTGAGATTGACTATATATGCATATGAATGAAATCGTCATGCTCAATAAAGCCAGCCTATCAAGTGCGGTGGAGATTCTTTGCCAGAGAGATGCCAACCTTCAGGCGGTGGTAAATGAGTATGGCTTGCCGCCATTGTGGGCGAGAGAACCCGGGTTCCCAACGCTGATACATATAATTCTGGAACAGCAGGTATCCCTGGCTTCAGCGAAGGCTTGTTTTGACAAACTGAATTCAGCCCTGGAGAAATTGAATCCTGAATCATTTCTAGGCTTATCTGATGATGCATTATTAGGCGTTGGATTTAGTCGACAGAAAACACGGTATTCCAGAATAGTGGCGCAAGCAATATTGGATCAATCTCTCAAGCTTGCAGAAATGGCTAGCCTTTCAGGTGATGAGGTATTTTCGCAATTAACCGCCCTTACTGGGATTGGCCCCTGGACTGCAAACATTTATCTCCTCATGGCACTGGGACGATCTGATATATGGCCTGCTGGTGATCTGGCCCTTGAAGTGGGGCTTCAAAACCTTCTGGGGCTTGATCATCGACCCCGGGGAGAAGAATTTCAAGAACTGGCGGAAGGGTGGCGACCGCATCGCGCAGTTGCAGCCAGGATATTGTGGCATTATTATCTATCGCAATAAGTACCATCTTATTAATTCAAGTTTATAGGAATCATTATGTCTGTTAAGCATTTACAGGATTTACCACTAGAACCGATCTCAGCAGGAGAAAAGACATCCAAGCAGGTGCTCATCTCGCATGACGAGGGACCCAATTTCGCCATGCGGCGCTTTGTCATTGAGCCTGGTGGATTTATGCCTCTCCATTCAAATTCAGTTGAACATGAACAATTTTGTATTGGTGGCGAGGCAGAGGTTGTGATTGGTGATGAAACGGTCACGGTTAAGAAAAATGATGTGGTCTTTATCCCAGCCAATATCCCCCACAGCTACAGAACCACCAGTCCTGAAGCTTTTGAGTTTTTGTGTCTCATTCCCAACCAGGAAGACATAATTGATATAAAAGAATAAAAATTGAGCAATTCATACAAAACACTAGGCTCATTGCTGGGAATCTTGATTATTTTTACTTCAATGACTTTAAGCTGCAATATCAAGGATGATCTGGATACAGAGAGACGTCGGTTGTTAAATACGGACAGACAGTTTGCTCAGATGTCCCTGGATAAGGGGGCAGCTGAAGCCTTTAATCATTTTCTTACTGAAGATGCCATGGGAATGTCCCACAATCAGCATCCCGTCATTGGCCGGGACCAGATTTACCAGGAAATGAAAGTTGGCCAGGAAGACTATGATCTGGCTTGGGAGCCGCAACGTGCTGAGGTGGCTGGTTCCGAGGACATGGGCTGGACCTGGGGCAATTATGTACTGAGTTTCAAAGATGAAGATGGTGATGAACAAAAGCGATATGGTAAATATTTGAATATCTGGACCAGGCAGGAAGACGGTCAATGGAAAGTAGCTGTCGATATGGGGAATTCCAGTCCTGGACCTGTTGAATAGTAATAATTAATTTTAATAAATAGAACAGGAGATATTATGAATTTTCAGGCACTGGCAGAGCAGGCCACAGCGTTTGTCACCACATATACCATAAACATCTTGGGAGCGTTGCTGATTTTTCTTGTTGGAAAATGGCTTGCACGAAAACTAGTAGCATTGCTGAGAAAACTCATGGAGAAGCAAGAGGTAGATGAAACACTCATCCGTTTCTTGGACAAGATAGTATTATACACCTTGATGGTTGTCGTACTCATGGCTGCAGCAGATAGACTGGGTGTAAACACCAATTCCTTTTTAACCATTCTTGGAGCAGCGGGACTGGCTGTGGGTTTGGCCCTAAAGGACTCATTGGGCAATTTTGCAAGTGGAGTCCTATTGGTATTCTTTCGCCCATTCAAAATTGGTGATGCTGTGACAGCCGGTGGAGTGACTGGCAAGGTTGAGGCCATCAGCATTTTTAACACGACTTTTCTCACCTTTGACAACCAGCGTATGATCGTTCCAAATGGTCAAATTACCAACGGTGTCATTACCAACATTAACGCCAACCCCACCCGTCGTCTGGATCTGGTTTTTGGTATTAGCTATGGAGACAATATCCTCACAGCCAAAGCTATTTTTAAAAATATCCTGGAAGCTGATTCTAGAATATTGGATGAGCCTGCTCCCCTGATTGTGGTCTCTGAGCTAGCTGATAGCAGTGTGAATTTTTTCGTACGACCCTGGGTTCAAACAGAAGAGTACTGGGCTGTC
This sequence comes from Fidelibacterota bacterium, assembly GCA_013203185.1. GTDB lineage: Bacteria > Fidelibacterota > UBA8477 > UBA8477 > JABMPR01 > JABMPR01. The sequence continues at coordinate 9,095 of JABMOS010000011.1, read as the reverse complement.
AAATTTGACCTGACTGAAAAAATTAAAATAGCACTTGAAGAAGCTGGGATCACCATTCCTTTCCCACAGACAGACATACACCTTCATCAAGAAGAGAAATGATCCCCTTTATAGGATTTCACGCTCAGAGCAAAACGCAGCCTTTCTGGCTTTTACTTGGTCTCACAGTTGTCACAATTGTAGGGATGCAAATAACAGGATCGGCTCTCGTAACCGAGGCTGCCCCAGGGGGAATTGTGAGTTTCGAACTTGTAGGCACTTTGGCAGGGAGTCAGGGTATTATTGATTCCTGGCAGGGGCCAACAATGACCTGGGCCGGTATCAATTTAGGGCTGGATTTTCTATTCATCTTCTTGTACGGATTAGCCATCACATTGGGATGTTTGATCCTATCGGATAGAATGCCTGTTAGATTTCAGAATCTCAAAACTTTGGGACGCTGGTTGGCCCTTGGTACCCTCATCGCTGCAGGCCTGGACGTGATTGAGAACATATCGCTTATTCTATTGCTAACGGGCTCTGAGAATGTTTTTTTGCCGCCCCTGGCTCGCTGGATGGCCCTTCCAAAGTTTGGATTGGTGATCCTGTCTTTATTGTACATCGTGGGAGCTGGTGTGCTTGACCTGATGAACAGAACAAAACTGTCGAGCGAGACTGCTTAACGAAAATTCTAAATGTTTAAGGCTTGGAGGACTTCAGTTGTGCTATGATTTTTTAATGGCATCCTGGAGCTGTGAGCGGAGTTCCAGTACAACCTTCACATAATTTTTTGAAGGATTATACTTCCACACTGCTCGCCAGTTTGCAGAATTCTCTGAAAAATCAGTGCTGGTAATATCGTAGTTGCCTCTTTTAAGCAGGTAATTGGCAATGCTTCCCATGACATCTGCCCATTCGAAGGGCTCGCGAACGCCATCACCATCCATATCCACAGCATAACTCTTAAAACTTGTTGGCATAAACTGCCCATATCCAAAGGCACCAGCATATGATCCCTTTACATCGTGTGGTCCCAGGCCATCAACCCTGCATATCATAAACCAGGCGACCATCTCATCTTCAGCCCATTTTGCTCTGCGAGGAATATTGTGAATGATGGTATGCAGTGAATTGAAGACAGGGTAGGATGAGGCATAAAGTCCATATTGGGTTTCAACACCGACAAAACTGAGGATCAAAAATGGATCCACACCATATTGCTTGGCCACCTGGTGAAGGAGCTCGGAATGTTCATTGTAAAATTTTACACCACCATTTACGCGTTTATCATTCACGAAAATTCGACGATAGTCGGTGTACTCCATCTTTTCAGCCGGTTTGGAGAATTTGGCTGAAATATTAGGTTCAATTTTAATCCCTGGATTGGAGAACACTTGCCAGGCGTAGGCAGCGGGGACGCCGCTACGACGTAAGCGCTTGATCACACTCCCATAGACCTGTCTGGCCTGTTCATTCTTTGAGATCATGTTCACCATATCTTTTTCAACCTGATCGGACCAGCTGGTAGGGGCAGGTCCGTGTTTTGAGTCGCGATCTGCATAGACGAATAAGCCAGCCAATAGCAGAACGATAGTGAGTGCATTTCTCATGTATGGAATATGGTAAATCTTATTCATGTATCCAAGTTACTTAAGAACCGTAATCTTGCGTGTGATGGAGATATCATTGGCTGTCATTTTAACCAGATAGAGACCTGAAGACATGTCAGAGGCATTCCACCGGGTCACATGGTGTCCGGCCGCCAGTGGACCACTGAGGAGATGGGCCACTTCGTGTCCCTTGAGATCATAAACTTGTATGGAGACTTCAGCATATTCAGGCAGTGTAAATGGAATACTGGTCCAGGGGTTAAATGGATTGGGATAGTTGGGAAGCAGCGCGAACTCAAGAGGATGTCCAACACCAGCATCACCTAATGCCAGATAATCCCGGGTAACGACCCGTAGATCATCAATATAGTAAACACCTGTGACAGGTTGACCAGGTTCATAAGTAAGCTGAATACTGTCAAATTCAAGGGTACCGTCCAGAGTGCCGTCTCCGATCCAGGTACCTGTGCCATCCATGGCCATATCCCAGCTCACCAGTCTCCAGCCCACCCAATCAATAGTATACCAGGGGCTGACTTCATGGGCGCCACCACCTGTGATGTTATCATCGACACAAAACCTGAACTTATTACCATTTCCATCGCCAAAGATGAAGGCCTGCATGATTCGGTTGGAATTAAAGTGGACATTTCGGGGAGCTCCACCTCCAAGATACTCTCGCAATAGCCAGGCACCGGCGCTTTCAATCCAGGTGTAATTCAACGCCATGGCTGTATTGCTGCCAATATTCAGTGCGCTTGTTTCAGTGCTGGCGGTATGGGATGTGAGATCACCATCAATGCCAGTCGTGCTCCCGCTGCCACTGGGTGGCCACTAGTTACCGACGCCAGCTTCAAAGTTGTCAATATTAGTTACTGCATAATCATAGTTGGAAGTAGTGAACTCGATGGTTGTTTCTGAGTTTTGACTATTGCCTAGCATATCACTGAAGCCAGGTAAAATGCTTACCCTGTACTGCTCATTATCAAGCAGATCATTTGTGGCATATAGTACCAGCAGACTCTTATCGTTGATGACATAGTGTTCAAGAGTGGTTTCTTGTATCTGTAAATCATAGATCCGTTGCAGAACGACTCGACTATTTGCTTCGTTATCGAATTGAATTTCTTCATCCCAGGCAATATTGAAAACGGGACGCAAATCCACCAATTCAGCATTTGAATCGGGGTAGGTCTCTTCAATAACAGGTGGAAAAAAGTCTCTGGAGCCTGTCCTGAAGGATACGGTGAAATCATCTCCGCCGGTACCATCCTGATTCCCATCAAGGGGATGACCTGCCACATCCGTGGCAGTGCCAGCGATTGTGATGGTATAATCTGTAAGAAATTCCAGCGAATCTGCAAGAATCCAGGCCATGCGTTTTAGGTCAGCAGACAAATAGAAAGTGCCGGCTACCGAGGGTTCAATGGAGAAGGCATTCTCAAGCGAGGTTCTATCCATAGCCTTGGAAAAATCAAAGAAGGGGATTTCCCAAACAGGCCAAGTAGTATCTCCCTCTTCAGGATGAAATTCTATAACTATAGGCGGTGCTGTGTTTACCAGCATAAAATTTGACATGGTTGTTTGATTTGCCAATACCGTAACTGTGGATGTGTCTGTGGCAAATCCTGAAGCAGAAACGATGACTTCATAGGTACCAGGATCCAGACTGTCTACTTTGAAATAACCATTATTGTTTTCGCCCCCATAGTATCGACGACCACCTGGTTCCACAGAGACTTCAATATTATTGACAGGTAGCCATTGATCTTGAAGTGAGCCAATTGAGTAATAAGAGACCACATTTTCAGGATCCTTAACTAAACCGGCAACGGCACCTACGGTGAAGCCTGGCTGGCCAAAATACTCAAGATAGCTACGCGCCATCGCCATGGCTTCATGCTTACGATAATCCAGATTCATGAGACGCCATGATTCAGGGATATAGTCATGGAAGGAGCCTTCAGAAATAGTTGCAGGCATATTGGCTGGAACAAGTACGCCGTAGCCATTGGTCCAGGTTGGATTTAATGTCAGGTCGCCAATAGAAACATCGCTTGTGGTGTGGTTGACATCATGAATAAGAGGTGCCATGATATTGGCCATGGTGCGGGCCAGTGGAAAGGTCGGTGAATTGGTGGTGCCATTATAAATAACCATGGCATAGTTCGCCGTTCCATTAAAACCATTGCTATGGTTACTATTGAAATAATCTGCGTTGAAATTATTGGCCACTGCCGCACGTTCAGAGAGCCCCAGATCATCAGTTGTGTTATTATTCCCAGTACGGGTGATGGCAACCTCAGCACCCAATCCTTGCAGGATAGCTCTTAGTTCCAGCCCCTTGGTGAGGTTTGATTCAGATTCCCAGAAGCCGGTTGCTTCCATAAATCTATCATCACCTTCATGCCCAGAGTGTCCGGGATCAATACATATTCTTACACCGCTCAGGTCCTGTGCCCAGACCATGGATGCCATCATTGCCAGCAGGAATATTTTTTTCATCATTGCACCTACTCCACAATCTCAAAGGAGGTTTCGAAAATTTCACCGCGGAGCGAGTGATAGATCAAGCGCTGTCCATCTGGAGACCATTGCGGATACATCTCAATAATATGAGGTGTATCTGTGATTTTCCATGATTGCGACCCATCGTAGGAGACGATCCAGATCTCAGATTCCGTATACTGACTGCCATCATCCAGGTCTTTCATGTAGGCGAGGTATTGCCCATCAGGTGACCACCTTGCAGCATGGGCAACCCCCAGGTCAGCACTAATTTTTCCATCAAGATCACAGACATACGTTCCCTGTCCTGTTTTAGTAAAGACTAACATATCACCTGTTGGTGATAGCTCAGACCAAATATAATTGCCTTGACCATGTGGAGCTAAAATGCTTTGTACGCCTGCCTTGTAATGCTTTAGTGAGAGTTTGTCATTCAGGATAGTGGTATAGTTTTTCAGGTTGTTCTCAAGAGTGCCGCTGCTGGCATTGAGGATGGTTGGTGTTTCATCAATTAAATAGTACATCCTATGGTCAACCATATTGGCCGGTGAAACAAATCTAGCCCTATCTGCAATGAGATGATTGCCTGTTGTATCCGCTTTATAAAGGGAGGTAAACTTCCTGCCTTGCTCATATTCATCTTGACGATATATGATAGAACCGTCCAGGAGACTGCGGGGTTCAAATCCAGCACCTTGAGATTTGGTGATCTGACGCAGATCTTCTGAGGATCTGTCAAGTATCCAGAGTCCAGTATAAGCATTTTGAGTCAAAAGAATGGACTGTCCATCTATGGTATAGACGGGGAAATAGAAAGGGGTCTTGCCTTCGCTCAGGAGGAGCTCAGTGTTCTTAATGACGATGTTCTTGCCAAGAAGACTTGTGGCCAGAATTAAGATCAATGCAAAATATTTTATCTTCAAAGTATTGCTTCCCCGGGGATAATATCTCAAGGCCCCGTTTTTTATGTTTTAATGCAATCACCTCGCATATGAAAAGCCCCTAAACATAATGCTTAAGGGCTTTAATGAAAGTGATCTGGCATAAACCCCAGCTGATTATTCCTCTATTTTAGAACCATAATCTTGCGAGTCTGTGACACGCCTTTTGATTCCAACTTGATCAAATAGACGCCAGAGGATACATCCGATGCATTCCAGCGTGTTTCATGATATCCTGCTCCAAGGTGTCCGCTAATCAAGGTGGTTACCAGTTCTCCCCTCAGATTATAGATGGTGACTGTAGCTCGAGCTGATTCAACCAGGGTAAATGGAATGGTTGTCCAGGGATTGAAGGGGTTGGGGTAATTCGGTAGCAAGGCAAGCTCGGCGGGTTGCTGAAGTTGTGTTTCATCTATATCAAGGTAGTTTCTGTCAACCACACGGAGATTGTCAATGTGATAGGTACCAATATTGTTGTTGCCTGGTGTATAACCGAACTGGAAGCTGTCAAATTCAAGGGTACCATCCAGGTTTCCATCTCCGATCCAGGTTCCAGTGCCGTCAACGGCCATATCCCAACTGACCAATTTCCAACCATACCAATTCACTGTATACCATGGGCTTACCTCATGAGCACCTGCCCCGCCTATGTTATCATCAACACAGAACCGAAAAGTGTTCCCATTTCCATCTCCAAAGACCCAGGCTTGCATAATGTTGTTGGAATTAAAGTGGATATTTCTTCCTGGACCACCACCCAGATATTCACGAATAAGCCAGGAGTCGGCGCTGGTATCCCAGCCGTAATTTATCTGAAGGGAGATGCTGTCAGTTTCTGTGAAGACACTGAGGTCAGTTGTAAAATCCCGAAGTGTTATTTCTGGTAGGACGCCAGTAGTACTTCCTGAACCAAGGAGGGCCCACCAATAATTCACAGCCGATGTTTCAAAATTATCGATAGAGGTACTGCTAAAGTCATAATTTGCCGTGGAAAAGTTCATGATTGTTTCGATGGTACGGGTATTGCCAAAGAGGTCGGCAAATCCTGGAAGTAGACGGACGCGATAGGCTTCACTATCCAATAAATCACTGGAAGCGTAGATCGTCATCACGCTTTTTGAATTGATGACGTGATGTTCCAGAGAAAAAGGCTGTGCCTGGCTGTCAGATACTCTATCAAACTCGATGCGATCCAAAGTCACACTGGCAGAGTCCAGTTCTTCATTCCAAACGAGATTGATAATGGGTCTCAGATTCACAGTATTGGAGCCATTTACAGGCGTGGAATTTATCACGAATGGGGGTGACATATCCTCAGGTCCGGTCCTGAAGTGCAAACTCCAGGCGTCGCCTCCCACAGTATCCTGATTGCCGTCAATAGGATTGCCAGAGAAGTCAGTTGCCGTTCCTGCAATGGTAATGGTGTAGTTTGTAAGAAATTCAAGAGAGTCTTCAACCAGAAATGACATTCGTTTGGAGCTGCTTGTGAAATAGAAGGACCCAGCCGTTGCTGGCTCAATAGAAAAGGCGGCTTCAACCGAAGCCTCGTCCATGGCTCTAGAGAAGGTAATGGAGGGGTTTCTCCAGGCACCGTAGAGCGAATCACCTTCTACCGGGTTGGATTCAACGATATAGGGGGGTGTATTTGGAGCCAAAAGAATATCCATGAAGGTCACAAAATCCGGCGACATCTCAGACACCACCAAGGTATCCGTATAATATCCTTCTACAGTTACGACAACCTCATAGCTTGAGTCTGGCAGGCCTTCAAAGAAATAGAATCCATTGTGCAGCTCATTGGGGTCTGAGCTGTATTGATTGAACTGAGATTCGTATGTATCTGTGGTATAGGATAGGCCATTGACTTCAATGGTGGCACCATTCACGCGGACACCAGTCTCAGAATCAGTAACAATACCCGCCAGAATCCCAGGGTATGGCCTGTCTAGATCAAACTTGTCAAGAATAGTCCAAAACATACTGTAGGCCATCATGCGACAATAATCAGTGTTCATATCAAGCTGGTTTTGTAGGGGATGGGTATGATGTCCCTGTTCACTCAATTCGCTGGGCATATTGGTGCGTCGGTTCACCGAAAGATAGGGACCCTGAAATCCGTTTTGAGTACAGGGTGTTGATGCCCATCCTGAATAAAAGCTACAATCCCCTGTAGATCCCCAACCGTTTTGAGGGATCCTCATCACATCAGCCAGAAGATCGACCATGATATCACTCATGGCCTCTCCACCCACTGGTGGATCAGGCGTGCCGTCCCATAGTTCTCCCCAGAGCAATAGGACATCGTTACTAGTGGCGCCACCAGCATTGCTGTGAATAGAATGATACCATGATGCGCCTCTATTGTTAGCATCTGTACTACGCTCGGTAAGACCCACTTCGATCTGATCATTGTATCGGGAAGACCAGACGGTATCAATATCTGTTTTGGAGAGTAACATTTGGCGCAAATGGAGTGCTGTCTGAAGCGTTTCTTCTGCTTCCGAATAACCATTTATGCCCATGTTTTGAGTGATGCTATGACCCGGATCGACAAAAATGTTCCAACCTGATAATCCAGTAACCTGAGCATTCAACATGGCGGATCCAAGTAACAGAAAGAGTATTAATTTTTTCATATCTACCTCTGTTCCACTTGCTGAATGAACAGTTGACCCCGTTGATCTGTATCATAAACAATCCAGGCACCATCAGGTGACCACTGAGGGTTCATTTCAAACAGGTCAGGAGATTCTGTCAAATTGGTGCGAGAACTACCATCAATATGGATGGCATAGATATCTGAGGCTGTGACGGAGTGACCGTCATCAAAAGTGAGCATAAAGGTGATCCATTGTCCATCGGGAGCCCATGCTGGTGCGCTACCCCTTCCAAGACTCATGCGATCATCGCCGTTTACTTTCGCTAACCATAGATTTTGACCTGCAGTTGAATAGACAACGTGAGCGCCATCTGGGGATATAGCATAACTGTAAATATGATCCTGGTCGGAGAATTGGGCAATTTCAGAGCTCTGGGCATTTGATGGTTGAGTCATTCTGTTTTGAAAGCGACCATCTTTGATATAATTAACCTGAGGTATGCTTAGAGCCTGGTTTGAATTGACAGTGGAGAAGCTCTCAAATTTTTCAGCGAATGTGAGATACACATGAGCATCGTCATCAGTCCATACAGGGGTACCACTCATCCTGTTTCGTGGCGCTGAAAGTGATTCCATGCTCCCTTGGGAGATATTGAAGCTGACCAGGGTATGTGAGCGTCGCATATTGTCAAAATGTGAAATTTTGGAGGCAATGCGAGTGCCATCATGAGACCAGGCAAATCCGTATCCTGCTGAGTAGTCGCCACTGATTTGACGGGCATTTCCTGTGGGGAAATCCAGTAGATAGAGACCGGTATAGCTGGGTCCTCCCGCTGCAATCTGCTCACCATCTGGTGACCACTTGGGCCCCATATAATATTCGCCGGGGTGGCTGAGTGCTATCGGGTCACCCGTGGTCTCAATTTGCTTTGCCAGAGCAACTGTTGAGCAGAGGATAAGCAAGCTGATAATCGTCCCCACTTTTTTTGTCATGGTATCTCCATTTATGGTCGTTGTGTCTCATTTCAATTAGTTTGTAAATATTCTTACCAAACTAAATGTTTATTGATCTTATTCAAATATCAAAAGCTTAACATTTACAATACTTACAGGTGTTTTATTGGTTGTGGTTGGAAGGAAATAAAAACCCAGGCTCAGAATGAACCTGGGTTGATTTCATTTAGAATGTGACAATGTATTGGGGCTGGATATTCACCTATCCCAATTGGTTAATCACCTCATCATCACTTAGCGGGAATCGACCCACTTCTTTTTTTGAAAAGATCAGTTTGTCGTCTTTCCATATATTATATACTCCACCTGATGATGGCAGAATGGTCAAGTCATGAACTTCATTTCCGAATCTATCTAGAATGCCTGCAACCAAACTGGTTGCTCGAGGTAGGTAGTTTCAGGTAACGCTATATTCTATTTTAATTTGCATGGTAAACTCCTTTG
>JABMOS010000104.1 GCA_013203185.1 Fidelibacterota bacterium | reverse complement strand
TAACTTTTAACTTTTAACTTTTAACTTTTAACTTTTAACTTTTAACTTTTAACTTTTAACTTTTAACTTTTAACTTTTAACTTTTAACTTTTAAATCACTCGCCAATAATTTTCACCAACACACGTTTATCACGTTTGCCGTCAAATTCACCGTAAAATATTTGCTCCCAGGTGCCAAAATCTAGTCGTCCCCGGGTGATGGCAACCACCACCTCTCGCCCCATAATCTGACGTTTGTGGTGGGCATCCCCGTTGTCTTCCCCTGTTCGATTATGATGGTAGCGCTCTGGACTAGCGTCAAACGGAGCCAACCACTCAAGCCAACGTTTGTAATCTTCCTTTAATCCAGCTTCTTCATCGTTGATAAAAACCGATGCGGTGATGTGCATGGCATTCACCAGGCAAAGTCCCTCCTGCACACCGCTCTCATCAACAATGGATTCAACGTCCCTGGTGATATTTACAAAACCCATTCGCTCTGGAACTTTAAAGTGGAGATATTTGGTAGTCGACTTCATGGGATCACCTATTTTACCAAAATGAGACCAGATTGTGCCACCACTTCGACAACATATTCCACTTTTCCAAGACCCTCAGTGTCTGCATGATTGCCATTTGCCAGAATGGTCCAGGTACCAGTGGGTAGACTGAATTTGGATGTTGATTTTTTGTCTGCATTGAGCAACACCATTACCCGGTGCTCCCCCACCATACTTACCCCATAGGAAAGCGGGTTTGAACCGTTCAAAAATTTTCGAAAACCGGTTTTCACATTTCTCAGTTCAGGATAGTTGTTTCTAATGGAAATCAAACCACGATAGTAATCTACCAGGGAGCTGTTAAGCTCTTTCTCATCCCAGTTTAGCCAGTTGGTCTCATCATCCTTCTCATATGAATTATGGTCAAGCTGCCCAGCATGGGGATCAATGCCAATACTATTGGCAATCACCTTTGCACGCCCCCAGCTCTGCCCCTGGGCTATCATGACAGGTCCCTGACTGGTCAACAGATTCAAGGCGGCCAATTTATGGATTGTCAATTCCTCTTCTGATAAGCGTGCTACTTGATCCCGGGTCACTACTTCAGAAGCACCCACCTTACCCAAAACCAGGCGAATAAAATCACCCATCGTGTTGTCATCATGACTCTCCAGATAATTCACACTTTGTGAGGGATCCTGAAAATGGCCTCCCTCGCTTTGCAAGTAGCCTCGCATGAGTTTTTTGTAGTATTCTCTGTCCTTGCCATCCCAAAATTTTCCAAAGATAAAACCTGAATCACTCTCACGGGGGTTCCGTCCCTTCACTCCATTGCGAAAATGATCATTCCATGAAGCCCAGCCATGATCAGCCAACTCCTTGGGATTATAGCCACCTCCCCCCCAGGGTTCACCAATGAGGATCACATCTGGATTAACAGCCTGGGTAGCAGCAGTAATAGCATCAACTGTTTCCAAATCAATCATGGCTGCCAGATCAAATCGAAAACCATCGATGTGATATTCGTTCATCCAGTGCAAGAGACTTTCAATAATCATTTTTCGAGACATGGCGTTCTCGGTTTTAAAATCGTTGCCACAGCCACTGTGGGACAGATAATCACCCTCTTCATCCAATCTGAAGTAGTAGTCTTTATCAATGAGTTTAAATGGATTGTCATCATACTGGGAGACATGGTTGTAGACCACATCCAGAATGATTGATATGCCTTCCTTATGAAGAGCCCGCACCATTTCCTTCATCTCATTAACTGCTCGTCCATCCTCACCAACCCAGGCGCCCCTATCCTTCAAACCATCTGATCCATAGTAAATTTCGGGGGCAAAGAAAAAGGAGGTCATATAGCCCCAATGATTGGCTTCATAGGGGTTCCAATCATTCCAGGTACTTAATTCTGAGTTTTTATAATCGATCTCAATATTTCCAAACTCCTGGAGAGGTAAAAATTCTACTGCATTGTATCCCATATCTTTTAAATGTTGGATGCCGCCCTTCTGGCCTGGTTCAATAAAACCTTTATAGGTGCCAGGACTAATTGCTCCTGAACTTGGATGTACAGTCATATCTCTTAAGTGGGCTTCGAGAATTACAAGATCTCCAATTGAAGCAGAGGTAGTTTCAGTCCCCTGCCAATCAAATTCATCCCGAGGTAAAATGACCGTTTTGCTGGGATATTTGAAATGATTTTGACGAACAACTGCGTGTGAGTAGGGATCGGGAATGATATGTTGGTCACTCCCAGGAGCAGAATAGGCATAAAACTTGGTGAGCTTTGCCTGGGGCAGGCTAATTTCCCATACACCATTGGGTTTCATCGTCATGGCGTGACTTTCACCCTTATCGTCGTCGAATTTCTGAAATAGAACCAGGTTTACCAATGCTTCTGTGGGTGCGAAGAGACGAAAAATCGCGCCATCTTGACTTCGAATTAACCCCAATTTTTCATCAACGGCTTCAATTGATTTACTATTTGATGTCATATCTTTTAATAACTCCGGATTATTGCTACAGGCTGCCATCATGATGATGGGAACCATACTCAGGATAAATTTCCTGGGGCTCATATGAGTGCTCCCTTTTTCTCCAAAAACATACTCGAGGTGCTCGAATTTGACTGCTGGCAGACAATTCAACAGTTTTAGAGCATTTGCCGAGAAACATAATGTGAAACCAGTGATTATAAAGCCATATTCACCGCAGTTATTTGTAACTCCATGGGTGAAAATCGCTCTAAGAGCAACAACGAAAGAAGGAATAGAATGAAAAAAAATAAAATTATAGCCAGTTCAGCCGCCATCCTCTTTGTGATTTTTGGTATCTTTATGATTGGCACAACATCATTATCCGCTCAGACTGCACCAGATTTTACGCTCACAGATATCAACGGGCAGAAGGTTTCACTTTCTGATTATAAGGGTAAAATTATCATTTTAGACTTCTGGGCCACCTGGTGTGGACCCTGTAAGATGGAGATTCCCAGCTTTATACAGCTTCAGGATGACTATGAAGATGATGTGGTTGTCCTTGGTATATCGCTAGATAGGGGTGGTGCTAAAGTTGTCGTGCCCTTTGCCGAGAAAATGAACATTAATTACCCAGTTGTATATGGTGATGGCAATGTTGTACAGGCTTATGGTGGTGTACGGAGCATTCCTACGACCTTTGTTATTGATAGAGATTTTAATATTCAGCGCAAGTATGTTGGATATACAGATCACAAGGTCTTTGAGAAGGATATCCTGGCTTTAAAATAAGCCATGCACAAAATTATTTGCAATAGGCGTGGCTGTCGTTTAGTTTCGCCCCGCTAAAGGACTGGAGGAAAGACTATGGCTAAAGCACAAGCATTTGGAGATAAAGTTCGCGGGAAGATACGTACCCATAAAAAGATGGTGCGTTACATCCTACCCCTCAAAAAAGATAAAAGCACCTCTCTTCGTTTTAGAGAAGGAATGCTAGCTGTTCCTGAGGATAAAGAGCATGCTGATTTCATTACTGAGCAAATGGACTCACTGATCAAATAAGCATCACTCCAGGCAACAATTTCAGAAACGCCCCTTAATGGGGCGTTTCTTTTTTATACACCGCCGATTACATTTTCAGCCTATGGATCTCCAACAAACCCTTGCACGCATCCGTGAACTCACAGATGCATTAACTGAGCATAACCATCGCTACTATATTCTTGATGACCCCAGCGTATCAGATGCTGCCTATGATGCACTCCTCAGGGAGTTACAAGACCTGGAAACCAAACACCCAGAGTTAAAACTGGCAGATTCACCCACTCAAAGAGTAGGGAGTCAACCGCTTGCAGGTTTCGAACAACTCACCCACAGTATCCCCATGCTTTCCTTATCTAACGCTATGGATGATGAAGAACTGACCAGCTTTGATGTAAGGGTACGCAAGGATCTTGAACTCGATCAGCTTGATTATGTGGTTGAGCCCAAACTGGATGGCCTTGGTGTAGAATTGGTTTATGTGGATGGTGTTTTCACAGCCGGATCAACAAGAGGTGATGGCTTCACAGGTGAAAATATTACCAAGAATCTTCGAACGCTGAAGGCCTTGCCCCTACGACTCAGGGATAAGGAGCGACCCATTCCTCCCTATCTTGAAGTACGTGGAGAAGTATTCATGGGGCATGCGGATTTTGAGCAATTAAATGAACGGCAACTGGACCAGGAGAAACAACCATTCGCTAACCCGCGTAATGCTGCTGCTGGAAGTTTACGACAACTTGATTCAAGAATCACGGCAAGCCGCAACCTCCTCATCAATCTTTATGCACCTGGACAAATTGATAATTTTGCCGTTGAATCGCATATGGAGTTCATTCAAGCCCTGAAGGATTGGGGCTTTCCTGTTAATGATCTGTATGAACTATGCCCCACTATCCAAAATGTGATACAGTTCCATAATAAACTTGAGCAGAATAGAGAAAATCTGGAATATGACATTGATGGCACAGTCACCAAAGTGAACCGTCTGGATTATCAAAACCGCCTGGGCATTCGGAGTCGCTCCCCACGATGGGCAATTGCCGGGAAGTTTAAGGCACGTCAGGAAATCACAACAATTTTAAGTATCGTCCCCAGTGTGGGCAGAACTGGTGCAATCACCCCTGTGGCAAATCTTGAACCTGTTCATCTTGGGGGTGTCATGGTTGCCAGAGCCACCCTCCACAATCAGGATGAAATTGATAGGAAGGATGTGCGAGAGGGTGACACAGTTGTGGTTCAACGGGCAGGGGATGTTATTCCCGAGGTTGTAAAAGCCATCCTAGATAAACGGCCTGCAAAATCTCAACCCTATTTCATTCCTGATCGCTGTCCTGCTTGTGATGGGCATGTCGTTCGTCTGGAAGGAGAGGCCAAGCATTACTGTCAAAACATCTCATGCGCTGCTCAAATAAAGGGACGAATCGAACATTTTGTCGCCAAACGTTGCCTGGATATTGATGGCTTTGGAACCAAGCTAGTATCACAGTTGGTGGATGAGAACCTCATTGGAAGCATTGCAGATATTTACGCTCTCAATTTGGAACAGTTGGCCAATCTGGAACGCATGGCAGAAAAGTCGGCTCTGAATATCATGGGAGCCATTGATTCCAGCAAATCAGCTGACTTGTGGCGTCTCATCCATGGTCTGGGTATTCGAAATGTAGGTGAGCATATATCCAAGGTTATTGCCAATAAATATGGTTCACTTCAAGCCCTGGGAGAAGCAACTGTTGAAGATCTGGAAGCGACCCATGAAGTTGGCCCCATTGTAGCTAGAGGACTGGTAGAATTTTTCAAGGACTCTGACAATCTCGAAATTCTGGGAAAATTATCGCAACATGGCTTAAATCCCATAATTGACGTGAGCGCCAGAAGTGAAGGCATATTTTCAGGACTGTCCTTTGTATTTACTGGAAAGTTGGAGCACTTCAACCGAGATTCCGCAAGAGTTTTAGTTGAGTCCCTGGGTGGTGCATCAGCAAATTCCATTAGCAAAAAGACAGATTACCTGGTGGCAGGACCTGGCGCTGGCTCCAAAATAGAGAAGGCCAATAAGCTGGGTGTAAAAATTCTCACAGAAGATGAATTTCGAACTATGGTAGGAGCGGAATAAATGTTTAAGAAAATTTTGATCGCAAATCGTGGAGAAATTGCCCTGAGAGTAATGAGGACTTGCCGCGAAATGGGGATTGAAGTGGTGGCTGTCTTTTCTGAAGCCGATCGTTCAGCCCCCCATGTCCTTTTTGCCGATGAAGCCTATCTCATTGGCCCCGCCCCCTCCACCGAAAGTTATCTCAATTATGAAAAAATCCTTGAAGTAGCCAAAGCTTCAGGAGCAGATGCTATTCACCCAGGATATGGTTTTTTATCAGAGAATACGGATTTTGCGCGAGAGGTTTCTGAAGCCGGGATCATTTTTATCGGTCCCCCAGCTTCTGCCATAAAGATCATGGGTGACAAAACCATGGCGCGGCAGACTATGCTTAAAACACAGGTGCCGGTAGTACCTGGTACAGAAGAACCAATCGAGGATATTGCCAAGGCCCTTAATGTTGCCAAAGAGATCGGTTTCCCAGTGCTTATCAAGGCTGCTGGTGGGGGTGGAGGAAAAGGAATGCGAATTGTCAACTCAGCTTCTGAATTCGAGGATGCTGTAGGGAAGGCTGAGCGTGAATCACAATCCGCTTTTGGTGACGGTCGCGTGTATGTGGAAAAGTATTTAGAAGAACCCCACCATATCGAATTTCAAATCCTGGCTGATACCCACGGGAATACAATCCATTTGAACGAACGCGAATGTTCTATTCAGAGACGTTACCAGAAAGTGATTGAAGAATCTCCCAGCCCCTTCATCGATGATGATCTTAGATCAAGGATGGGTCAGGCTGCTGTAGAAACTGCTGAGAGCTGCAAGTATGTCGGTGCAGGAACCGTGGAGTTTCTGGTGGACAAGCATAGAAATTTTTATTTCCTCGAGATGAATACGCGTCTCCAGGTGGAACACCCTGTGACAGAAATGGTAACTGGCATTGATCTGGTCGCTGAGCAAATCCGCATTGCCTCTGGGCAGCCACTCTCTATGAAACAGACTGACATTCGGTCAACCGGCCATGCAATTGAATGTCGTATCTATGCTGAAGATGCCTCCAATGACTTTGCACCTTCTACAGGAGAAATCGTAATGCTTCAAATCCCTGATGGTGCAGGGACAAGATTTGATGGAGCTATCAGACAGGGCATGAAAATCACCCCCTATTATGACCCAATGCTTGGGAAGTTAATCTGTTGGGCTACAGATAGGGATGCAGCACTTAATCGCAGTGAGCGAGCGTTGAGAGAATTTTACATCGGTGGTATCGAAACAACCATCCAGTTTTGCCGCTCCGTGGTGAGGCATCCAGTATTCCGTCATGGGACATATGATACTCACTTTTATTCCAATTTTCGTGAAGCGCTCCATGAAGACCTGGCGGCCTCTACGGACGAGGTTCTACTGGTTGCTGGTGGTTCGCTCTATCATCATCAAAATCAAATCAAGCATAGTTCGAATTCAGCCGTTTCCTCAAAGAAGGCCAGATCAAATTGGGTCAGTGCACAGCTGGGGAGAAAGATCTGATGAAGTTTGAAATCAATGCAGGCCAGAGATCCCTGGAAGCCAATTTCATTGTCAACTCCGATGAATTACTCATAAAATCTGGTGAAAAAGAATTACGTTTTGAGGCAATTCTAGTTCAGCCTGGGGTTTATAGCATTCTTGTGAACAATCGATCATTTGTGGTTGGGGTTTGTCCCAGTGAAGCTAATCGAGTGAATGTGAATGGGACGCCCATCAATTTGGAACTTCTTGATGCAGTACACCTGCACCTTAGAGAATTGGGTTGGGATGACCTTCAAGATGTAAAAACAGGCTTGATAAGCGCTCAAATTCCCGGGTTGGTGACCAAGATATTTCATAAAGTTGGCGATGCTATTAGGGAGGGTGATCCTCTTTTTCTCATTGAAGCGATGAAGATGGAAAATGAGATTAAATCGCCAGTTGAGGGTATTGTAAAAAGAATTGGTGTGATTGAAGGGCAAACCGTTGAAAAGGGAACAAACATCATCGAGATTGTGTAAGCCATTCTGATGATAATTAAAATATTGGATACCAAATGTTAGGAAAAATGTTCGGCGCTGGACTTGGGTGGGCTTTTGCAGGACCCATAGGAGGATTAATTGGCTGGTGGCTAGGTGGTCAGATTGATGCCACACCCAAAACGGGACAAAGTTTTGGTCCCAGAATTTCACAACAGACAAGACCAGGCGATTTTGCCATAGCCATGTTGGTATTGGTTGCTGCGGTCATGAAGGCAGACGGCAAAGTTGTCAAGGCAGAATTGGATTTTGTAAAGCAATTTCTCATTAAAAGTTTTGGTCGTGATAACGCTCAGGAAATGCTGGCTCTGTTAAAAAATTTGCTGGAACAGGATTACTACATCTATGAAATAGCAAATCAGATTAACAGTCACATGAACACAGCTGAAAAGCTTCAGCTCATGCATGTCTTATTTGGAATAAGCCAGGCTGACGGCCAGGTCCATGCCAGTGAAGTTCAAATTATTCAGGAAATTGGCCAACATTTGAAGCTCAATGCTCGTGATGTTGATGCCATCATGGCTATCTTTGTAAAAGACACACACTCCTATTATAAAATATTAGAGGTTGATCCTGCTGCCAGTGACCAGGAAATCAAAAAAGCATATCGCTCCATGGCAGCGCGGTTTCATCCAGACAAGGTTCAGCATCTTGGACCAGAATTCCAAAAAATGGCTGAAGACAAATTCAAGGCTATTAACGAAGCCTATCAGGAAATTAAGACTGAGCGCGGGATATAGGGGTAGCCATGAGTAGCCAAGGAGAAAAAGCAGGGGTGTATCCCTTTACCAAGGGGATTTACGAGGAAATGTATCGCTCCAGAAAATGGACGATGCGTCAATATGCAGGCTTCTCCAGCGCAAAAGACTCAAATGCCAGATACCGCTATTTACTTGGTCAGGGGACCACAGGGCTGTCTGTCGCTTTCGATTTACCCACCCAGATTGGGTATGATTCTGATGACCCTATTGCTGAGGGAGAAATTGGCAAAGTAGGCGTACCCATAGATACCCTGGCGGATATGGAGGTTCTTTTCCACGGAATTCCATTGGACAAAGTATCCACATCCATGACCATCAATTCAACTGCTATCATTTTATTGGCCATGTATCAGGTGGTGGCTGAAAAGCAAGGCGTCAGTAGTCAGCAATTGCGTGGGACGATCCAAAATGATGTCTTAAAGGAATACATAGCGCGGGGAACTTACATTTTCCCACCCCAGGCCTCACTGCGACTCATTACCGATGTTTTTTCATATTGTGACGAGCATATCCCCAACTGGAATACGATCTCGATTTCGGGTTACCATATCCGTGAAGCTGGTTCTACGGCAGCCCAGGAACTGGCATTTACGTTTGCCAATGGGATAGCCTATGTGGAAGCGGCCATTGCAGCCGGTTTAGATGTAGACAAGTTTGGAGCCAGGCTATCATTCTTTTGGAATGCACACAATGATTTAATGGAAGAAGTCGCCAAGTTCCGAGCATCCCGTCGCATCTGGGCAAAAATTATGAAGGAGCGCTTTGGCGCTACCAATCCCAAAGCCATGATGTGCCGTTTCCATACTCAAACAGGTGGCTCAACACTTACGGCCCAACAGATTGACAATAATGTAGTGAGAGTAACCATCCAGGCTCTGGCCGCTGTGTTAGGTGGCACTCAGTCCCTGCACACAAATTCGCGGGACGAAGCATTGGCACTTCCCACAGAAGCGTCTGCAAGACTGGCGTTGAGGACACAACAGGTTATTGGGTATGAGAGTGGCATTACAAACTATGTTGATCCATTGGCTGGCTCGGAAGTTATTGAAACTTTAACCGATGGACTGGAAGCGGAAGTCTTCAAATACCTAAATAAGGTTGATGAACTTGGTGGAGCTGTAAAAGCCATTGAATTGGGGTATTTCCAAAATGAGATCGGCAAAAGCGCCTATCAATATCAACAAGATATTGAACGGGGAGAACGTATTGTTGTTGGACAGAATAAGTTCTCAGAGGAAGAGGAAATTCAGCCTGAGATATTGAAACTGGCAGCCAAAGCTGCTCAGGGACAATTAGAAGATTTACAGTCAGTCAAGGCAACACGTGATAATAATGCCGTCCAGAAATCTCTCACTGATTTGAAATCTGCGGCTCAGCAATCTGATACAAACCTCTATCCATACATTCTGTTTGCCGTTCGGGAGTATGCTTCCGTCGGCGAAATATCTAACACGCTCAGGTCTGTCTTTGGTGAATATCAGGGTTAATGATCATTCACTACAATCCATATCTCTAATTATGCCATCTCACCCAGATCTTGACAAAACCATTTTTCTTGATACGGTTGATTCCACCAATCTTGAACTAAAAAGACGCCGAGATGAGTTTCAGGATACCAATGTTTTACTTGTGAGTGATGCTCAGTCACAAGGTAAAGGCCAAAAGGGACGGAGATGGGAATCTGCTGCTGGTTTGGGTCTCTGGATGTCACTCTATCTTGGTCGAAAGTCTTCACTTACCCATAACCTCCAGCTGTTATCCATTTACACAGGCCTGGTTGTGCATGAAATCATCTCACCTCTCATTAAACGCCCTGTCTACCTGAAATGGCCCAATGACATCATGATCCATTCAAAGAAGTGTGGCGGTATACTTACGGAGCTCCAATGGCAAGGAGACGCTATTATGTCTGCTGTTATGGGGATTGGAATAAATCTGAGCCATGAGATTGAAGACTTCACACTTTCCATTCAAAATCAGGCGACTTCTCTTAAACTGGAAGGATTGGATAGCCCTGACAGAGCGAGCCTAATAGATGCATTTGTATATTCATTTTTGGGGAATTTGTCTTTCCTGGATTCCAGCCAGGAACTGGCTACCAAATGGAACCAAAAAGCCTATCATATGAATGAATTGGTCCAGTGGGAATCTCCCCAGGGAATTTTTGAAGGACATTTCTGTGGCATCAACAACAAGGGTGATGCACTAGTCAATATTGATGGGAACCTGCAAGTCTTCCAAACCGGTGAAATACGACTGGCTGAAATGATTTAGGTTAAATTTAGCGATCTCGCGACTTGTTTAACCAGACGTACATCCTGCATGACATAAAAATGAAGACATTCCACACCATTATTTAGCAGATCTTCACATTGTTCAGTTGCGTGCTTGATGCCGATTTCAGCTCGTTCATGAGAAGTTTCGGCTGACTCAAGACTGGTAACTAACTCATCAGGAATATTTACAGAAAACGCATGGGGTAGGGATCTGAGCTGGGTCTTACGAGTGACCAGCTTTATGCCAGGAATAATGGGAACAGTAATCCCCTCTTCCCTGCACTGAGCAACAAAATCATAGTAGTCCTGATTGTTGAAAAACATCTGAGTGACGATGTACTGGGCACCAGCACTAACCTTCTTTTTCAAGTACCGGATATCTGCATTTTTGCTTGGGGCATCTGGGTGTTTCTCTGGATAGGCCCCCACACCGATGCAAAAATCTGATTCATCGGCATCGAGAATATCTTCCAGATACTTACCCCGATTCATATTGCTAATCTGTTTAACCAGATCAAGAGCATGATCATTTGCTTCTCGTCCAAGGGGATGCGCTTTTTGATAGAGCAATTGATCACCACGAATTGCCAGGACGTTATCTATACCCAGGTAATTCAGCTCTATCAAAGCATCTTCTGTTTCTTGTTTTGTAAATCCCTGACATAGCAGGTGAGGAACAGCTTCCAGCTGATAGCGATACTTAATAGCGGCGCACAATCCAATGGTTCCAGGTCGTTTTCGCTTGATGTGCCTGGTAAAGGTGCCATTATCCTGCTCAATAAAATATGAATCTGCAGCATGGCTGGTCACATCGATAAATGGGGGTTTGAATTCTATCAGTTCATCGATGATCTCATAGATTTCACGGGCACTTCTCCCTCTTGCAGGAGGAATAATCTCGAAACTTAAAAAAGGGTCTTTTCTCTCGTTGAGGATATCACTAATTTTCATTCTATATAATAGATATTTTTTTGCTAGATAGTATGGATTTGTTCGTGTGGTAAACGGGGGGTTATCTATTTAAGGTATTTATCTAGTAATGCTTTCAATTGATCAATGGTGTATGGCTTTGACATATAATCCGAGAAACCGGATTCATCAAATGTTTCTAGCTTGTCCTTGGTAAACGCAGTAACAGCCACCATGGGCACTTGGTCAAAACGATCCTCCTTTTTCAGTATAGCTCCTAGTTCCAGTCCACTAATACCGGGTCCCAGAGCAATATCCAGTAGAAATATATCGGCTGATTTATCTTTCATCATCTCAAGCGCTTCTTCCCCTGTCTCCGCAGCAATAGGGTTATACTCAAGCTTTCTGAGAAGTAATAATAGATACTGTCTGGAAGCAAAATCATCTTCAACAACTAACACTGTCATTTTTTCACCCATTCGTCATTATTCATTGCTTAGTCGCATGGAGAGGCATCTCAAAATAAAATATATTCCCCTGCGGTTGATTGGGACGGACGCCAACTACGGCACCATGAACTTCGGCTATCCTCTTTACAGTGGCAAGGCCCAGTCCAGAGCCGCGCATTTTCCCATTGGCCAGCTGTATACTTCTTTTAAATATTAGATCTCTATCTTCCACTGAAATAGTTTTACCAACATCCCTCACATAAAATTCAATGTGGTCATCTTCTTTTTTTAGACTCACTTCAACCGGTTCTCCAGAAGGTGCATACTTCAAAGCGTTGCTCAGGTAATTCCTGAATACTTCAGAAATAATAGGGTTGGCAGTTTGGATAATATTTGTTTCAACATCGATTTTAAGCGGATTCCCCTCACCCTTAAAACTTGGTCTATACTCATCGATGACCTCATTAACCAAGTCGCTGAAATTTACTTCCGTCAAATTGATACTCTCACCCAAAGTAATGCGGGCTAAAGCAGTTGTATTATCAAGGATCTTTAACAGTACATCTGAACTATCTTTGATGAGTTGGATTTCATCACTGACCTCTTCGCCCATGGTTAAGATTTCAGCAATACCGGAAATAACGCCGGCAGGGTTTTTCAGGTCATGGGAAATTACATCTAGAAGTAACGCTTTGATGTTATTTGAATCACTTAGCTGCTTTGATAATTCTCTATGCATTGCTTCTGAATCACGGAGTTTCTCATCTTCAATATTAATTTTTATGGTCAGTGCGATTTGGTCTGAAACAAAATTTAGCATTTCCATATCATTTTCATCGTAGACCACATCTTTGGAATAGCTTTGAACAGCCATAATTCCAATAGGCCTATCTTCTACAACGAGTGGACAGCCCAGCCATTGTTCAGAAGGTGTCCCCAACAAATCAATTTTCCCCTCCTTGTTCATCGCGTAGAACTCTTCTTTGGTGAGTAAAATGGGGTGACCACTTTTTATCACATAGGCGGAAATCCCGCGTTCAGCCTTGACTGGATCTGGCGGGGGTGAATCAAATTCATCATTGTAATAGGGGTAGGAAAATTCATCCCGTTCCTCGTTGTACAGGGCAACATAGAAATTTCTTGTATCTAATATTCTGCTCAAACTGTTTTGCATAGCCTGGAATAAGAGGGGTAGATCTTTGATCTTATTGGCCAGTTCGCCAATCTCATACATCACCTCTTTGGCCCGCATTGTTTTATTTTGCTCGGTTACGTCTCTGAGGAGTATTATCCCTCCCTGAATCTGATCAGCACTTGATTTCAGGGTTTCGAAATTCGCATCAATATCAATTTTCTTGCCTTGAATTTCTAAAGAACCAAGGTAAGAGGCGTGCTCATCTGTAAAGGCTTCTTCAATGGCAGTGATCATTGGTTTCATTTCTTCAAGATCATAAATCGATCTGTGATTCGAAGGTGGAAATTCAAGGCCAAAAAGGGAAGCTGCTTCAAGGTTCCAGTCGGTAAGCACCGCATTGGGGTTATACCGCAGTAGACATGCAGGAGATTTGTCAAAAATTGTTCTAAATTTTGCCTCAGAATTTTCAAGTTCAGTATGAGCCAGGGCCAGTTCTTCATTTGACTTAAGCCTAACATGCGTAAGACCGGCGAGAAGGATTGCCAGGAAAAAAGCAATAACCATGGATATCGCCCGCATAAAAGTTGCTGTACCATCAGTAGAGGAACCTGGGACAATTTGCAGCTCCCAGGACTGACCCAAAATGGTAAAATTATGTCTTCCAACTGTGCTGGGATTCTCAAAATTTTGTGGCTCACCCCGCAGGTAAACTCGGTTACCTGATAATATCACTTCATAGTTGAAATCTTTAATCGAGTTATTAAAGCATTGCGAGACCAATTCTTCTATTCGAAATACACCATTTATAAAACCGGTGATCTGGTCATCCACCACAATAGGGAGATAGGTTGCAAAGCCCTTGCCTCCCTGCACGAGTTCGATTAGTGGAGAGGCAGTATCCATTTGGTACAGGAGAGATCTAGTAAATACAGTGGCAGCATCCTTTGCAGCCTTTTGTACCAAATTAACACCTACCACAGGTAAATTTGGAGCTAAGGGTGTAACCCACTGAACGACACCAATTTCATCTATCCAGTTGACCGCTTGAAAACCAGGAAGTTCGTGCTGTATACGGAGGGCGGTGGTGCGGAATTCTGCTTCACTTAAGAATGGTATCTGCTCCATGCGTTTTCGAAAAACATCCAGGCGAGTAATTCGGGTATTTAGAAAATCATTGAGTCGAATTCCAACTTGCTCAGCCGTTACTTGCGTTTTGATTGTGAGCTTTTCGCTTTCTTGATCGGAAACATAGCTTATAGCTACTCGTCCTGCTGCCAGAACAGCTATAAATATGAGTACAGGTATATATGTGTGCTTTGAAAGCTTCATTAATGATTCCGCTCAAGAGCCCTTATTGACAACTTGAGCATGACATTAAACTTTTATTGCCTGTGTCGAAAGAAAAATCGGTTGACCCTATAAAGAATTAGGGGTTTCCCTACCAATGTTCTCAATATTCCCGCTAATTAACTACATTTATTCACTTTTGTGAATCTTTGCAGCAGGGGGTGATAGCGCGTATTGACCCTACTGATTTAGCAAGGAGTCTGCCTTTAAGGATATTAGTTAGAAATGGAGGAGCTTATTTACCTTGATCAAAAATATGTTGTCTGCTTCAAGATTCAGTAAGGACCCTAGATCTTCACCAGGATTAAATCTCCAGGCTGGATCATATGCAGAGGCCCCTCTAGACCATACCAGGTACATAACAGAACCAGTTAAGTATTCCCATCGGAGGACGACGTTTGAGGTTAGCTCACTATAATTAAAGTCTGAATACACATATGAGATTGGTGAATAATCAATTATTCCATCTTGATCAATGTCCACACCACTCAAGGCCCCATTCCCATCAAATGAGAGGAGATGGTCCGGGAGCTCCTGGAAGCGTCGGCTGAAATCTTCCTGGGTGTGATCATCTACCCTGCGAAAGTCAAAATAGTCTGCACCCATAATATAGGCTTGAGCATACGCTTGTAGTGAAAGCGTGGTGCTCAGCGTAACATCAGCTCTAAAGGTCATCGTGGTTTGGGCTAACTTCAACCCTGAGAAAATATAGTGAGGTTGACTGGAAGCATCTTCCATGGTAGTGATCCACGCCCAGGTATCATCCATGAAGTGAAAATTAGGACCTAGAGAAAGGGATACATTTTTCTTGGGTCGCCAGGTAAAGGATGGAGAGGCATTAAAACTGTGCACGTCGTCCCAGCTATAGAAATAGTTTGCATTCAAGCCTGCGCTAAACTTTTGTCGCCAGTCCGAACTAATATTGGCCCAGCCATTCACATTTTTTGAGCCGCGTATGGATGGTCCACCATGGAGATGGAAGGGTACAATACCACCTGTATTGAAATTGAGTCCACCGCCAATGCCCCAATTGTTTTTCAGTGTTGCATGCCCGTTGACGTTGCTACCTACCCCTTTGGATTCTCCCCCAAAAGTCCAATTAGCCCATTGGTTAAAATTTACATTGTAGTTGAGGAAGAAGCGCCCAGGCTCCCAGTGTCGATACCCAATCCAAATGAACTCATTTATATTGTCTACTGAGCGAATGAAACCCAAGTCGTTGACTTCAAGACCTGGGCTGGTGGCGAGAACACCACCAAACATGTTCAGCTTACCATCAGATTTCCCTACAATGAATTTGCCTCCCATTCCGGACAGGGAGGTGGCAGTTGAATCCACACTAAGATGCTTGGCGTCTGGTCGTTGAAAATATCGAGCAGGATGGAGTTGGGTGTTGAGGATTGCTTCCTCACTTCCCGTAACATGACTAAAAGCTAACGCTGATTCTAGGGAATATACTCTATCGGATGATTGATAATTGAAATCAAGCCCCCCTGTAAATGCTTGTTCTCTAAGCCACTCCATATTGGTGTCGTCCAAGGAACGCAAAGTTGCGGTAAAAATGCCACCGATGGTTGTAAATCCGCCTCGATAGTCCTGTTGAACACGTGTAAGTAAATAGGTGGTAGCGGGCTCTATGACGCCTGTTGATTCATGACCATCTTCATAGGTGATTACAGCCTTTTCTTCGGCTGTGGCTGCTGACATGATACCAATGGAAAGACCATTATCGAGTTTTCCGGTAAATTTCCCAGCTGCCAGGATACTAGTAAACTCCGGCGCATCAACTGATACGACAGTTCCACCATCAGAACTTGCACCTCCCTGGGGAGCCCTCCCTATCCGACGAGAATAGAAGAGTGTGTTTGAAGAGTTATCACCATCGCCAAATCCCAATGAGAAATTTAGAATATTGCCACCTTCAATAAAGAAAGGTCGTTTCTCTCTGAAATAGCTCTCAAACTCAGTAAGATTAAACTCTGCAGGGTCAGCCTCGACCTGACCAAAATCAGGATTAATAGTACCACTAAAGGTGAGTCCAAGATCAAAATTTTTTCGGATATCAACACCCAAACTGGCTGAGTTTTCATACTGGTCAAACTCCCCTTTGTTAGCATCGTTAAATCCGGATCGACCCAATACATAGGGTGTAACGTATATAGGCTGTTTAGCCTGGACATTGGTCAAACCCGTGAGTTCACCATAATTTGATACAAATCCCGTTTCCTCATGGGACCAGTGATTCCAAATTGCCAGTTCATTGTCATTACGAGGAAATTCACGATAAACATTGAGTCCCCAAGTAAGAGATTCGGCACTATTGAATCGAAGCTCTCTAAAAGGAATAGCAAATTCGGCTGACCACCCCTGGTCGTCAATATTCACTTCCCCCTCCCAAACTGCGTTCCAGTCAAAATCAGCGTTATCATCATCAAAACGTCGTAAGTCCTGTTTCACCCCAGCCGCATTGAGACCAAACTCAAATGCTGTTCTGTGGTCATGATAACTATCTATTGAGATATATAGCCAATCAGAGGGAGAGGATTCATCACGTCTGGTGAGGATTCCATTAATGAGTTCAGGTTGAGAGTCGTATGCTCTAATTCCTACATAGAGGACTTCAGAATCATAGGCTACAGCGAATTCTGTACTTTGGGTTGCATTTGACCCATCATCCGGGTTACGCTGCAAAAAGTCGCTTTGTTTGGGGAGTTCCTGCCAAACTTTATCATCAAGTTTACCATCTACTTCAATTGGGGTACCATTAAGGCGAAAAGCTGAAATACTCCGATCCTGGGCACTCCCTTTTAATTGTGGTGAGCCAATGATGCATATTGGTAATAATCCCCACAGTAAGAGAGTAGTCAGTCGAATATATTTCATTTCTTTCCATTCCTTTCACCTCAATCCGGAACCGATAGATTACTGCTTCCGAACTTCAGCGTTTACGATTTCACCTTGTACCTTGCCACCGTTGGCCAGGTAAACGATTACATTTGATTCGGGTTCTTTTACGAGGATTGAACCTTTAACTACAGAATTCATATCTATGATAATTTTAAGTTTACCATCATGATAAAGGACACCATCTGGTTTCCGATTAATGACAATGTCTCCATCAATCATGGAGCCATTGAAAAGCGAGATATCACCTGAGACTGTACTAAGGGATCCTCGAAGTCTTGAGTCATCCAATTCAGTATCACCACTCACAGTTTTAATATCTATTGTAATATCAGATCCTGAGTCACAGTTCACATCACCACTCACGGTTTCAATAGATCCGTCAACATCACTATTTTCATACAGGTGAATATCACCACTAACGGTTCCGATATTTTTGGCTTTTGCATCTTTACCAATTGAAATATCTCCACTGACAACTTCTATATTCTGAACAGAGGCTTTTGATCCAATTGAAATATCTCCACTCACTGCAGAAACATTGCCCTTCACCACAGCGCCATTTCCGACAAAAACATCACCACTCACCGTAGAGATATTTCTTGAGCTCTTCTTGCCTTTTGCAATGTGAATGTCTTTGCTCACAGAGGACTGTGCATAAGCTAAACTGCTTAGGCCCAACAGGATTGATACGACGGTGATGACTGCTCTTGATTTCATAATTTGCTCCATTATTTACTTTCTTATTAAAAGATTTATTGTGCTGATTCTGTAATCGGTCACACGCTTCGATAAAAGGTTTCTAAAAAACGTGGATCTAAACATATCTCTCAATAAACCAATCTCATGCCATGCGATGCCATAATTATTCATTATATTATTTATATTATACTTAAGTGCTATATTTTAATATTTATTCACTCCATTTGAACAACAAATATATCATTTAAACATACTCACATGTCAGATTGATATACTTTGATGCCCCAATTATTTGAGTCACAAATGTTGAGTTGGAGTGAACGACTTGAAATAATAAAAAAAGCAAACGATTTCTCGTTTGCTTTGTACCGCGGAGAGGGGTCGAACCTCCACAAGCTGAGCTTACTAGATCCTAAATCTAGCGCGTCTACCAATTCCGCCACCGCGGCTT
>JABMOS010000103.1 GCA_013203185.1 Fidelibacterota bacterium | reverse complement strand
CCCCTGCTCCCAAAGCAGGTGCGCTAACCGGACTGCGCCACACCTCGAATGCGACTTGGAACAGGACACATATTCTGGTAAGATATGCATTCGAGCCGCGGCGTAGTGACGACATTCATGTCGTTACGAAGCCGGGCTTCCTTATCCTGTATCCTATCTAAAAGCGGCATGAATATAGTTTGTGAATAAGGGATTTCAAGCCCGTTCTGCAAGGCTTACCGCAATTTTCGCCCCTATCTTAACATTATTCAATGCAAGCGCTCGATTTGTCACCAAACTTCGCCCCTCTGTCAGTTCCACAATCCGCCCCAAAAGATAAGGCGTGAGCTCCTTTCCTATGATTCCTCCACGGGCTGCATCCTTGAGCGCACGATCAATGATGACACTCATCTCATCCAGTGGGATTTCAATTTCTGCAGGAGCCGGATTGGCAATGAGCATCCCAGAGTCAATTCCCAGGTCGAATTGAGCCACAAAGGCACGGGCAATGTCATCTGGATTGTCCATTGATTGATGCAATTCCAGTCCGGAGCGAGATGAATAAAAAGCCGGGAAATCATTTGTACCATAACCTATTACCGGAACACTCATGGTCTCCAGATACTCAAGGGTTTTGGGTAAATCAAGAATGGCCTTAGCACCTGCTGAAACCACAATTACTGGTGTTCTGGAAAGCTCAATAAGATCAGCTGATATGTCCAAATCCTTCTCAGCACCTCGATGCACCCCACCAATCCCCCCTGTGGCAAAAACTTTGATGCCGCCTTGATGGGCCAAACGCATGGTTGACGACACTGTAGTCGCTCCATGTCCTCCCATTGCAAGGGTCACTCCAATTTCACGGGTGGCTACCTTTTTCACATTTTTATCGGAGGCGAGTAGCTTGAGTTGGTCATCATTCAGGCCAATGCAAACCTCCCCATTCAAAATGGCAATGGTGGCTGGTACAGCGCCATGGTGCCTGGCAAGTTCTTCAGCCTCCCGGGCAAATTCCAGATTCTCTGGATAGGGCATACCATGGGCAATGATGGTGGATTCAAGAGCTAAAACGGGTTTTCCTTCAGAGAGGGCTTTTTGGACGTCCCCTGAATATTTGAATGAATTTTTCATGCTTGAAATTATGCCGTTAAAAAGAGATAGCAAATCATGACTTGGCAGGAATTTGGGACTTCATTTCTGTAACAATTGAGGTGTTCGCATATCACCATTCATCGAGTGGGACATTCCAACTCCACCTGCCTTGCTCATCCACCCAGAAATTTGCATCCAGACCATTGTTCCAATAGCATCTAATCCTGTATTCGATGCCGTTAACAGATTGGTAGTCATAATACTTGCTTAGGAAATATTTTCCTCTAAGCCCACCATTGGCTACATCATTCCAATCTGATCCCACCACATTCTCCCATATTGGAGCTAGAGGATAATGCCCCTCCACACCCTTATATATTTGAAGGTAATTTTTCACGTAACCCATGGTTACCATAACCTCAGACCGCTTGGCTTTCTCGACATTATTTTTGTATACGGGGACTGCAATCGCGCTAAGTACAGCAATAATGAGTATAACGACGAGTAATTCAACCAGTGAAAATCCTTTTGCGACGAACAAATGGTTATGTTTCACTTTCGCAACCATAGAGTTTGTTGAGACATAGTTTTCATTCGGCGTCAATCTAACTAAGGAAAGACATGGGTTGTTTAACAAATTCAAGTGGCTCTCTGTAGGAAAGGGCTGGATCCCATAGATTGGATGGAGAACCCAAATTGAATTTCAATGCAAGGCAGGAGACAACAAAGTGCTGGTATTTGCTTCGTTTTGGTTGTTTATTGATTTCGCTTATTGAAAATGGGGGCGACCTGGTTTCGACGGGATGACGAAGACCATTGGCTGCATGTAGTGTTTTCCCAAAACCACTTAAAAAAATTGGACGCCAATTATAAACGGCGAATCTAACTACGCACTAGCTGCTTAATTAAATAGCAGCTCGTTCCTTCTCTGCTCTTGCCCATTGGCAGGGTCTGGGGCGTCGCTAAAATGGGATCGGAGACTCATTCGTCAACGGTGAGAATCTTAAACTTAGTTGAATAGTCGTTATAAGATCCAGTCCGGAGGAGCTGTAACGGTGAATTTAAAGTTCGGAATACACATGTAGACGCTGATCGGCTTTGCGTTTCGGACGGGAGTTCGATTCTCCCCGCCTCCACACGGCTTCGCTTTCGCGGAGCTCAAGCTACGCCGGTGCAGGCTCCACTTAATAGCAGCGTAGGCGAAGTCGGACCGCCGAGCTATGCCCATAATTACCATCATCTATCAGTTGGGAGATTATTGTGCAAGCCAAAGATCAGCTTTTTTATGTGTATATCATTCGAAGCGTTGATAATCCAAAGAACCATTATACTGGATTCACAAAAGACTTGAAGCGTCGTCTCCAAGCCCACAATAATGGTGAATCCCGCCATGCTTCAAAATACTGCCCATGGTTTCTTGAAACCGTTATCTCTTTCAGAAATGAGCAAAAAGCCAAAGCATTCGAATTGTACCTATAATCCCACTCAGGCCGCGCATTTTCATCCAAGTATTTCTAATTCTTCGTTCGAACGAAGTGAAATGGATTTAAAACTTATTTTACAGGAGTAGAGCAATTATCTTACTCCGCAATGTATTAAAGACCTGTTGGAATAAATGAGAGGAATCAATAAATGAGCCCAAATTATAATAAACCCACCTTAAAAAATGTGTACTATGGTGATGTAATTAACTCACTTCCAACTATGAATGGAAAGACGGTAGCCATCACCGGTACCACTTCAGGCACTGGATATATCGCTGCAAAAACCATGGCAGAGCTTGGTGCTCGGCTATTTGTGTTGAACAGAGCCTCAAAAAAAGCCGAGAATGCACTAGAGACACTCAATGCTGCCTTCCCTGAGGCAGAGATAGTTTCCATTGAGTGCGATCTTCAAAATTTCGAATCAGTCCGTGAAGCAGCTCACCAGGTTAACGCCCTATGCGCTGAAGGATTGGATGTACTATGCAACAATGCTGGCGTTATGGCCCTGGAAGACCTTGCAACCCCTGATGGATTTGATGTTCAGATGCAAACCAACCACCTCTCACATTTTTTACTTACCAAAGAACTATTCCCATCCCTGGAAAAAGCAGCTGAATTGAGAGGCGAAGCTCGTATCGTCAACCACTCCAGCGTTGCCAGATTTGGTAAAAAGTTGGAATCCAAATATCTTGAGAAAAATGGTGGAAATCTTGGTGGAAATGGCTCCAGTATGTTGTTTGGTGGCGCACGCTGGGTGAGATACCAGCAGACCAAATTGGCCAATGCAGCCTTTACCAGCTGTCTCCACGAAAAACTTCAGAAAGCCAATCCAAAGATCAAAGCCATGGTGGCACATCCAGGCCTGGCAACAACCTCACTCCAGGATACAACTGTAGGTGACGGTGGCATGGGGAGCTGGTTTACTGGCCTTTTCATGCGAGCAGGACAATCTCAGGAAGATGGCGCTATTGGTATCATCAAGGGGATGGCCGATCCGGCATCAAAATCTGGTGACTTCATTGGACCTGGAAAAAGCAGAACCGCCATGAAGGGACCTGTCGTACATTTTCAACTTGAGGATTTCTACAATAATCCTGAAACCAGAGAACTGCTCTGGTCAAAAAGTTGTGAGGCGATCGGAGATAACTTCGAGATCAAATAGTTCAAGTCCCAATGAAAGATCAGATATCAGGCCACCTCAATTCAGGTGGCCTTTTTATATTTAGCATCACCCCGAAAGCCCTTCCCTTCCCCACAAAAATAAACAGGAAGAAACAAATTCGGATCTTGTCGAATTCCTTTGCCAATCATACTAATTATGCTTTTCGAATTTTCCTGTTTGTGATTGGAAATTCTAGATTAACATAAGGTAATCCAGCCGGAAAGGACCTGATGTCCTTTCGCGCGTCAGGTACAAGGATTACTCCCATTTAAATGATGAAAAATAGCCTCCCCGCATCGCGAAAAAAAGTTAGTAGCGTTGTTAATTCAATCGGTCCAGTTGAAAATCTTGAAAGCTATGTTAAAGCTGATTGGTGGAAACATATCTTCAACGCAAACTACCTGCGCACCGATGGTGATGTCGTCGAAGACACAAATCTTACCAAATCAGAAATAGAACTATTTCTTAGTGCCACCGGAGCCAGGACTGACGAACACATCTTGGATCTTTGCTGTGGTCAGGGACGTCATACCCTTGAACTGGCAAGAAGGGGCTTCACCAATCTCGTCGGATTGGATCGCTCCCACTATCTCATTAATCGCGCCAAGAATCTGGCACGCAGCGAAGGCCTTTCGCTCACCTTCCGTGAAGGGGACGCAAGAAAATTTATCATGCCTGCAGATCATTTCGACCGCGTTTTTGTCGCAGGAAACAGCTTTGGATATTTTGAGTCCAGTCAAGATGATGATAAAGTTTTACAGGAAATCAGGAGAGTGCTTAAACCAGGTGGCATGTTACTGTTGGATCTCGCCGATGGTGGTTTTTTAAGGAAGACCTACCAACCTCGTAGTTGGGAATGGATTGATGATAAATATTTTGTTTGTCGTGAAAGATCCCTGTCAGCTGATGAACAGCGGCTCATCTCACGGGAAGTAATCACCCATGTTAAAAAGGGGGTTGTTGCCGATCAGTTCTATGCTGAAAGGCTCTATACCGCAGAAAGTATTCAACGTCTGCTGGAAGGAAATACCTTCACAGATGTCCAATTCCATGGCGAAATAATCACTGATTCAATTCGCAACCAGGATCTGGGGATGATGGCCCAACGCCTCATCATTACGGCAGTTGTTCAAAAAGAGTGGACGGCTGTAAAGAAACCCAGCAAAGATAAATTGCAGGTAACTGTCCTCATGGGCGACCCACGGAAAGTCGATACGGTCAAGCCAGATAATACCTGGGATAGCGATGATTTTGAAACCATTAACCGCTTGAAAACAGCCCTGGCAAACATGGATGGTTTCCAATTTTCCTATTTAGATAATCATGACACCTTACTCTCTGATCTCAAAAAAAAGCAAGGATCTATTGACCTGATCTTCAATCTATGTGATGAGGGATATTTTAACGAAGCAGTTAAGGAGCTGCACGTGCCTGCCTTGCTGGAAATTATGAATCTACCCTATACCGGAGGGAACCCGCAATGTCTGGCACACTGCTTCGATAAATCCCTGGTGCGTGGTGTAGCTCAGGAAATGGATATTCCAGTTCCCCAGGCGTTTGTGGTGACACCTGAGCAGACAACATTCATCGAACTGGCTTTGCCCTTTCCAGTCATTGTGAAACCCAACTTTGGTGATTCGAGCATTGGAATTACACAGGAAAGTGTATGCTATAATGTCGAACAGCTCGAGAATGCCATTTATCTCATTCGTGAAAAGCTTGGATATGAAAAACCCATTCTCATTGAGGAATATTTGACTGGCAAGGATATCAGCGTTGGCATTATTGGATCTCCTCCTGATAATTACCGTATTCTACCCATCATTGCTGAAGACTATTCAGACCTCCCGGCAGGTCTTCCACAAATCTGCGGCTATGAAGCCAAATGGAATCCCGATTCCCCATATGCTTGCATAACATCCATACCAGCTGAACTTCCAGCAGAAACCGAGCGTTTTTTGGGGGCCAGCTGCGAAAACCTTTTTATGCGTCTTGGCTGTCGTGATTATGCCCGTTTTGACTGGCGCCTTGACATAAATGGGACCCCCAGACTTCTGGAGGTAAATCCAAACCCGGGTTGGTGCTGGGATGGACATCTAGCCAGAATGTCAGAGTTGGATGGTGTAGATTACCAGGCCATGCTGAATATGATTCTACAGACCGCAGTCAAGAGATTGGATTTGAGTCCTGCTAAGTCAGTTGCTCAACTATCCAAATAATGCATCATTGGACCGACTAGCTCACATGCCATACTGTGTATGCAAAATTCTTATCTGAGCAGATCCTATCAACACCAATTCGTAATAATCCTTGGGATGCATACTGCACTGTTTTATTATATTTTAAACCTGTTAATCCCCAGGGGTTGGGGACGTGACAAGCCGCCTGTCACGATCATTACAACTATTGTTTTATAAATGGAGTATGTCATGAAGTTGTTTACTAAAAGTTGCACGTTTATTCTGTTCCTTCTGCTTTCGACTCTGGCCCTGACGGCGGCCCCAAAAGAAAGAGCTGACATTGACGCCAAATACAAATGGAATATGACCGATATCTATAGTGATTGGGATGCCTGGGAGCAGGATCTCCAACGGCTGGAAGGCTTAATGGATGGCTATAGCGATCTCAAGGGTACCCTTTCTGGCGGTCCCGAGAGTTTGCTAAAAGCCTTTACCATGCGCGAGGAACTAGGTTTGATTGCGGATCGAGTCCAAACCTATGCCGGATTGATCAGAGCTCTGGATAATCGTGACAATGAAGTGTATGCCAAGCTGCAACAGGTTCAAATTCTCTTTTCTAGATTTGGTACTGCAACATCGTGGTTTGCACCAGAAATGTTGGAGATTCCATGGGAGACCATGGAGGCTGTGTTCAATGAAAACCCTGAGCTTGGCCCCTATAAATTTGGTGTCGAAGATCTTTATCGCCAACAGGCGCACGTGCTGGATGAACAGGGAGAACGTCTCCTCTCCTATTTCAGTCACTTCAGTGGAAATCCCGGGAATGTCTATGATCAACTATCTACGGCAGATATCCAATTTGGAAAAATAACCTTGTCAACTGGTGAAGAAGTTCAGATATCAGAAGGTGAGGCTGGCCGCATTTTCGCAACCTCCCGCAATCATGATGACCGCAAAGCTGCCTTCCTGGAACGCAATGGGACTTACAATAAGAATATCAACACTTATGCAGCTTCCTATGATGGAATCTGTCAGCGAGATTGGGCTTATGCTCAGGCACGCAACTATGAATCAACTCTAGAAGCAACCCTGGAGCGGAACAATATCCCAGTTGATGTTTATTTAAATTTGCTGGAGCAGGGTCGCGCTGGCACAGCACCTCTTCAGCGCTATCATAAATTGCGCAAAGAAGCATTGGGTCTGGAAGAGTATGACGGTTATGATTCAGCCATCCCAGTTATCGAATTCGAGAAAGATTATGACTATGATAGTGTGGCCCAAATGGTCCAAAATTCAATCAAACCCCTGGGGAAAAGTTATAGCAAAAAGCAAGTTCAGGCCTTCTCACCTGGTTGGGTTGATGTTTATGAAACCCCAGGTAAAACCACTGGCGCCTTTTCTGCAGGTCTCTATGGTGTGCATCCATATATGCTCTTGAACTACACCAACACACTCAATGATGTATTTACTTTAGCCCACGAAATGGGGCATACGGTTCACACTATGCTTGCCAACGAAGCACAGACTTTCTCAAATGCTGGCTATACACTCTTTGTTGCTGAGGTTGCTTCCACCATGGCGGAGGCACATTTGTTAGAGTATATGCTAGACAAGAGTAAAGATCCCAAGGAACGTCTCGTGTTATTAAGCCACGCCATTGATAATATTGCTGGCACATTTTATACACAGGTTCTCTTTGCAGATTATGAATATCAGGTCCACAAACTTGTTGAGGAAGGCCAGCCCATTACAGCTGATGTCCTCAATAGTGTGTATCATGATGTCCTGGTCACCTTCTATGGCGACGCCATGGATAATCATGAACTTTATGATGTCACCTGGGCCAGGATCCCCCACTTCTCATCTGTTCCCTATTATGTCTATCAGTATGCCACCAGCTACGCGGCTTCTGCATCCCTCTTCAAACAGATGAACGAAGGAAGCCGAAAATCTAAGAAGCAGGCCAAAGCCAACTACATCAGTTTGCTACAATCAGGCGGAAGTGACTATCCTGTCGAACAGTTGAAAAAAGCTGGCGTTGATATGACCCAGCCACAAGCGGTTCAAGCTGTAATTGACAACATGGACGATCTGGTAAATCGCTATGAGAAGGAATTGAAGAAACTGGGGTTGGTTGATTGAGGTAACACCTGAATTTAAAAATTTGAAGTTTAGAGGTCTATTTGTTTTCACGACTTAATAGACCTCTAAATGGTTTAACACCTAGCACTGCACCTTTCTGCAGGGACTAAATCTTGAACACGCTTAATTTCGAACAAAACAGTTATTATTGACAATGGCAATGAATATGTCGTAAATATACGACGATCTCACATGATACATGTGCATTCTGAATATCATAACATGCTAAATATAAATAGGATAGAACTATTTATTTAGTTAGGCTTGTTTTTTGCGTTTAGAGAAGCAGAATAGATTTTTTTGGAGGATAATATTGGCCAATAGTGGCAGCAAAGAAGGGAACGGATTCTCGTTGGTTGAGCTCATGATCGTCATTGTGATCATCGGGGTACTCGCTGGCGCCGCTGTTCCTATTTATCAGCACAATATGGAAGTTGCCAAACGGGCTGAGGCTGTTGCAGGAATTGGTACGATTCGAAAGCAGTTACGTATGCACTATGGTTCAGCGGCTAGCTATCCCATCAGCGATAAGTATAGAAAAGTGATTGGTCAGGATTGGAATGATATTAAAAGTGGTGAGTTGACTGGCAAATATTTTAAAGACAACAATTACAGATATCGCAGTTATGACGGAATTGAATATCGTATTAAATGCAATAAAAATAAAGTATTGTCAAAATCGCTTTGGTTGGATCAAAGCGGAACCTGGAATTTTGATGATCTTGAGCTGGATGTGGAGGATTAAGCGTTCGAAAAACTTGGATCTTAATTCACATTGTTCACTAGGATAACAGATTCTCTGATCAACTTGTGTAAGGTTGGAATAAAGCCCCGCTTGACTCCCTATTGTTGTACTTAAAT
This sequence comes from Fidelibacterota bacterium, assembly GCA_013203185.1. Classification (GTDB taxonomy): domain Bacteria; phylum Fidelibacterota; class UBA8477; order UBA8477; family JABMPR01; genus JABMPR01. The sequence continues at coordinate 8,313 of JABMOS010000103.1, read as the reverse complement.
CCAAACACCCTCTCATAATAAAAAAGCCCCACCGACATTGGCAGGGCTTAATTGAATGCTTGCGTTTATTTACTTAATGAAAAACTGGACTGCATTCTGGGCATAAATCGATAGTGGATCTCCCATCATCCAGGCAAATAACAGGGGCAGCGCCAATACGCACAACAGTATAGTGACATTGAGGGGTGCATGGTGAATGGTATCAGGTAATTCAATTTTTCCAAAATACATGGCTTTAACGACTCGCATATAGTAGTAAAGTGAGACAACACCATTGATAAGACCAATGATAGCCAGCCAGAAATACATATCTCCATATTCAATCAAAGCACGAAAAAGATAAAATTTGGCAACAAAACCACCTGTTGGTGGCAAACCAGTCAATGAGAACATGAAGATGGCCATAATCACACCGAGGACAGGAGCTTTATATCCCAAGGCCTTATAGTCTTCAATTTCTTCAGTATCAAAAGCATTTTTTATGTGAATGGCCACAAAGAAGGCGCCCAGATTCATGAGCATATAAACGGCGGCATAATACAACACCGCTGAAATACCTGTCTGATCAGCAACCACCACACCAAGGAGCATATAGCCGGCATGGGCAATACTTGAATAAGCCAGCATACGTTTGATATTTGATTGTTGGAGTGCAATGACATTACCCACTGTCATTGAGAGGATGGCCAGAATACCAATGACAGCTTGCCAATCCATATTACTCAATGCAGACCATGCTTCCATGTTGGGATTTCCCGCACTGGACAAGGCCACATTGAAGAATCGTATAATAATAGCAAAACCAGCTGCTTTTGGTCCCACAGACAAGAAAGCCGTGATGGGAGCAGGAGCTCCTTCATACACATCAGGTGTCCAGAAATGAAAGGGCACAGCAGCAATCTTATAACCAAAGCCCACCAGGATCATGATGAGAATAACCATCATGAGCGCAGGAGTGGCTGTTCCTGCAGAAAGCGCAGCTTGAATTTCGAATATGTCAGCACTGCCAGTAAGACCATATAGCAGTGAAAACCCGTATAACAGAATACCAGAGCTGAAAGCACCAAATACGACATATTTAATAGAAGCCTCATTGGAGCGCATCTGTTCCTTTAGATATCCTGAAAGGAGATAACTCATGATGCTCACCATCTCCAGGGAAACATAAATACTGAGCAAATGGGTTGCCGAGACCAGAAAGTACATGCCTAGAACCAGGACCAGTAGAAGGGTATAGTATTCCCCAACTCGCCTGTTCTTCAACTCATTGGAATTGAAAGACATCCACATGACCAGAATGGTACCCACACTTACTAGTATCTTGAGAAAGTTACCAAACGGGTCCACGGCCAGCATGTTTGAAAATATTCCCACAGAGGTTGAAACATCCTGACCAATGAGGGCTAAGGTAACCAGTACCATTCCCCCAAGGGCCACATATCCAGATCGGATAGAGGTGTCAGCCTTCTGAAAGAGGTCGAACAATATGACGAGGAGTAATACCCCAGTAAGCATCATCTCAGGAATGAAATAGGAGAGATCCGTCATGATTTGATTAAGATTCATAAGAATATCCTATTTGATTACAGACCAGCTACCATTCCGGCGGTTTTGACAGCTTCCACCAAATGATTCAAGGTGCTGCTCATCAAATTCAGCATGGGTGTGGGATAGACACCGAGGAAGAAAGTGATTATTGCCAGGGGTATCAGAGCAAATAATTCGCGATTATTGATCTCTTCTAATTTCTCGTACTTGCTATTGAGCTCACCCATAAATATTCTCTGATACGCCCAGAGGAAATATCCTGCATTCAAGACAATACCAATGGTTGCGAAAATAGTGATCCAGGTAAAGACTGGGAAGGCACCAATAAAACACAGAGCTTCTGAGATAAATCCTGAGAATCCAGGTAAACCGAGACCTGCAAAGAAAGCCATGGCAGTTACACCAGCATAAATAGGTACTACCTTGGCAATGCCACCGAAGCCTTCTATATCACGATGATGTGCTCTATCATAGATGACACCCACCAACATAAAGAGCATGGCTGAGATGGTACCATGGTTGAACATCTGGAAAACTGCACCATTCATACCTGCTGGGGTAAGGGCTGCCATACCCAAAAGAACAAATCCCATGTGTGAAACAGATGAATAGGCCACCATCTTTTTCAAATCTCTTTGCGCCAATGCCGCCATAGCGCCGTAAATGATGTTTATAAGGCCGAGTATAGCCAGCGGCAGGGCGAACCATAGGGTCGCATCCTTGAGGACAGGAAAGCTGATTCTCAGGAAGCCGTAGGTTCCCATTTTCAGCAAGACACCGGCAAGAATAACTGAAATGGCAGTTGGTGCTTCAACGTGTGCCAGAGGTAACCAGGTATGGAAGGGGAAAATTGGTACTTTGATAGCAAAACCAATGAAGAGTAGTATAAATATCACCTTCCCGGCATTCATCCCCAGCAGCAAGGCCCCTCCGAATTGCGAGGAGTGCTCAGCCAGAATCAGCATGTTAAAGGTATGAGGCTCAGAAATAAAATAGAGGGCCAACATTCCCAACAAGAGCAACACAGATCCAAACAGGGTGTATAAGAAAAATTTGATGGCAGCATATTCACGTTGTGGACCACCCCAAATACCAATCAAGAAATACATTGGCAAGAGCATGACTTCCCAGAAGATGTAGAACAGGAAGAAATCCAGGGAAGAAAAAACACCCATCATCCCTGCATCAAGCAGGAGAAAGAGAGCAAAATACCCTTTCTGAGCTTTGTCAATATTCCATGATGTGAATATGGCCAGGAAACTCAACAGAGCTGTCAGCAGAATCATGGGAGCGCTGAGACCATCTATCCCCATAAAGTATTCAATGTTAAAGGCTGGAATCCAGGCGTAATGCTCCTGGAGCTGAACCTCTGCTGTTGAGAAATCGAAAATATAGAGAATCCAGATAGCCAGAATCAGTTGGAGACCCGTTATTGCTGCAGCACCCCAGCGGATAATGTCCAATTTTTCCTTTGGGATCAGGGCAATAATCACCGCTCCAAATACTGGCAGGAAGGTTACAATGCTTAGTAAATGATTTTCCATGGCGTTAATCGACTCCTTCAGTCCTAGAATACATTGACGACATACAGCAGTGCTGCGCCGATCAATACAAAAATGAGATAATTTTGAATTTTACCAGTTTGGATGAACTTTAAAGTCCAACCTAACCATTGAAAGATGATACCGGCGAAATTGACGGCGCCATCCACGATGAGATCATCAGCCATTCCCACTCCCCTGGAAGTGCGTTTGGTGTTGCGTCCCCATCCATTGATGAGATAGTGATCATAAAAATCCAGATCGAAACGACCAATTGCATCGCAGCCTTTTAGAAAAGGTCTGATGATGCCATTGATATAGAACTCATCCATATACCACTTATTAAAGGATCCCCGATAAAGCGCGCCCAATTTAACGGCAAGCTTCTCAGCAGAAATTTTGTTCAACAAATAAATAAGCACTGAAAACAGGATACCCAGACCGGCAACCAATAGTGAGGTTACCATGGCGGGTATGTGTGCTTCGTGCATACCATGTTCAAAGTGTTCCAGATCAAAGGCAGGTCCAGTTGTTACTGCACTCTCTGGAGACTGAATCACCGTTGTAAACCAGCCGTGATCTGAAATTGGATTCACAGAGGGTAGGGTGAATACGAAAAAGAGTGACAGAATAGCCAGAACGATCAATGGAATGGTCATGACTTTAGGCGATTCTTTCATGTGCTTGAAAATTTGAGGTTGTTTGGGCTCACCATAAAATGTCATGAAGATCAATCGGAACATATAGAAAGCAGTGATTGCTGCAGCTCCAAATCCGAATACGGGAAGTATCCAGGCCAGATGGAGATGGGCTAGCCAGCCATCATGAACATTGGCAGCATAATTCCAGGTCCCTGCAAGAATAGCATCCTTACTTAGAAAACCTGAAAACAGAGGGATACCAGAAATGGCTGCTGTGGTCACCATGAAGACAGCAAAAGTAATGGGCATCTTGGTTCTTAACCCACCCATGTTGCGCATATCCTGGGGATCAGTTTCGTGATCTTTTAAATGATGGAGACTATGATGCATGGCGTGAATAACAGATCCAGAAGCCAGGAATAAGGCGCCCTTAAACATGGCATGTGTCACGAGATGGAAGAATCCAGCCACATAAGCGCCAGTCCCAAGCGCCATAATCATGTATCCCAACTGACTCACTGTAGAATAGGCCAATACCTTTTTGATATCGTTCTGGGTAATGGCAATGGTGGCTGCGTAGATGGCTGTCAATCCGCCAATAAATGCAATGGTTGCCATGGCGTCTGCAGTGAGAAAAGGAAAGATGCGAACCACAAGATAAACACCAGCTGCGACCATAGTAGCAGCGTGGATCAAAGCTGATACAGGGGTTGGACCTTCCATTGCATCTGGTAGCCAGACGTGTAATGGAAATTGTGCAGATTTTCCAACAGCTCCCATAAATACCAGGACACCAGCAAAGGTGAGAAGTTTGTGGGGTTCAATGCCCCCAAACAACATGCCTGCATTGGCAGCCCACATACCATCATGGATTCTCTCTCCGATGAGTTGGAAATTGAATGTTCCCAGAACGGTAGCGATAATAAGCATACCGGTAAACATTCCGATGTCACCGACACGATTGGTAATAAATGCTTTTTTACTGGCGTTGGCTGCTGAGTCTTTTTCCCACCAATGTCCAATCAACAGATATGAAGATAGTCCAACCAGCTCCCAGAACATGTAGATCATGAAGAGGCTGTTGGAAAGGACAATGCCATTCATTGAAAAAGTGAATATCCCCAGAAAACCAAAATATCTGGAAAAGCGTACATCCCCTGCCATATAGGCTGTTGAGTAGAGATGGACCAAAGAAGAGATGAGGGCAACCACCACCAACATAATCACGGTGATATTGTCAATATAGACGCCAAGATCAATTTTGAACAACCCCAGATCTAACCAACTCTGAGTAACTTCCAGACTGAAATTAGGGTCGCTCTTTGAGAGCATCATGCCCAGCATGACCAGGGACAGGATTAAAGTTACAAATTGAATACCTACTGAGACCCACTCCCCTTTCTTCTCTTCAAAACGTCTGAAAGAGAAGATCTGAAAGACAAATGAGAATAGCGGGAGGAACAGGATGAAGAGTGCTAATTTAATCATATCAGCTGCACCTACTGTTTAAGTGCGTTGGCTTCATCAACATTGATGTGCCCGCGGTCGTTATAGAGATTGAGGACAATTGCCAGGGCAACTGCAGCCTCGGCAGCAGCCAGCATAATGATAAAGACTGACATGAGATGTCCATCCAGATTGTGGGTCACAAATTTTGAGAAAGCCACAAAGTTGATATTAGCTGCATTCAAAATAAGTTCCACACCCATTAGGATGGCAACAGCATTGCGTCGTGTTATCACAGTATACAGACCAAGGCTGAACAGAATGGCACTAAGTACGAGGTAAGAAGATAGATGATCCATCTTATTGCTCCTTTCTCGCCAGAGTAGCTGCACCGATGAGCGCACCCAGCAAGAGTACTGAGGCAATCTCAAACAATATCAGATAGTCTGTGAACAGTAAATTTCCAATTCCAGTGACTGTATCGCTGAATGCCATTGGCAGAGTTGAACCAACCCAGTCATGTGGCAGCACAGCTGAAAGAATAACAGCAGCGACTCCTACGACAACTGCAAGCCCCATTCCCTTTTGCACTGAGCTCTGAGAAATCCGGGCCGTGGATATTTGATTGGTGAGCATGATTCCAAAAACCAGGAGAACCAAAATGCCACCGACGTATACCACAATCTGGGTGACAGCCAGGAAATCTGCGTTTAGGAAAATGTAAATACCGGCGACACCCAAAAAGGTACCCATGAGGGCAAACACCGAATGAATCAGGTTATTTCCGAATGCTACCAGTGCTGCTGATGCAACGATCAGCGCCCAGATGATCCAGAAAATGAAATCAGCCATTCTCAGTCTCCCCTTTTGAAGAATCTTCAGGTTCAGTTGATGTTTCAGGTTCTGATGTTGTCTCTGTGGAGACAGGTTTAACCTCTGGAACATCTGGTGTTGTAATGGTTTCCATCGGTACCTCTATCCTGTCCATGGTTTCTGGTTCAGGAGTATTCTCCAGAATTGGGATTTCTACTGGAGTAGTTTCGGCAGAAACAACAGGCGTCTCAGCTGTGACTGGCTGTGGAGTAGCTACAGAATCAACAGGTGTTGCAGTGTCAGCCTGAGCCTTCTCTGCCTCCCGGGCTGCTTCTTCGGCCTTTACGGCAGCTGCTTTCTCAGCAGCAGCTTGCTTGGCTTCCATTGCGGCGGCTTTTGCAGCAGCCACTTTGTCAGCTTCAGCCTGGCGCTGAGCACGCTCAATGGGAGAAACCTTGGAGAATTGATAAATCAGATGATCACGATCTCTCCAGCGTTCTTCTGGTGTCACATCAAGTTTGACGTTGTCATTAGCTATAAACTGATAGTCTGGCGTCATGCGAATACAATCTTCCGGACAGGGGTGCACACACAAATCACAAAACATGCACTCGCTCATATCAATGGTAAAACTGGTGACCCGTAACTTGATCTTGGTATCATTCTTAGTGGTGCCAATATCCTCGTCAGGACCAGCCTTAAAGGTTTCAATATCAATACAATTTACTGGACAGGCACGTTCACAGGCTTTGCAACCGATACAGTCCTCAAAATCCACAACCAGCTTTGAGCGAATTGTGTTATAACTCTCAATTTCACCAACACCAATATTCCTTGTGGGAATTGGCCAAACCTCATCGGGATATTGCAAGGTGACGTGTTCACGGGGTCGTACAAAATACCCCATGGTCACCTTCATCCCGGCGACCAGAGTGGTGATAGCATTACCTATATTACTGAAATAGCTCATGGTTCTATCCTAGAATTGGATTTCACCGGTGAGCCACATCCAGATGGCAACACCCATGAGATTTATTAGTGACAAGGGAAGGAGAACTTTCCAACTGACATACATGAGTTGATCCACACGTAATCGAGGAAAGGTCCAGCGAAACCACATTAATAAGAAAATGATGGTTCCAACTTTCATCAGCATCCAGAAAATTCCTGGAGAGGCCATCCATATTGCAAAACCAGGAAAAAGCCACGCTGAAATTGCAATGACCAGACTTAGGCCCAGAGGGTAAACTGAGAGCCGCCCGGATTTGGTTCGAACAAAAACTGTCCACAATATGGCCACAATAGTGATAACTGTAAAACCAATCTGTGTGCCCTGATAATCTGCAAAGGGACTTTGCCAGCCACCGAGGAAAACGATGGAAACCAGAAATGCTACCAGAGTCGCATTGGCGTATTCAGACAGGAAAAATAGCGCCCATCTTAGCCCTGAGAACTCTGTCATAAATCCAGCGACCAATTCTGATTCTGATTCAGGAATATCAAAAGGAGTTCGGTTTATCTCGGCGGTGGCACCAATGAGATAAACGAAGGCTGCCATAAAGAGAAATGGACTATGAAAAATAAACCAGTTTGGTAATGGGATGGGTATCCAGTGAAAAAGCTGACCAGTACCGGCCTGTGCCTGTATGATAGTTTGAAGGTTCAAACTGCCCACAACTGCAACAACTGCTACCAATGTGATTCCCACAGGGATTTCATATGAAATAATTTGAGCAGCGGAGCGCATGGCACCATATAGTGACCATTTATTGTTGGAGGCCCAACCTGCCATGACAATACCCAAGACCACAATGGATGAGATGGATACAACGTAAAAGAGACCTATGTTCATATTGGCTGCCAGCAGTGTATCAGAGAATGGAATAGCTGCAAAAGTTACCACAGAGGCCACCAGGATAACCCAGGGTCCTACCACAAAGAGAATTTTGTCAGCCATCTTGGGAATGATGTCTTCTTTTTGAAGAAGTTTCAGCGCATCAGCCACCGTTTGCAATGTCCCAAATTTTCCCACACGCATGGGTCCCAGGCGAACCTGCATAAAGGCAGATACTTTACGCTCGATATAAACCAGTACAATTGCGTTGACTGCCACAAAGACAAAAATCAAAGCAGAAACGATAAACAGAGACAATCCCCAGGCTACAGAATTACCCATACCTGAAAGGATGTCAAACGAGAGGATCCAGTTAGCAAGTAATTGTATCATTTAGCGATCAATCTCCCCTAGTACAATGTCCAGACTTCCGAGAATCGCAATGACATCGGAGATCATCCAGCCCTGGCCAATTTCGTTAATAACACTG
>JABMOS010000102.1 GCA_013203185.1 Fidelibacterota bacterium | reverse complement strand
GAGGGGTTTTTGTAATCAATTTCCATTTTCTTGTTTTCACAGAATTTGCAAATCTTTTTTCTATAGGTGAACATTTTCATATAGAATACTCTCTTTCTCTAATCCGGCCGATTACTCTGCGTCAGCAGGCTTTTCAGCTTCTTCTTCAGGTGATTCGTCAGCGGATTCCTCATCCTCTGCTTCAGGAGCTGCGGGCTCTTTGACCACTTCAACTTCTTCAGCGACTTCCTCGGCAACTTCTTCAGCTGCAGGCTCTTCAACCACTTCAGCTTCCTCGGCAACTTCAGCCGGGGTCTCTTCAACCACTTCGGGAGTCTCTGCAACTTCTTCTGTTGCCTCAACTGCCACGTCAGCTAGTTCAACTTCTTCGGCAACTTCTTCAGTTGCTTCCTTAGCGACTGCTGGCGTTGCATCCTCGTTTTCATAGCGTCTTGGTCTGTGATCATCCCTGGAATCTCTGGAATCTCTGGAATCTCTAGAATCTCTGCCTCCAGGACGTCTTCCCCGTTCAGCTTCAAAAGCCTGTGGAACGGACAGTGTCTCAAAATCAGGAAATTCATCCAAACGGATTGTCATGTAGTGAAGTACAGCTGATTCAATTTCAAACTCACGAGCAAGCTCTGAGATATTTGGGTTTTCGCCTTGAAAATGCATTAAAACATAATTTCCATAGCGTTCCTTATCGATAGCATAAGCCAGTTTGCGCTTGCCCCAATGTTGGGTGTTTACAAGCTCACCGCCTACGTTCTTTAGGACTTCATCCACTCTTGCAACAACGGCGGAGATTCCTTCACTATCAAAGTTGATATTTACAATATAAAGGCACTCATACTTTTTCAAGAGCAAACCTCCTTATAGACCTATGGTTGCAATCAGTGGTGCAATTACCAATGATACAACCGACATTAATTTTATCAATATGTTCAGTGATGGTCCTGAGGTATCCTTAAAGGGATCTCCCACGGTATCACCAACGACGGCAGCTTTATGAACTTCGGAACCCTTACCATACTTGACTCCGTTTATTTCAACACCGTCCTCTACCATTTTTTTAGCATTGTCCCAGGCACCACCAGCATTTGACTGGAAGATGGCCATGAGAACACCTGTCACTGTTACTCCAGCTAGCAAACCGCCAAGAGCTTCAGCACCAAATATGTATCCAATCACAACGGGGGTAAGAATAGCCAACAACCCCGGCATCATCATTTCTTTAATAGCCGCTTCTGTGGAAATGGTTACACATTTTCCATACTCCGCTTTACCCTCGGCAGCATCGAAAGTCTTTTGGTCTTCAGCAGACATTACCTGACCTTCTTCATACTTGTTCATTACAACCAGGGCAGCAGCGAGCTCGGGAATCGTCTTGAACTGACGACGGACTTCCTCAATCATGGCCATTGCAGCTCGACCAACAGCACCCATGGCCATCGATGAGAATACAAAGGGCAGCATCCCACCAACAAACAGTCCAGCCATCACCGTTGGATCTGTAATGCTGATGGTCATATGATCTACTCCACGAATAAACTGCACAGTCGTACGAAAAGCAGCAAAGAGAGCCAGAGCAGTTAGAGCAGCAGATCCAATTGCGAAGCCCTTACCAACAGCTGCTGTCGTGTTACCTACAGCATCCAGTTTATCAGTACGTTTACGCACTTCTGCTGGCATTTGAGACATCTCGGCAATACCACCGGCATTGTCAGAGATAGGACCATAGGCATCAATGGCCAATTGCATTCCAGTATTGGCCAACATTCCCAGGGCTGCCATGGCAATACCATAGAGACCTGCAAACTCAAAAGCGGCCATAATACTGCCAGCGATAATCAGTACAGGGATAGCCGTTGACTGCATTCCTACACCGAGTCCTGCAATCAGATTTGTGGCAGCACCAGTGGCTGATTGATTTACAATGGAGGTTACAGGGCCTGTATTTGTTCCAGTATAGTGCTCGGTGACAAAACCGATACCAAGCCCGGCAAAGAGACCTATCGTACTGGCCCAGAAAACGCCGTAACTGGTATATTCAGCACCACCCAACGTAAACGAGGCAGGCAACATCATGGTTATCATGAAAAACATTACCACAACCATGATTCCTGATGATCCAAACTCACCGATATTGAGACCCCTCTGTGGATCACCCCCCTCTTTCACTGAGACCATAAAGGTTCCCAGGATAGAGACAATGATACCAGCAGCAGCAATAAGGAGTGGAAGAAAAACGAATTCAGGGGCTAGGGCACCACTCACCATAATGGTGGCTCCCAAAACCATGGAACCCACAATTGAGCCCACGTAGGATTCAAAAAGGTCAGCACCCATTCCAGCAACATCGCCAACATTGTCACCGACGTTATCAGCAATTGTAGCAGGATTCAAAGGATGGTCCTCAGGAATACCTGCTTCAACTTTTCCAACAAGATCGGCACCTACATCAGCAGCTTTGGTATAAATACCACCACCAACACGGGCAAATAAGGCGATGGAGCTAGCTCCCAGTGAAAAACCAGAAAGCACAGACATCACTTGACTCAAATCAGTGAATATCTCACGGTAAATGAGGAATAACCCTCCTAACCCGATGACACCCAAGCCAACAACACTCAAGCCCATGACTGAACCGCCGGTAAAGGCAACGCCCAGGGCTTTTGCAAGACCCGTTCTGGCAGCTTGTGCTGTACGATAATTGGCTTTTGTTGCAACACGCATACCCAGGAAGCCGGCCAGACCTGAAGTCAGGGCTCCTACTACGAACGAGGCTGCTACCAGGGGACTTTTTCCTTCCCCACTATTGGCGACCCCTAATAGAATAGCAACTGCGACAATAAAAATTGCCAGCACTCGATATTCAGCTTTCAGGAAGGCCATGGCACCATCGGAAATATGCTTGCCGATAGCTTTCACTTTATCAGAACCTTCATCCTGCTTATTGATCCAGCCTGTTTTCCAAAAGGCAAACGCCAAGGCAATAAATCCCGAGATGGGGACCCAGATCATCATTTCACTCATATTAATTTTCCTCCTCTAAATCCTCAGCCTGAGCTTTCCGGGGATTGATATTGAAGCGATTCATAGCATTATCAATATCTTCGTTCAGCCAATACTCAAGAGCATCTGCTGCTTTTCCCAACTGCTCGGGGAGAACATTTAAATCATCTTTAGAATAATTTTCTAAAACAAAATCCTCAGAAAGTCGTCGACCCTGATCTCCACCAATTCCCATACGAGTGCGTGGGAAAGTTGTGTCGTTCAGGTGCTGGATGATCGATTGCATGCCCCTGTGGGTTCCGGCACCACCCTGCTTACGCAGTCTTAGTTCCGGAAAGAGAATGTCAAGGTCATCAAAAACAAGCATACAGTCTTCTGTGGCAATTTTGAAATAATCCACCAAATGACGTACTGCCTGACCACTATTATTCATATATGTGGTTGGCTTCATCAGGATTGCATCCCGCTGTGCACTTTTAGCGAACACATAATTGCCCTTGCCAGGTCGAAAACTGACCTGCCAGCGCTGGGCAAGTTCATCAATAACCATGAAACCGGCGTTATGTCGGGTTTTAGCATACCGATCTCCAGGGTTCCCAAGGCCAATGATGGCTCGCAGCACAATACGACTCTTTGATACCGTTTAATTATTCGTCACTGCCTGTATCAGATTCTTTTTTCTCACCATCTTCTTCTTCTGATCCTTCTTCATCTTCAAATTCCAGATCGTCTTCATCAACCTCAATAACAGGTTCTTCCATTTTCTGTGGTATAACGACTGAGATGATGGTGATATCTTCGGCAAGGAGCACTTCATAGTCATCACTCTGGATGTCACTGGCATGGATACCATCACCAATGTTTAATTCCGTTACATCAACTTCAATTGAGTCAGGTACATCCTCACCCTTACAGCGAACCACAACTTCATGGATGGGCTGTTGGAGAACACCGCCCTCTTTGACACCAATTGCAGTACCAACGGACAATATCGCCACAGGAATTTCAATAATGTCGCGAAGACGAACACCGAAGAAGTCCATATGGATGATTTTGTCAGTTACTGGATGCCACTGGACATCTTTCACCATGGCTCGGCGTTGCTCGCCGTCAATAGTGATGTTAAAAATTTGTTCTCCTGAATGCAGAGCTTCGCGGAGATG
>JABMOS010000101.1 GCA_013203185.1 Fidelibacterota bacterium | reverse complement strand
CAAAGAGAGACATCATCAAACAAAAAACGCTTCAGATGAGGAAGCGGATTAACATGAAATCGCAGCACCATGAGGTGTTTGCTTAATATGTTGGATGCCCGGAAAGTGTCTCTTATTTTTTAAGCGATATTGTCCGAATTACTTTGACGACTTACAGAATCAAAAGCTGAAAATATCACCAGCATTCCAAAACCATTTTCCCTGAATCAGTCGCCGGAGCCTTTAAAACCAGCTGCAGGAGATCTCACAGAATGGGCTGCGTGGACTACCACCTTATTGGTAGAAAATGAAGGGGTTCTTACTCATAATATTTTAGGAGATGCCTGGCGAACACTCACAAAGGACAGGAAACAGATCCGGGGACGTCTTAGCGTACAAGCGGCCTTGCGGAATCTGGAATCAGGTATGACAGCCCCACAATGCGGACGATTCAACCCACATTATTTCGATGACGCCGCCCTGGGACGAGCCATGGTTATTGGGCTTCAAAATTCTGGAAATGTTGCACTCGCCCGAGAGCAGTCAGCTCTAGATGCTTCATTTACTCAGTTTGAGGATGGACTCTGGAGTGCCGAAGCCATTGCTATTCTCTTTTGTCTGGCTAAATCAGGTCAAGCTCCTGAAGTACTGGTCGAGGTCGCAATTGAATATTTGCCTGAGGGGTCACTTGTTGAGCGTTGCGTTCAAGATGCTCTGGAAGGATGCGAATCCCATGCGGAAAATGTTCTGACAACAGCAGATTATCTCAATAGGGAAGTATGCAATCAAATTTATAGCTATGGAAACATTGCCCACGAAATCCTGGCCTGTTTACTGGTTATTCTCAAAACGTCAAGGGGAGACTTCAACACCATGTTGGCCTGTGCATCTCTGGTCCCATCACCTGGATCTGGTCTTTTGGCACTGGTAGTGGCTTTGGCTGCAGCACTCAACCCGGAAGAGATTTCAGTGATTGAAGATTTGCAGGTACTCAAGGGGCTGAGTTTGCCCGACATGAAGGATGTTGACCTCATAGAACTGTCAAATCGTTTTGAGCAAGTGATTCCATCAAGCGCTCAACAAAACAGCAAAGACCGGAGTTAACCATGATCATTCGCTATTTAGATTATGTGGAGCGTCTTGAATTTGAGATTGTCCAACGTCGGGATGAAGGTGTTGATGTTAAAGAAGCAGAGTCCACATTTCTGAAGATCAAGAAACGGTTGAAAATTGAAACTCTCGATAGCCTTCAGGAAGAAGCTAAAAAGGTTGTGAGCCAGTTAGCTTCAAAACCCATCCCCGCTGATTTGATGGATTTGGAACCAGACGATATCAAGGACATACAGGAGATATCAAATCATAAAGAATCGGCCGATGCAAAAGCACACAGCCTTGACCAGGAATCATTGTATGATGCAATTCTAGGGGGTTGGCTGGGTCGTTCTGGTGGTTGTCTTCTTGGCAAGCCAATTGAAAAATATCATCGCACAGTCATCCGCGAGATGCTGGAGTCCAACAATGCCTGGCCTCTGGATAATTATTTCACGCAAGTAGGAATGCCAAGAGACCTGCTTGAGAGATATCCCTGGAAACGCCGTTGGGGTTTGGAAAGTCTGCGAGAGAATATTCAGTGTATGCCTGAAGATGATGATTTGAATTTCACCATGCTCAATCTGCACATTCTGGAATCAAATGGAGCTAGATTCTCCAGCGAAGATGTGGGCAATGCCTGGTTAAATAAATTACCAGTATTTGAGGTATTCACAGCGGAACGAATTGCCTACCAAAATCTGTTGAATGGTATTTCCCCGCCACAATCAGCTACTCACTTAAACCCCTTCCGCGAGTGGATCGGTGCTCAGATACGCGCTGATCTCTGGGGCTATGTATGTCCTGGAAACCCAAAACAAGCTGCTGAATTTGCCTGGCGAGACGCCAGAGTCACACATGTTCGGACCGGTGTCTATGGCGAGATGTTTTTTGCCGCCGTTGTCGCCGGAGCTTTTATTGAAAAAGATATTCGAAAATTGATAAGAATGGGATTGGACCAAATTCCACCCCAATCTCGTTTTGCAGCAGCCATAGAATATGTTCTCCAGCTCCCCGTTGAGGAAATGCCCTGGGAGGAAGTTGCTGATCTCATATATGAAAAGTTTGGACATTACCATTGGGTACACACTATCAATAATGCGGCCCTCACCGTTGCCACCCTTTTGAAGGGGCAGGGAGACTATGAAAAAACAATTACCAATGCAGTAATGGGTGGTTGGGACACTGATTGCAATGGTGCCACCAGCGGTTCCATTATTGGAGTATTAGTGGGTGCCCAGGCGCTTCCTTCCAAATGGATCGATCCGTTGAAGAATCAGGTGCGATCCAGTCTAGGTGGTTTCGATAATTCGAAGTTTTCTGATCTAGCCAAGCGCACTCAATCCATAGCTGAAGGATTACGAGCGGATCAGGGTCACAAATCACACACAAGTCTAGATGATTTTTAACGATACAAGGAAATATAATGTCAAAAACTAAGCAATTCTCATTGAGTCAGCAAGAGTATCAGTCTAAAGCCGAGGGATGTCTCATAGGTTTAGCCATAGGTGATGCCTTTGGTGATGCCTGTCGAGATCCTGAAAATCAATTTCTATATGGAATCACCATGGATTGGCCAGAGAAACCATCCTTTAGCACGGATGATACTGAATTTGCACTTCTCAGTGCAGAGATATTGATCCAATCAAAGGGATATCCCACCCAGGATCATGTTTTGGCTGCCTGGAAAGAACACGTTGTGATTCAAGATGAATTCAATAGGGGTGGGGCTAGCGAAAGAGAAGCTGCCGCTAATATACGGCGGGGTCTCACTGCACCTGAAACTGGAATTTATAATGCCCATGCCCATAGCGATGGCGCTGCCATGCGAGCGGCTCCCATGGGGATTGTTGCTCCAGGTAATCCTGAGCTTGCAGCTGATCTGGCACAAATTGATGCTGAAATCAGTCATTCCCGAGATGGGATTTGGGGTGCTCAGGCAGTGGCAGCAGCTGTTGCTGTGGCCATGACTGGAGCTGGAGTTGATGAGGTTATTGCGGAAGCTCGGAAATGGGCTCCAGAGGGTAGCTGGTTCAAACATTCATTCGATGTGGCTTTTGAGATCCTCGAGCAGGGTGATTTTGATATCCAAAAAGTTTGGATGCCCTTGCATCAAGCCATTCGTTGTGAGTATAAGGCTTCGGTTCCAGAGGCCGTTGTCTCCGCTTTTGCTGTTTTCAAATTGACAGAAGGAGACTTTAGGCAAGGGATGACCTATGCTGGTAACTTTGGGCGAGATACTGATACTATTGGCGCAATTGTGGGAGCGTTATCAGGCGCATCACATGGCATACAAGCCATTCCAGATTCCTGGATTGACAGAGTGCGCCAGCCCAATGGGACCTGCCTGCAATTTGCAGCAAAAAGAAATTTGATCGATGTTGCCCATATTTTGACAACCATTCGGCGTTAAAATCTCTTAGGAGAAAGTAATTAACGAGATGAGAGACAATCCCTTGAGTAGACTGAGACACCTTTTGCTGGGTATAGTGGGGTGTACTTTTTTTACTCTCCTCGGTTGTGAAGGACAGGTGAATCCGCAATACAACGCTGCCACACTTTCCATAGACAAAGCAGTTGATTTAGACTATTTGTTGTATCTCCCAAAGAATTACTCACCTGAGAAATCTTGGCCTCTTGTCCTTTACCTTACAGGTATTGAGACCGCTGGTGATATTGAACTTATCAATCAACATGGACCTCCACGAATAATAGCGGAGGGACTTGAAAACGACTTCTTTGTTCTGGCTCCTCAATTACCTGGAGACGCTCATTGGGATGCTGAAGCACTAATGGTATTGCTGAAGGATATTCAGTCTGAGTACGCCATTGATACTGCTCGAATTTATGTCACTGGATTTGGAGATCGAGGGGGTTATGGATGTTGGGATGTAGCAACCAGCTACCCTGGAACCTTTTCGAAGGTGGCTCCGATAAGTGCGCCCGCTTGCACCGAGATATGTCGTGTTGGGGATGTCTCAATCCGAATATATCATGGGAAAACAGACCAGGTGGTTCCAATTGAAGATGCAGAAAATATGCGTTTCGAATTGGACTATTACTGCAAGGCAGATGTTGAGCTAAAAGTATTCGAAGGGATGGGGCATCAAATCTGGGATACGGTTTACGCCGACGTTGAATTTTGGATCTGGTTAATAGGTTCAAAACCAGTAAGTGGTGTTCCTGGTAATAAACCCCTGCAAAAGAATTTTTCAACCAACCTCAGTCGAAAAGTAGAAGACAACTATTTACTCTATTTGCCCAAGCAATACGAGAAGGAAGACGCCT
>JABMOS010000100.1 GCA_013203185.1 Fidelibacterota bacterium | reverse complement strand
CGAACCTGCGACCTTCGGTACCGGAAACCGACGCTCTATCCAGCTGAGCTACGGGCGCTAATGTGTGATATCTTGACCGAAGCCAAGAGTACTGCATCCAACCTGTCAAATCCCGTAGCGAAGCTGCCTGTCCCGCCGTAGTCTGAAAGACGTAGGGGGAAGCTACGGGCCCGTCACGGCGAAGCGATGTAGCGAAGCCGGACGCATATTTAAAAGCAGGGCAAACTATATCCAGTCTATGCCCTTGCAAATCTATTTCAGACTGTTCTCAGCCGATTTAACCGTGTTTGAGAGCAACATGGCAATGGTCATTGGACCTACGCCACCAGGAACAGGTGTTATGGCGGTGCACTTTCCTGAAACCCCGGCAAAGTCAACATCACCAGTCAAGCGATATCCTTTTTCCCTCGTTGCATCATCAACACGATTGATGCCTACATCAATAACAACAGCACCATCCTTGACCATATCTGCAGTAATAAATTCTGGAACACCAGCCGCTGCAATCAAGATATCAGCCTGTCGTGTATGCACACCCATATCAGGGGTTCTGGTATGAACCAATGTCACGGTAGCATTTCCTAAGGCCTTTTTCTGAATCATGAGATTGGCCATAGGTTTGCCTACAATATTTGAACGACCGACAACGACAACATGTTTGCCAGAAGTTTCAATTTTATAATACTTCATTATTTCAAGAATACCTGCCGGTGTGCAGGACACAAATCCATCTAAATCCAAAACAAGTCTGCCCACACTGATTGGATGAAACCCATCCACATCCTTGTTGGGATTAATGGACTCAATAATCAATTGTGAATCAATATGTTTTGGCAGCGGCAATTGAACCAGAATGCCATGAACTTTGTCATCTGTGTTAAGATCCTGAACAACTCTAAGCAATTCGTCCTGAGATGTTTCCGCATCCAGCCTCAACACCTGAGAATTAAAACCCAGCTTGGCACTCTGGCGCTCTTTGGATCTCACATAAACCTGAGAGGCGGGATCCTCCCCCACCAAAACAGCTGTTAACCCTGGTATGATGCCCTTTTCAGCAAGTTTCTCTATACGAGCTACTAGATCAGACTTAACTGCCAGTGAGACTTCTTTTCCACTAAGAATAAGCGGACTATTTGGCAAGTGCAGTACTCCTTGATTCTCTAATGACGACTACTTTGATTTGACCGGGATAGGTCATTTCCTCTTCAATACGCCCAGCAATTTCAGCACTCAATGTCTGTGCTCTGGCATCATCAATTTTGTCACTTTCAACCATGACCCTGACCTCACGCCCAGCCTGGATAGCATACGACTTAGAAACACCTTCGAATCCAGTAGCAATACCTTCTAAATTTCTCAGGCGTTTGATATAACTCTCCAGCGTATCACCACGTGCACCACGTCTGGAACCACTAATGGCATCTGCTGATTGAACCAGTGCTGAAATGGGGCCTGTCATTGGAACTTCTTCATGGTGAGATTCGATGGCATTAATAACTTCTTCAGGTTCACCATATTTACGGGCATATTCCCCACCAATTAAGGCATGGGTGCCGTCAGTATTTCTATCGATGGCTTTCCCTAAATCGTGGAGAAATCCAGCACGTCTGGCAAGAACACCATCAATGCCTAATTCTGATGCCATGAGACCAGTCAACCAACCGACCTCAATACTATGCTTCAAGATGTTTTGACCATAGCTGGTTCGATATTTAAGACGACCTATGAGCTTCATGATTTGAGCATGGAAAGCAGGTAAATGCAATTCAGTCAGAGCTTCCTCAGCTGCAATCCGCATTTCTTCATCCACATCTGCAGTGGCCTTGTTGATCATTTCTTCAATTCGAGCGGGGTGGATACGCCCATCCTGGACCAAATTTGTCAGGGCAACACGGGCAATTTCACGGCGGACAGGATCAAACCCCGATAGCACAACTGCCTCAGGTGTATCATCCACAATGAGCTCGACGCCAGTGAGTTGCTCAAAGGTACGGATATTTCTTCCTTCACGCCCAATAACCCGACCCTTCATCTGATCCGAAGGCAATTCCACCACAGACACTGTGGATTCAGCTGTATGATCGGCAGCCGATCTTTGAATGGCTGAGATGACAATTTTATTGGCTTCCTTGGTAGCATTAGATACAGCTGTCTCACGGATTTGCTTAGCAATTACGGCACCTTCTGCCTGGGCAACTTCTTTCAAATTTTCAATAAGACTATTTTTGGCTTCATCCTGAGTCATCCGGGCTATTCGCTCGAGCTGTTCATTCTGCTCGTTGAGCATATCCTCATAGCGCTGTTTATCTGCTTCAATTTCGCTAAGGGATTGGGATACCTGTGCTTCAATCTTCCGAATCTCCACTTCTTTACGATCCAGAGATTCTGATTTATTATCCAGCTTGATTTCCCGATTTGAAACGTTTTTTTGAGACTCACGAACTTCCTGGAGTTTTACCTTGGCTTCATCCTCAGCATCATGAATTATCTTTATGGCTTCATCCCGGGCTTCCAGTTCTTTTTCCTTCTTGATGGCAATGGCGTCTTTTTCAGCAGTAGCAAGAATTTGTTCTGCCAATTGGCCAGCATTTTTCGCGTTTTGTTTAAAGGAATAGGATACAAGGGGTATGGCGATGCCAAATCCCAAGATGACAGCGATAAGGGGTAGGAATTGGGAATAGTCCATCGGTTTCACCTTTCATATTAGAATGAAAACCTTTGGGAATATTTATGCCTGTAAACAGGAAATCGGTGTGGACACACCGCTGTACGGAATTCTTTGCCTAAGTGCTAAGTGTTTCGTCAATGAGTTCGGTGAGTGCCTGTACGCGCTCCTCGAATCGATTTGCTAACTTTTCATTTTCCTGACGTGCTGAAAACAACTCATCAGTAATGTTCATTCCAGCTAGAATGGCTATTTTCCCCTCAGCCGAAGCACTATTGGGACCATCGTCAACTTCTCTCATTTTCATATCGACGTAATTAGCGACACCACTGATATAACTGGAATCTGCCTTACGCTTGATCGTGTAAGATTTTCCATATAT
>JABMOS010000099.1 GCA_013203185.1 Fidelibacterota bacterium | reverse complement strand
GGTTGAAGAATCTCGCCATAACCGTTATCATCAGTATCTGCTTCTTCACCAGTAGCAGTAAAGGAACGGTTGTCGGAACCTTCCCAGATAGCTGCGTCAACATCACCACCAGTGAGGATCACGAATTTGTATTCATAACCTGAACCGGAAGGAACATTGTCAAAGCTTGAGAGATGTGTATAGACATTGGTCTGCTCTGGATCCAGGGTCATCTGAATTGCACCACCCCAGTTGCCAAAATTATCATGTCCACCACGGATAACAATTAAGTCACCAGCAGTTGGATCGAAATTGCCATTGAGAAGCTGAACGGTCATATCAACCTGAACGAATACCTCAACATCTGTTGGAGGAACTGGTTCCTGGTTGCCATACCATACAGTATCAATAACATTAACACCGTCAACAACAGTGAACATTCGGTTGTCAATGCCTTCTGAGGTATCCCAGTTGCTGTTGATACGGAATTTGTATTCCATAGGACCAGCAGGGACATCAAATGTACCAACATAAACACCATCAGCATTATCATCAGTCAACATATCACCACCACCCCACTCGTTCAGGGTGCCAGCTACATCAAGAACATCTGTACCAGGTACAAAGTTACCTAATGTTGTCTGAAAACTCATGTCAACCTGGAATGTTACAGGGTTACCTGGAACATATGGGTGTGATCCTAGACTTCCGATGAAATCTTGATCCATGACAATCCACTGAGAATCATCAGCATTTGTACCTGCTGAGTTGGCCCAGATGTCACCAGAGATGACGTCGGCTTTACGGATAAGTGTATGATCTTTGGTAGCATCTGCAACACCAGCAACGGCCCAGCCATCACCAGGATCAACGCCATCTACACCAATAAAATCAATGTACATTCCGTTTTTCAGTAAGGCGATACCATCATCACCATTGTGATGTACAGGACTTTCATAGGCCAGTGCTGTATCAGCGATAGCCAAGATGTCTGCATTGGCATCTGTAGCTGCGATCACATAAACATCGCCAGAAGCCAGGGTACCAGTCAGTGCGAAATCTCTATCGCCACCGTCGCCCCAGGCTGTACCATTGTTGGTACCCTGGACGGAGTATGCTGAGAGATCAACATCTGCACCAGTTCCATTGTAGATTTCAATGGCTTTGTTGCTTGAGCTACCTTCAATGTATTCAGATATGAAGAGCTCTGGTCCCATTGGTCCACACAGTTGTGGGAAAGGCAGGGTTGTGTCGGTATTCTGCTCACCGAAACATAGATTGGCAACAGTATAAGTAGCAGCTGCATCATCAATCATGAAATTACGATTCTGAGCAAAGCCAGCTTCGTTGTCAAGGGAGTTGATACCAAATTTAGCCTGCTGTGCTTTTGCCTGACCTGCAGTGTATAGATAGCTGAAGCTGTATAGGTAACCCTCTGTATCGGTCTGAGTCATGGCCCATTCACCTACACAGGTTACATCAATACCCCAGTCCCACCATTGGCTAAGAACACCATTGATAGTTACACCATTTACTTCTGACCACAGCGTGATATCATCTGAACCAGTCTGGGTGTCGATGAGTGTATCACCGGCTGCCAGAGCACGGGCTGCTGAAGAAATATCAAGTTCAAATGTTACAGTAACATCCTGTGTGATAATATCATCTGGAGTTACGTCAGCAAAATAGGCAACAGGTTGAAGAATCTCGCCATAACCGTTATCATCAGTATCTGCTTCTTCACCAGTAGCAGTAAAGGAACGGTTGTCGGAACCTTCCCAGATAGCTGCGTCAACATCACCACCAGTGAGGATAACGAATTTATATTCGAAACCTGAACCAGCAGGAACGGCATCGAAGCTTGAGAGATGTGTGTAAACATTGGTCTGTTCTGGATCCAGGGTCATCTGGATTGCACCACCCCAGTCGCCAAAGTTTGGATGTCCACCGCGGATAACAATTAAGTCACCAGCACCTGGATTGAAATTGCCATTGAGAAGCTGAACCGTCATATCAACCTGAACAAAAACTTCTACATCAGTCGTACCGACAGGCTCTTGATCACTGTACCAAACTGTGGGAACAACATTCACACCGTCAACTACTTCATAGGTTCTGTTGGCAGGAAGGTTTTCTGATGTATCCCAGTTGCTGTTTATGCGGAATTTGTATTCCATAGTGCCAGCAACAACATCGAAAGTGCCTTCATAGATACCATCAGCATTATCATCAGTTAGCATGTCACCACCACCCCAGCCATTGAGTGTACCAGCGACATCGAGTACATCTGTTCCAGGAACAAAGTTGCCTAGTGTAGTCTGGAAGCTCATGTCAACGCTTAGCGTAACTGATTCAGGCTCTACATATGGATGTGAACCAATTGAACCATAGAAATTCTGGTCAAATACGATCCATTCTGAATTGGCGGCATCAGTACCAGCAGATGCTGCCCAATCAGTATTTCCAACAGTAATAGCAGTTTTACGGACTAAGGTATGCTCAGCGGTCGCACCAACAACACCGGCTACGTCCCATGCTGAACCGGGATCTTCACCCAGTACACCAATTACATCAATAGCTTCGGTAGCTGCATCAAATGCACCATCACCATTGGCATCAAAGGCGAGGGCCATAAAGTCATCACCATTATAATAGGTTGCAGTTCCTAATGAGTCTGATTCATCAAGAATATCAGCGACGGCACTGGAATTTCCAATAACGTACACATCACCAGCCACGAGTGTTCCAGATAGCACAGTTGAATCTTGACCTGTTGTCGCGCCATTATTCAGACGTAGGACTGCATATCCAGCGAGATCAACATCGCTTCCTGTACCATTGTAAATTTCAATGGCTTTGTTGCTTGAACTTCCCTCGATGTACTCCGAGAAGAACAATGTTGTTTGTCCCATGGCTGTCATAGCCAGGAGAGCAAACAGGGTTACTAGTAATAAGCGTTTCACACTTACCTCCTTTGGTTTGTTAAAAAATAAATTATTCTATATTAGAAATCCAGAGCCAAACTAAAATTCTGGATATCCTTTAATCTACCAAAATACTCATACCCATAATCCATCCGCACTTTTAGACCACGCATGGGAATCAGTAGTCCAAAACCAGCTGTCAAGCCTTCCTCAGAATCTTCAAGGAAAAGCGCTTTCCTTCCAGCTCGCGCATAGAATTTTTTAAGCAATTCATACTCAATCCCAACATTTACACTCTCATAATTGTTGTTGGGGTGAAGTGCATCAACTGCAAAGATCATTCCCATGGTTTCATTTCTGAAGATGTCCATAGAAATACCTGCACGAAAAACCAGTGGCAGGTTGAAATAGCCTGTTTCCAATGTAGAAACAATTTTGCCGTTATTGCCGTCAAGTTCCTCAGCAATATCATAGAAATGCTCAAGATCAGAACCAGTCATACGCATGGGCAGTCCAAAATTGGAAATACTCATCCCCAAAACCAGACCATTAAAATCTGTGCGATACAGCGTACCCACATCAACTGCCACAGATAGAGCTTTTTCATGCCAGATGGTCTGACTGATAAATTTAGCCGTTCCACCAATTGAGAACCTGTCTGTCATAGCCCTGGCCAGGCTAACACCAACGGCGAGATCCGAAGCAGTAAAGGTCAATCCAGTGCCATCAGGGTCCTGGATGGTGGTGTGAATCAGATTTCCATAATCCAGGATAGTTGCCGAAAGACCAATGGTTCCAAAACCACCCATATGGAAGACCGCAGCTGCATAATCAAAGCTTGTTCCGGCCAGATATTGAGAGTGAACAAACATAGCTTCATTCCCACGAATCTGGGTGATAGCTCCGGGGTTCCAGTATAGGGCAGTTGCATCATTGACACTTGCAACATGGGCACCACCCATACCAACCGAGCGTCCACCGACTTCAATACCCAGGAAATAGGCTGCGGTTGTTCCAACCATGGATTGAGCTGAAATGATGACTGGCATGATAAGCAGGGCAGTCAGTACAATATTTGTTAAGCGTTTCATACTTCCTCCCTCCTATTTCACTATTGCC
Organism: Fidelibacterota bacterium; assembly: GCA_013203185.1. GTDB lineage: Bacteria > Fidelibacterota > UBA8477 > UBA8477 > JABMPR01 > JABMPR01. The sequence continues at coordinate 17,281 of JABMOS010000099.1, read as the reverse complement.
AATTTGCCCACAGTTTCACCGGCATCACCGGCGTCAATGTGAAAAATGTATATGCCATAAGCTATATCCAGACCCTCCTTGGTCCTGAGGTCCCATGATACGGTCCCATCAAAAATATCACCCTCATGTTCCAGTGTCTGGATATGATCTCCTCTAATGGTGTAGATTCGTATGGTACAATCTGCCGGGAGATGAATAAAATCCACCCGTCGCTCTCCACGCCCAGTAGCAAATCTATTTACCGGTTCCCAACTGGCAGCAGCCAGATATGGGTTGGGAACTACCCTGACATTTTCTTCCCAGTTATCAGCTGCAGACAGGGCATTCACACTAGCTGCAGTGGTGGAGTACTGGAATACATCATCGGAAGAGAATGGTTTTTTTGTGTAGACCCTCATGGTATCGCCAAGTCCCAGTGACGGAATATCAGACCAGGCTGTATCAGCAGGTGTCCCAATGCCAGCAGGAGTAATAACATCATTAAAATTCATTGTCAAATACCAAGTGATAAAGCTATCACTTTCGGCGGTTTGATGTGTGATATAGATCAGAAAATCCCTGGCGCTTCCATTGATTTCCTTATAGCCAACCAGAGGCATCATTTCATCCGTTGTTAGATCTTTGACATTGAAATTTATGGGACTGGGCAACAATTTCTTATTAAATGATGCGATATACTTCACCGAAGTTGCCACGGAATCATCATAAAATACAATTTCATAATCATGGGGTATTTTCCGCTGATTAGGGTTGTATGAAACATTAATCCCCATGGATAATTCTGGCATTTCAGCAGCACTACGATTTATAGTGGTTCTGTCCATATCAGGATCAATTCTCCACACATTATTAAATATGTAGCGAACACCATCTACCACATTGCTCTCAGCGCGGATATCTGGTTCAATCAATCCGTGGTTGTCTCGAACATACTGATAATTTGAATTGCCAGCATAGAAATTGGAACTATTGCTCACCACTGTATCCGTTCCGAACAGGCTTGTTTCACGGACAACAGAGAATGCTGTCGTCATAGCCTGCAGCTCATCAGCATCGTTCTGATCGAGATTTGGTTCACCTGGATCTGGACGACCATTGCCCTCGGTTCCGTCTGCGTCAGGTCCGGGGTAATACCCCATGAAAACCGTTCGAGACCCGAATTTTCTCATGACAGGATCGTTGACATTTTGGGCCCACAATCCATCGCTGCCCGTATCATCTATAATGGTATCACCTTCAGCAACATCCATGGTTCCACTTGTATCAATATCAAAGAAGGCAACCCAATCACCATCGTTATCAATACCATCATTACTCATATCAAGGAAGTGTAATTCGTATGCTGCATCATCCTTAACCGCCTGATTGTCAAGAAAGTCAAGTTCCAGTGTGCCTGTTCCTGAACCTGCCACATGGCCGATACCCGTATCAGATGGATCCACATAGCCAGCGACCCTGGCATTGGGCGTGGCCTGGACGGTATTGGCATCAAAGGTCAGGTTGTTATTCAGCTCAAGAATTGTCTTTGAGCATTCTGCAGGATATATGTTTTTTTCTAAATCTCCATGATCATAGGCTACCACTGCATAGAAATAGCGCTGTCCATTTACCACGGTGCTGTCTGTCCAGGAGTGACGTAATCCGCTATTATCTCCAAGATAATATGCAGCTCCGTTTACCCGATCCAGGTCACCAGCGAAGAAACCCTGGATATCATTTACCAGGTCAAATTGATCCATGGATTCATAAAATATTGAATTCCCGAAACCATCCGTGATATTGTTTATTTCATTAAATCCAAAATCTGTAGCCCGGTAAATTTTGTACCCTTCAAAATCATATCCCAAGACAGGATCATAGGAGAATTCTGATATATCATTCCAATATAAAGTGACCCTCTTGTCACCAGGGACAGCACGAACCGTTGGCTTCTCTGGCGGTTTTGCAAAGTTATAATTGTTATCATAAATTTGCTGAATCGTAATTTTGTTGTTCAAGATATCTTCAAAGTCCTCACCAAATACCAGCCCTACAGAAAAACGTTCAGTAGCCTTGGCCCGTAAGGGGAAAAATCCAGCACCATAGATAAAATCACCATCTACGGGATTGGTTTCGATGTCATTGGCCACATCAATACTTGGTGTCAATTTTGACCACAACTTACTATCGTCAGATAGCCTTATCTGTCCAGGTGGTGTGAAGTATGTAAAACTTGTGAGACCGATTTGATCTGATTCATCAATATCTGTTTTATCGATATGTGGTTCACCTGGAAGGCCTGTATCAACAATCTCACCATCAGCCATTTGGATGTATCCAGAAGTGGGAACCCCGTCCCCTTCACCTAGATCACTGGTTCCAGGAACACCATCCAAACCGACATCATCAGAGGTGGCATCCCAGTCGCCATCATTATCAATACCATCGTCACGGGCTTCATCAAGCATCATATCACCACTAACCAGATTTGAACGGTAATCCCAATATTGAAGTGGTGGAAGTGGTTCTAATGGTTCCTGACGATTGATGCGGTTGGCATAATGGTTCAAGGTATCTTCATCGATCAAACCATTCAAATTGTCATCAAACAGGTTTTTAACATCTTCTCTGAAAATGGTCTCACCAGCAATAATCTGCACAATCCTTCCCTGTGACAATACTTCTGTGGTATCATCAACAAGTGTGAATAGACTTCGATCATAAGTGGCGGCATCAATGAGAACAATGTCATCACCGATATTGTAGGTTATGGGTGCAAAAACCTCAGGTGTGAAAAAGGGTGCTGATCCAGTTAGAGCATTATCTGCATCATTATCAATACCGTCAAAAGAGTTACCTGGAGATTCCAGGAAGGCATATCCAGCATAACCTACGGGACCCTCAAAGCAGGGGCTGTAGGCTGGCGGACTATCAAATGAATAAGTAATATCATTTTCAGCATCAAAATATGCCAGATCATCTGAGGAGTCACCACATCGACCCCCTGCCAATGTTCCTACCATCATTCCAAAGGCTGCTTTTAGATAATTCGTCGTGCCCTGATTAGTCACATCATAAAGCCAGAAAATGGCATCCTCTGCCAAAAAGTGTGACCACTGAAGTCCACGGGCGGCCACGGACAGACCCATTCCATGTCTCAATTGATTGATGGAGTCTGGCTGAAATGCCCGACCAGAAGCCGGGTCACCTAGAGATTTATAATTGAATTCCCTATCATTATTATCGTCCATGACGTAATAAGATTCCTGGTCAGCATTCTTGACATTTTTTCCAAAATAGCCATTCCAGGACTTAGCCCAACCTGGATCATCAATGTCATTGAGTTTGTCTGGCCAATACAAAGGCCAGGAATCAGGAAGCCCATTGTCATCTTCTGAATTGGGAAACCCATCTGGACCATCGTTATCTAGATCTGTGGACAATGCCACCAGATCTGTATCTGAATTGGCATAGCCAGGAACAGGCTCAAAGGTCCAGGAAGCATCCCCTATAGCGGGACCATCTGTCCAACCACGGGGACCATCACTGGTTCCAACTGAACGAAAAACCTTGTATATCCTGGCTACAAAGGGATAATCACCATCACTACCCACCACCGGTGGGTCCAGAATCTCCATAATCTCAAACTTGCTAAATTGATTCCCCCGTTGATCCAGTAGGGTGTCAATGGTGGTTGCGCTAAAATACTTGAACGTGTCAATCCAGGACTGTTCTGATTCAATACCCAGAAGTGGACTTACATCTCCAATATACATATTGCCAGAACCAATAGGCCATTCACCCTCAGGGTCACCACCAATGGTACCGGCCACCAACCCATAATTAAAGAAGACCGTCCGGATCTTGTTTCCTGCATGAATACCCTTTTTACGAAATGTTGGATCACCATAGGATTGTGCCTGTAATGAAATACTGACAATCAACAGGAGTGGCAGTAAGAATTTTAAAGTCCTCATTATTTTACCCCCACTGAAAACCCTACCGTAAACCTGCGGGGGTCTCCATACCATGTTTGGTGCATATAAAAGTCATCCAGAGTATTTATTACCTCAGGTGAATTATTTGATTCTGCCCTGAGCTGAGAAAGTGTGTAGTCGGCTGATCCAGTATCACCAAATACAGTATATTGATTCATAATATCAAACATGTTATCCAGCTTTGCATAAATATTCATTTTAAAGCCGCCGACATTCAAATTCTTGTAAACCTTCATATCGTACATCTGGGTTACCGGTTTGGTACCCCCATTGGGAGTGGCGACTCCCAGATTCCCCTGTTCATCACTTGGCGTGTATGGTAAACCGCTGCCCAATCTGGCATTCAAACTAACGCCCCAGCTGTCAAGGTCCCCTACAGTGACATTGGTGTTCAAACTGTGTCTCTGATCCCAATCCAGACGCAGGAGACGAACTTCTGGCTCACTATCACCCTGGCGGGCATTAAAGGCTGCAGCCGGGTCGGATGCATTCCCTTCAGCAATCTGGAAAGTGTAGTCTAGATTAGCCATCCACATTTGAGAATAACGCTTCTCAAGAGAAAGGGTAACACCACGTGTATTGGCATAATCACGATTAACGAACATCGCATATTTACGCTGATCATAGGTAAGCACTACCTTGTCAGCTGAAATGAGGTTTCGGATATCCCTAAAATAAAAATTGACGGTGAGTCCTAAATCATCCGTCAATTCCTGCTGCAATCCTATTTCATACGAGATTGTATGTTGGGGCTCTAGATCTGGATTCCCCACCAGTGTATTTACAATACCTGTACCGCTGGCAATTCGATACTCTGGATTTGTAAAGAGATCTTCCAGTTTGGGAATCTGAAAAAAGTGACCATATGATACGTGAATAACGCCTCGGTCAGATATGGGGTAACCAAGGCCAATACGTGGACTAATTTGCCATTTTGCACTGGCGTCTTCATACCAGAATTCTCGACGCTCTTCTGGAGTAAACTGATTCTCAGCAGTTTTCTCAGATGTATCATAGACACCATCGCCGTCAACGTCAGTGAATGTTTCAGTTGACGTATATATGCCATTTGAATCAGCATCCACAAATGGCTCTGAGTCATCAATATGACCATCTCCATCAGTATCCCACCAACGATGCTCTGGCTTGATGGGCGAGTAAACGTCGGGATCTCTTGGGTCAGCGGGGATAACCCCATCAGAGTCAAAATAATCTGCTCGTAGACCGGCATTAACAATAAGATCCTTGAACTCCAGTTTGGTCTGCGCATAGGCAGATATTTCCATGGGATTCACATTCAAGTTGAAGCCAAATGGGATGCCAACCTGAGGGTCATAGAATAAAAAGCGACGATAAATATCATCGAAACGTGCCTGAGCGCCGATTTTCAATTCTACAGTTTGATTAATCTGACTGGTGAGATCACCTTTAAAAATTTGGGACTTTGTTTTTCGGTTAAACCAGTTGTTGTTGATACCACCAGTGAAATAGCTGTACAATTGTTGGGTAGACAGGGCATTAACCAGATTGATGTCCTCTGGATCTTCATTGATGGCATCTAGAACGCCGTCACCATCTGTATCCAGATATTGTGCAAAAGCCCACTCCGATTTGAATTTATACTCTTGCCACTCATACCCTACATTGGAATATCCCAATTGGTAAAACGTTCTTTCAGTAAGCTGGTGGTTTATGTTAAAAGTCATACTGCCACCGGTTTTGTACTTATGAAGAATGGCATCAGGATTGAGCTGCATAGCTTCGTCCCACCCTTGCTGATACGACTCGTCTTGAAGAATATTCATACGCAAGGAAAGACGGGGGGTGACTTTATAGGTCAGTTTTACATGAAAGGAGGTTTTTTCATAAGGATTCATAGGGACAAAAGCGGAATCACCGGTTCCAAGCCTGTAGCCATCATCTTTAAAGGCCGCAAGGGAGTCCAGATGAAGTGGTGCATAGCCAACAGCTCCCTGGTCAGTTGAGTCACCGCCGCCAACATAGGTTCCTTTTAGCCACCACTTGCCTTCTCCACCAATTCCAGTATTGGGATTAATTTCATCAAAAAAGGTATCATCAATATTGTACTGACGAACACCATCAAGGTGACCTTCAGCTACAAAGCGGCGAATGGTTCCAAACATGGTGAGCTTGCCTGGAATGATCGGTCCTGAAAGATTTGCCTGGAGATTGTATTGGGAGGCTGGTGAGAAGCTGTCAATATTTCGATATACATCGCTATTTGACGAGAGGTGATCGCCACCGTAACCCATGATGTTCCATTCAAATGTATCATCGCCATCTTTGGTCACGATATTTACCACACCAGACATGGCCTGGCCATATTCAGCATTAAAAGCACCAGTGATAAGTTGGAGTTCCTGAATCGAGGCATTTTCCACATCAACAGCCATACTGCCATCGTAAGGATCGGTTACTGGGATACCATCAATCATATAGAGGGTCTCGCCATGGCGACCGCCACGAATATGTCCATCAACAACACCTGCCTGCATAGCCAAAACGTCATTAAAGGTCTCAACAGGCATGGCTGCCAGTTCCTTGGCGGAAATATGGGATGCACTTGATGTAAGGTCCTTGACAACCAGAGGGCGTTCGGCAGTCACGGTAACAACCTCTCCAGATTCCAGGATAGCTGTACCCAGATCAAATTCCAGAGGGGTGGTCAAATCTACAGAAACAAGAACTTCTGTTTTGCGCAATGACTGATATCCAATCATGGAAGCTGTTACTGAATAATTACCAGGTGGTAAACCTGTAATAAAGTAATCTCCATCCAAACCAGCGGAGGCGCCAAAGATGCTCCCGTCGACAATTACATTACAACCAATCAGCGGGTCACCGGTGTCTGCATCGCGTACAAAACCTGAAATTTTTCCGGTTGTTCCGGCTTGTAAATCAACGATAAAAAGAATTAAAACGACAAATAGCCAAGCTAGCGACCTAGGGATAATTATTGTCTTCAAAACCGACTCTCACTTCTTATTAGAATTAGTAACCCTCCTCTGAGTTACGTTAACTGAACTTATGGTCAGCACTCCCCCATGTCAAGATAATTTCCAGCACTTTATTAATTCCTTAAGCGGTGCAGGTTAGGCTTTTGACTTCAAAATGATTCGTTCCATAAAAGGGCCATAGCCAGACGCTAGAAACCAATAGTGACAAGGAATCCAAGTATAATCCGGGATATTTTTAATCAAAAGAAATGATTTGCTCAAAGCCGATATGATTCATATTTGAACGTGATGATTTTATGTATACAGATGAAAAAGATACTGCCCGGGTTAATATTAATCTTTCTCCTCCTTTCCTGTGGAAAAAACGAACTTCCCCAGGGGGTGGTAGCGGAGGTTGGCGACACACAAATCACCCTGGACGATTTTAAGCGAGCTTATTTGCCCATACTTCTATATTCCGATAAAAAGGAATCCAAAGCCAGTCGTGAGGAAATTTTAAATTTTCTTATTGATCAGGCAGTTCTGGCCAATGAGGCACGGCTCCTTGAATTGGACACGGTTCCCACCCTTGAGGTTTTGAGACGAACTGGACAGAAAACAGCATTTACGCGTATCCTATACCGCGACTGGGTCAAAGATCAAGTACCAGCAATCAGCGAAGCTGAACTCCGTACAGCCTTCAAACAGAGTCATACCTCCTTGCTGGTCCGTCACCTGTTCGTTGATGATCAGGCCAGCGCTCTAGCTATGCACCACGAACTGAGGACTGGTGCGAACTGGGATTCACTGGCAACCACTACATTCAAGGAATCTTCCCTCGCCGCCAATGGAGGACAGCTAGGCTGGATAAAATTTGGGGAAATGGATCCAGATTTCGAAAAGACGGCATATAGACTCAAACCTGGGGAGATATCTAGACCTGTGCAAACTAAATTTGGCTGGCACATTATAAAGGTTGATGAACGCAGTAGTGAAGTCATGCTCACTGAATACGATTACTCACTCCAACGATCACAACTCCAAAGGATCATTCGTGAACGTCATGAACAGCGTCTGGCAGATTCTGTAGTAAATCAAATTATGACAAACGCTGCCCTTGTATTCCACCCTGATATTGCCCCTAGAGTCTGGATCGCTATGCAAGAACAGGTTCGTAGTATCCTTAATACTGAGGACTTTAAGGAAAGTCTTTCTCCAGAGCTTGAGAATTTTGAGGATAAGCTTGACCCCCTACTTGATGAGGAGATGTTAAGCTTTTCGGGCACCGTTTGGACCGTTAAAGATTTTCTGAAGCATTTACCTGAAATGAATCGGCAACTTATGCTATCAGACATAAAAACCGCCACAGCATTCCTGGTTCGAGATGAAATTATTTACAATGAGGGAATCAATCAAAATTTGGATAAGTCCCCAGAGGTTATGGGCGAGGTGAAAGATAGAGAAAATCAATTTCTCGCCAATCTATACTTGCGATATCTAGCTGATAACCAACCAGTATCCCCTGCCATGATTAAACAGTTCTATGAGCAGTATTCAACGAATCGCTATCTGGCTGCAGATAGCATCTATATCTACGAGCTACTTTTTAAAAGCCAGGATGCCGCTCTCCGCGTGAAGCCTACCCTGTCTACCGATTTTAGAAAATTAGCGGCAAGACACGAAAATGAATTCCAGATAAATGATTTGGGGTGGTTCCAGGGAGCTCGAGCTGATAGAGCAGACTACTATCATAAACTTGTGCGCCTTCCGCTAAATACCATTCAAGGTCCCTTTGAGCGTGATGGAGCATATGCCCTTATCCTGGCCACGAAAAGACACAGACATGCCAAGCCAATAGAAGAAGTCTATGAAACGGTCCGCTTGGATGCTCAGGAGGATCGAAACGCCAAACTGCGATTAACAGAAGTCCAAAAACTTTCACAGAAATATGCCATTCGAATTGATCGATCAAAGTTGGATAGTTTAAATTGGCGGGATTAATCTTTTAGTTAACTGTCAGGATGCTATTCTTCCCACCATAGGGATCAATTGAGAAGTCAGCTGCATGTGGATCAGCAATCCATGTATTTCCATTCAGGATAAACTTGTACTGATAGCTTCCCGGTTTTAAGGGAACCTCAATAAAGAGGCTATCCCCCTGCCTGCGAGTGGGGAAATCACCAGCCACCCAATTGCTGAAATCTCCTGCGATCTGAAACTGGTTAATGTCCTTTTCAACATCGATGTAAAACAACTCCTTCAATTGATAATCAGCCGAGAGCCGATTGGTAAAAGCAACCCATTTGGGCATATTTTCACTTATTTCGCCCTCAAACTTCCAGGCTGACATGGTATTGGCAGGCAAACGAAAAAGCAGATCACCTTCCTCCGTGCGAACGACAGCCTCTCCATAGATCTTGTGAATCTCGGACATATCAACGCCCTGCGGGAATGGAATGGAAATGAATTCTTGAGTGCCTGCATTGTTCAAACAGACCATTACGTTTTCATCTTCCCCGGTTCTCACATAGGCGTACACTGACCAGTCTTTGTACAACTCTTTAAAATCACCGCCACTCAATGCAGGATGCTCATTCCTTAGCCTGGTTAGCTCTATAAATTGCTTCTTCTGGAGCACTTGTTCCAGGGTGAAGTTTTTTGGATAGGGCAATCGGTTTAAGTAATCCTGAGATTCGCCACTGACATCGCTTACGGAGTAGCCCTTCATGCCGATCTCTGTGCCTGAATAAATCACAGGCAAACCTGGCGAAGTCATCAACCACCCCAAAGCCAACATCTGTTTCTTCCAGGCATTATCTTCTAGACCCACATTGAATCGAGGCACATCATGATTATCAATAAGCGTGGCAAAGGAGGTGTTGGGTAGGTTCTGGCCGTTCAGCTCATAGAATTTTGAAAAATCGCCAATCCCAGCGCCCTTATTAAAGGTGTTTCGAATCGCATAATAGCCAGGGATATCGAAAAGATAATCAAAGCCAACATCATCATAAGGTTCAATCCTCCAGGCTTCTCCCCAAAAGACTTCACCAAGAAGTAAAAAATCGGCACCGGCAAATGCTTTGATTCGTTTGGTATAGTCTCGCCAGAAGCTTATAGGTGCGTGCTTGACTGCATCCAGACGAAATCCATCACAACCGGTTTCATCGATCCAGTACTTTGACACCTCAAACAAATAGTTCGCTACCTCCTCCCGCTCCTGGGCCAGGTCAGGCAACCCATGCAGCTCCCCACGCTCAATTTGCTCCTGATTCTGCCAATCTGTAATGGCATAAGGCTCACCGGTTTCGTCCATGTGGAACCAATTCTTTTTGCTCTCCTCATTTATCCAGGGGTGGTCAGCGGCGGTCTGATTGAACGGCATATCAAATATCACCTTCATCTGCATCCCATGGGCGGCCTCAACCAGCAATTTCAATTCCCCAAGTGTTCCAAAATGTTCATCTACTTTGTAAAAATCGATGGGGTGATAGCCATGATAAGGCCACCATCCAACGTAATCGGTATTCGAATTATCTATAAAAGGTGATATCCAGATCATGGTGATACCCATGGCCTTCAAACTATCTAGTGACTTGGTAACCCCAAGGAGATCGCCACCCTGATACTGTTTCAATGCTTCTGGATTGATGCCATCATAAGGTTCATAACTGCCAGGGTTACTTCCTGCATTGTTGTCGGGGTTCCCATCTACGAAACGGTCAATGAGAAGAAAATACATCACTTCAACTGGTGCTTTTTCAATTGAAGGCGAGCAACTGCTGAGTAGAAGCAGAATGGAAAAAGACGCAATGATGACCTTATTAAATTTTTGCATCTGTGATCTTAGGATATGAGTCCAGAGATTTCAACCCTAAAACATTTTTAATATATCAGCTTTTGGCGTTGGCAGTTCATGTCTCTTGCTTATTTTCAATTGATGACAAGAAGCTTAGAAATAAATCTGACCGCAAAAGTCAAGGCCGCTGGCTGAGCAGGTAAAATTGGTCCAGGGGACCTGGACGACATACTCTGTGGGATTGATATTCCCACCCATCCTGATCTGCTCGTGGGGATTGAACATCGTGATGATAGCTCAGCTTATAAAGTGAGTGAAGACCTTGCTATTGTCCAAAGTCTGGACTTCTTCACCCCTATTGTAGACGACCCCTTCACCTTTGGACAGATCACAGCTGCCAATGCCTTTAGTGATATATATGCCATGGGTGCTCGCCCCATAACGGCATTGAACATTGTAGGTTTTCCTGTGGATGATATGGATAACTCAGTGCTTCGAGACATTCTCAGGGGTGGTCTCAGCAAGATCACCGAATCTGGAGCTGTCCTTGCTGGTGGGCATTCTATCAAAGATGATGAACTAAAATATGGTTTATCGGTGACAGGTGTAGTTCATCCAGATAAAATAATATCTAATGGTGGCGCAAAACCTGGTGATGCACTTGTTCTTACCAAGCCTCTGGGCACAGGAATAGTCGCTACAGCCCTGAAGCGTAAACTAATCTCTCCTGATGAATTGGACACCATGGTGAAAAGCATGGTCCGATTGAATAAATATGCCGCCGATGTGGTGGCCAAATATACTGTACACGCCATGACTGATGTAACTGGCTATGGCTTGGTGGGTCATTTACTGGAGATGTTGGATTCAAGCTTGATGGATGCCAGGATTTTCGTGGACCAGCTTCCCGTTCTCCCTGGAACGTTTAAGTATGCTGAACAAGATATTATTCCAGGTGGTTTAAAGAGCAATCTCAAGTTCTACAAACCTCGTATCGCTGTCGGATCTGGAGTGACCAAAATTCAAGAGTTGCTAGCTGTTGATCCTCAGACATCTGGTGGACTGCTTATCAGTTTGCCCATGGAAAATGCTGAAGCTTTTGTGAATGATCTCCATGAAAATGGTGATGTAGAAGCCAGAATCATTGGTGAGATAAGCAATTCCAGCGCTGAACCACGTATTTCTCTTCAGAAATAATTTAACTCCAAGAGATTTAGGGAATTCCAGGTGCCTCCTGGAATTTTTTTATAGATAAAAGTGGATTTGACTCAAAATTTGTGATTTGGGATCAGAACTGGCCTCAGGTAAATCCAAAGTACTGGTGCGATAACTCAATTTCACTTCAATACCTCGAACCGGGAAGAACTCTAGTCCCATACTCATTCGCTGAATGGCACCTGTAGTGAGATCAATGTCCTGATCAAAAAATTCATAACGACCCACAATATCCAAACCCTGGAACAATCGATAGCTTAATTGATGGAAGGTTGCCAAATTTGTGACTTCAGGCTGTATCCAGCCATTCATTTGAGACCATTCCCCGAGCCATACTAAACCATGACTGGAAACACCCCAACTTGCAACGGAACCATCAATCAGATCATTCTCATCGAAGGTTGCCAGGCCTACCTGTCCGGAAAAGAGGTCCCCAGAATACCGATACGTCATTTTAGCTGCCTTAAATAGCTTGGAATCAAAGGCTCTGTCAGGATCGATAAATGGACTACCTGCCATGACTGTTAGATCAAAGCCATAGATGAATGATGTTCCGAACTGCACCAGTTCAGGTGATTCAAGATAAGGTGTATACGGCATCCCTTCCTGTGCAAGTCCTTGTAGGGTTAGATTTCCACCTCGGGTAAAAATACTATGATCATCTATTCTCCATCCAAGAACAGGTAGGGCCTTTGCCACACCAACCCAGCTCTCAAGTGGCAATCCTTCATAGCGCAGTCCACCAGTAACTCTAAATTCCTCAGAAATTCTGGAGACCTCTGCATGAGCAATGAGAGTTCCCAATTCAGCAGCCCCATAAAGGGCAAATTGCATGGGGAATTGTCTTAGGTCTTCACCTGACTCAGCGATCATTTGATATCTAGTATCTACACCAAAATAAAGTGGGAATTCGCTATCCTCGTTTTCCCAGGGCAAAGCAAAATCTTTCATGACCAGACTCTCGCGCGCATACTCCTCACCGTAGGAAGTTCGATTGCCACCACCGCCTTGATATGAATGACATGAACCACAGCTCACATCCTCCATTAAAGCAAATCTGGGGAGGGCAAAAAGACTAGTGGCTGCAAGACTGAGGAGCGTTATTCGAATAAGTGGTTTCAATTGTCTAGTGCTCCCTGGTTTATCCATGTTTCTATAGTAGCAATCGTTGTGGCTGAAAGTGCAGGGCCACCCTGGGGCATAAGTCCACCAGTTGTGCCATTGATCCGTCTGATAATCAAACTGTTGGCTCCATTTCCAGGAATCACGGCTGGTCCATTGTTGGAGGAACCAGACATGAGATTGGTGTAGGATGTTAAATTCAGGCCACCATTCGAACCATGACAGCTGCCACAATTTGAGTTCCAGATCGGTTGTACCGATCCCGCATAACTCACAGCGACTTCTGTTTCCCCAGAAAGGGATACCACGTCTGGTGTTGATGGGCTATTTGAGACGATTGTCATACTTCCGCTAAACGTTCCTGCAACTCCAGATTGAAAGGTTATTGTCACCAGCTGTGAGGCACCTGGTATCAATTCAAGTGGTGTGGGTACGTCCATGCTATAGACATCTAGATCAAAATCTATGGAAGCTATCAAAAGCGTATCATTTCCCGTACTACTGAGGGTGATTTGCTGCTGACTATTATTACCAGTCAGGATGGAACCAAAATTAAGGCTGCTGTTGGAAACACTCAATGCTGGAACTGGTAGTGCTGTTCCCGCGCCAGTCAATGTTATCATATGCTCTGGATTACCCAGATCATCCCCGATAATTATAATTTGAGCTCCATACGTAAATTCTGCAGATGGCGTAAAGGTCAACTCAGCAAACAAAGTATCATCGCCTGCCAAGGTGAAAACTCCCTGCGGTATGATTGCGTACACAGAACTGTCCTGTATTAGGGTCAATTCACCATTTAGCTGGCCTTCACCAGAATTAACAATTTGAATCTGTCGTGTCTGAGGGGATCCAATGGTTACTGTGGAAAAATCTAGAGAGCTGGCATCTACTTCCATTAGTGGCAATAGAACCTCTGGCTCACCCATATCGCTACAGCTTCCCAGAATCATCATAAGGGACATCGTCCCTATCAGTAGTTGTAATAAATATTTCATCCCAAGATATAATTAATTCCTGACCCTTCATCAAGAACTAACATGACTAATTTTATCATCTTAGGAAATGCCCAATGAAAGGTATATTGGTTGCGCGGACAGGGAGATATCCTTGAAAGTTAAATAATTTCTTCATACCCTGTGAATTCTAAGCCTATTTTAATACCCGGCAGCAAAATCAGAGAAGGACCTTATGTCAGAGAGCAAGTCAGAAAAATCCACCGCCCAACACAACTATCAATTTGATGTTGAAGGGATGAGCTGTGCTGCGTGCGTGGCGAATGTTGAGACTGCAATAAAGCAATTAACTGGTGTCCAGGATGTATCGGTAAACCTGGCGACTGAATCTGCCACCGTCACAGCCTCTGAGTCTATCCCCATTAAAATATTTACCAAAGCTGTCACAAAAATGGGCTATAAACTGGAACCCCAGGGCTCATCCTCCCTGGTTGATCGGCAACAGCGCACTATTGCAACCTGGAAGCGGCTACTCCTCATACAGGCAGTTTTTGGGATACCACTTCTAGTATATGCCATGTCTGAAATGATTTTTGATATTCACCTGTTGTCAAGTCAGATGAATATTCTGGTCCAGTTAACTTTGGCCACCATTTTGGTCATCAGCGGGTTTGGATATTATCAAAGGGGCTTCAAACATTTGCTTATGCGCGTGCCCAACATGGATTCACTGGTGGCACTGGGAACGGGTTCAGCCTACACTTACTCTCTCATTTCAGCCCTAAACATTGAACTTGGCTGGGGATTTGATGGGTTTGAGACCCTCTATTTTGAAGCGGCTGGGACCATCCTGCTGTTCATCACCTTCGGGAAATGGCTTGAATCTGTGGCCCGTGGAAAAACAACTGAAGCACTTACCGGTCTCATGGACGAGATGCCTACCCAGGCAGAGGTAAAAAGGGACAAATCCTGGGTAGCGCTTCCCCTGAGTGAGGTTGTGGTTGGAGATGAAATTAGAGTCAATCCCCATTCAAAAATTCCTGTTGACGGAATTGTCATCGAGGGCGCAACCAATGTTGATGAATCCTCAATAAGTGGTGAATCTCTCCCTGTGGAAAAACTTCAGGGCAGCAAAGTCATCGGTGCAAGTTTAAACCTGCAAAGCGGAATCATTATCCGTGCGGAAAATATTGGCCGTAATTCAATGTTTGGGCAGATTATAGATCTGGTTGAAAAAGCTCAGATGCGCAAACCAAAAATCCAAAAATTGGTGGATAAAATCGCCGCCATATTCGTTCCTGTTGTTTTGAGCCTGGCTCTCCTCAGTGGCATCACCTGGTTCGCACTGGGGTATGGATTAACCTTTGCCATCAATGTCATGATTTCAGTATTGATTATTGCCTGTCCTTGCGCCTTGGGCCTGGCAACTCCTACAGCTTTGGTGGTGGGAAGTGGCATTGCAGCCAAGGGTGGCATCCTATTCAAATCTGCTGATGCCTTCCAATTGTTGAGCAAAGTTGACATTATGGTGTTTGATAAGACTGGCACCATCACTGAATCAAAACCTCAGCTTATCGCCCATTTTCCAGAGGATGATACGGAATATTTAGGTATCGCCATGGGTCTGGAAAAATTCAGTCAGCATCCCCTGGCTAAAACGCTTATAGATTACGGCAACCAGGAAGCTATTAAAATCGTTGAGGTGTCGGACATCAAGGAGGAAGCAGGTCGAGGACTGGAAGGCCTGCACAATGGCTCTTTGTATCGCGTTCGAAAAATTGACCCTGCTGATAGTCTTGCTCCAGATTATTTGGAAATTTTAAATCAGTATTATACCAAGGGGTACATTGTATCAGGTGTTTATTCTGGGGATTCAATCATGGGATTATTAGCTTTCTCAGACACAATTAAACCAGAAAGTTCTGCAGTTGTTAAAGCCCTCTCCAGGAGAGGTATCCAATCTTTCCTCCTCACTGGAGATAAGGAACAGGCAGCCAGCCACGTAGCCCAGGAAATCGGCATCGCAAATTACAGATCAGAGGTGCTTCCAGCAGATAAGCATGACCATATCAATACGTTAAAAGCAGATGGAAAAACGGTTGGGATGTTAGGCGATGGAATCAATGATGCTCCTGCTTTGGTTGCTGCAGACATTGGCTTATCGTTTGGCGGGGGAACTGATATTGCAGTAAATGCTGCAGATGTCATTTTCCTGAACAACTCGCTAAAAAATCTCGTCTATGGGCACAAGATTGCCCGGGCAACTATTTCAAAAATTCATCAGAACTTGTTCTGGGCATTTATTTATAATCTGGCAGGTATCCCCATTGCCATGGGTCTTCTCTACCCTTTCACAGGCACGCTGCTGAATCCCATGTTTGCAGGAATGGCCATGGCTTTTTCATCAGTGTCAGTAGTCACCAACACCTTGCTTCTGAAAAGTCGAAATTATTACCGCGAGATATAAAAAAAGGGCCCAAACGGACCCTTTCAAAAACATTGTTCTGGCCTGACTAGTTAGGCATGGTCCCAGTTTTGGGGGGCATTCCTGTAAAAGCCGTAGGATCAGGCATTCGAATCTCACCATGTTCTGTTTCATACTTGGTTATGTTCTGTTCCAAAGCCCGTAGTAACGCTTTGGTGTGACTTGGTGTCATGATAATACGTGACTGAACATTGGCTTTGGGGGAACCGGGCATGACCCTAACAAAATCCATGACAAATTCAGCAGCAGAATGGGTAATAATCGCCAGGTTGGCATATTCTCCATCAGCTACTTTCTCATTGACTTGGATTTGAATCTGCTGAGCTGGTTTATTCTTTGGTTCCATTAGAGATCCTTCCCAGGTTTTGGCTTATGACTGCCAGGGCTTGTTACTGGAAAGATTGGGATTGTCTTCGCCCCATTCTTCCTCTGTATGGTCAGGGTCTTTATCCCAATCAATCTCAGCTGCCTGAGTGTCTGGTAAGTCCTGATCATCAAAACCGGATTCTTCAAATCTGAGGTACTCATCACCGTAAACGGATTCATCGAAAAAGTCGATATCCTGTACGATTTCTGAGACCATAAGGAATTCTAAGAAATCCATATATTTTTTATTCTTTAGATTTGTCGCGCAGTGCGGACAGATAAGAGATTTAGCTAACCTCTCTTCTGAAAGTTCCTCGCCACCATTCGGGCATACTATATCTTCCATTATACCCTCACCCTTAATAATATGGTTAATAGTCTGTTCATAAAAGCGCGCAAATGTAGTC
>JABMOS010000098.1 GCA_013203185.1 Fidelibacterota bacterium | reverse complement strand
GCGGTGTGGAGCCTAACGGGATCGAACCGAAGACCTCTTGACAGCCAGACAAGCGCACTCCCAACTGAGCTAAGGCCCCATGAAACATTTCAAATTCCCCTTACCACTTCCACCAACCATCGGGCAAAGGGATCAGCAATATAATCGGCATGAAAGGGCTGTCAAATCATTTTGATTGGGAAAATCGGGGCGAAAAACTTAAAAAGTAAAATCAATTTGAAATTAGCAAAAATCGACCTTTGACTCGGACAACTATTTTCTATTTTAGCTACGTGATAACGGCTCGAAATCCATTACCACCCCCTTCAATATCCCAAAGAAAATCCGTGTCTCCAATAATTCGCAGGATAGGTCGATTTGCGTTTTCTAGGTAAGGAAATTTCGACCCCCCTGACCCTCGCATCTGGCATCCTCGGTATTTCTTTCTCTTCGCTTCAGCGGGTTGTCCGCGATGGCGCAGGAATGGTCACCACCAAATCATTAAGTATTGAACCACGTATAGGCCATGAAGGACCGGTAATCGCTGAATTTGATGGCGGGCTAATTAATTCTGTTGGTCTCACGAATCCTGGTATCGCTGAGGGTCTCGAGGAAGTTGAAAAATTTCATCAGGGTATCGAAGGGGTTGTCATTGTCAGTGTCTTTGGAGCGAATGCTGAAGAATTTGTGCAGTTAGCAAAGGCTGTGAACGATTCAAGTGCAGATATTCTGGAGCTCAACCTTTCCTGCCCAAATGTGGAAGATGAATTCAAACGTCCCTTTGCTCTCATGCCTGATAAAGTGACTGAGATTGTTTCAGCCGTAAAAGCGGTGAGCAATATTCCAGTTCTCGCAAAACTTTCTCCAAATGCAAATGACATTTCAGCCATCGCAAAGTTAACTGAAGCTGCCGGTGCCGATGGACTAACTATGATCAATACCCTGGGTCATGGTATGGTCATCGATGCAATTGCCAAACGCCCAGTCCTCAGAAATAATTTCGGGGGAATTTCCGGTCCATGTATCAAACCCCTCGCCATCAAACTCATCCACGATGCTTACAAAGTTGTTGATATACCCATTCTTGGAACCGGTGGCGTGAGCACTGGCCTGGATGCCATTGAGATGATGATGGCTGGCGCATCAGCCATTGGCATTGGCTCCGCTGTATATGATCATGGCCTTGATGTATTTAAATCGATCCGCGAGGAAATGGAAACCTTCATGGAGGTCCAGGGATATGCTCAATATTCTGACCTCATAGGAATATTAGAGGAAAATTGATCTTGAAGTGTGATCGTCAAACCCTGCCCATAGCCGCGATCCGCGAAGAAAACCCATCCCTACGTACTTTCACCTTTTCTGGAGAGCTCAAGGCCCAACCTGGCCAGTTTATCATGCTGACCATTTTCAGTCAGGGAGAAAAACCATTTTCCATATTAGATGTGGATGAAAATTCCTTTTCCATGACCATTAAAAATATTGGTCCATTTACAGATCGTCTCTTCAATATGGGCGTTGGCGACCTGGTTTCTGTCCGGGGTCCTTATGGTCGATCATATACTCGTCAGCCGGGAAAGATCCTCATGGTTGGGGGAGGGTACGCAACACCGCCACTTAGATTTCTTGCGAAAAAACTTCGAGAGGACGGCGTCAAGCGCCTTGTCAATATTAATGGTGCACGGTCCGCTGAAGATTTACTCTACGTGGAGGACTTCGAAATCCTCTGTCATCAATCTCACATTGCAACTGACGATGGATCCCTGGGACAAAAGGGGACCAGTGTGGATGTGATGGAAAGTATTCTGGGAAATGAATCCTTTGATCAGATTTACATCTCTGGACCAGAGAAGATGATGAAGGCAGCTGTAATTGTGGCAAAGAAACATCAATTACCATATGAAGTGAACCTTGAGCGCTATATGAAGTGCGGGGTTGGTATTTGTGGATCGTGTGTCATGGATCCCACTGGGTTAATCCTGTGTATGGAAGGTCCCATTCTTGACGGTGAGACATTGGACGGGTTGGACGACTTTGGTGTGTCCCATCGTGGAAAAACTGGTCGAATAGAAGCGCTTTAATAAATATATCGAGGAGAAAACACAAATTGGATGCCGGTAAAAAAACTTTAATCCTTGATCTGCACAGGATAGGTGCCTTAAAATTTGGTGAATTCAAATTGAAATCAGGGGCCACTTCACCCTTTTACATTGATTTAAGAAGCATCATCTCCTATCCCTCTATTATCAAAAATATTGTGTCCTTGCTAAAAGCAGAATTGGCCCATAAGAAATTCGATGTCATCACCGGTATTCCATATACAGCCCTGCCTTTAGCTGCACAAGTATCTGTCGAAATGGATACACCCCTGGTCTATCAACGCAAAGAAGTCAAAGCCTATGGCACAGGAAAATTGATTGAAGGACATTTTGAAGCAGGGCAAACCTGCCTCATCATTGATGATCTCATTACAACGGGTGAGAGTAAATTTGAAGCTGCTGAAGGCATGGAGCATGCAGGTCTTAAAGTAAAGGATTTTGTATGTCTCATCGATCGTAGTTTTAAGGGTGAGGAGATCCTGGCTACTAAAGGCTATAAACTAAGCTCCATTATTACTGTTGAAGATATGATCGTTGTATTAGGTACTGAGGGCAAACTTGATTCAGAACTCGCTCAAAAAGTACGTGATTTCGTCTCCACGCCAGTTGATAAACCGCTACTGAAATTTGCCGATCGTGTCAATGCAACCACAGCACCCATGACCAGAAAACTCATGGATGCCATGCTCAGAAAGCAATCAAACCTGGTTCTGTCATTGGATGTTGAAGATATGGCAACATTCTTTGATATCTTGGAGGCTACAGGACCTGAAATTTTCATGGTTAAAACCCATGTTGATATCATGAAGGGCTTCAATGGTAGTTTCGTCCCACGTTTAAAGGCCCTGGCTGAAAAACATGACTTCATCATTTTTGAAGACAGAAAATTTGCCGATATCGGAAACACAGTTCGGAAACAATTTCGCTCTGGCGTTTATAAGATTGCAGATTGGGCAGAGTATGTGACCGTTCACATGATCGCTGGCGAAGCCATTCTGGATGGATTGTTTGGCGATTTGGATGTCCCCAGATCTGGCTTTCTTCTCGCTCGCATGAGTGCCAAAGGAAACCTCATTTCAGAAACTTACACAAGACAAGTTCTGGAAGTGGGAAAGCGTCGCAAAGAATGTGTGAGTGGTTATATCGGTCACGGCGCCGATGTTGAAGATATCAAACGCTTTAGGAATAAAATACCTCAGGATCAGCTACTCCTCATGCCAGGTGTGAATCTGGATACCAAAGGAGATGGTCTGGGACAACAATATCTCACCGTAGAAGATGCAATTGCAGGTGGGGCAGATGCCATCATTGTTGGCAGAGGCATTGTTGCCAGCGCCGATCCGGGTGCAGAAGCAAGACGTTATAGAGAGGCAGCCTGGAATGCCTTTCAATCCAAGAATAAATAAAGGGGACTGAATGAAACACCTAATCTCCATGCGTGATCTAAGCGCAGACAAAACCCTCCAGCTGTTAAAGCTGGCAGCGAGTCTTGAAAAAGACCCCAGTCAGATTGATTTATCGAGACGTGTCATGGCAGCCGTGTTTTACGAAGCATCGACAAGAACCAGGATGTCTTTTGAATCAGCCATGAAACGTTTAGGCGGTGAAGTCATTGGAATGGTAGGTACCAGTGGTACGTCAGTTGAAAAGGGTGAGACGCTGGCAGATACGGCAAAAATCATCGCTCGCTATTCAGATATTATTGTCATGCGTCATCCTCTGGAAGGTGCCGCTCGATATGTCTCTGAGCAGGTCAAAATTCCTGTAGTAAACGCAGGGGACGGAGCCAATCAGCATCCCACACAATCACTTTTAGATCTATATACTATTCTCAAAGCACAAGGAACTCTGGAAGGTTTGAAACTTGCCTTGGTTGGAGATCTGAAATACGGTAGAACTGTGCACTCTCTAGCCTATGCCCTGGCACCATTCAAACCTGAATTCCATTTTGTTTCACCAAAATCTCTGGGAATGCCATCCCATATCTTAAGTGATCTCAAAAAGATGGATATCCAATTCAAGGAAACCACCAAACTGGATAAGATCGTCAACAATATTGATATCATGTACGTCACGCGCATCCAGAGAGAACGTTTCCCTGATCGTGAAGAATATGAAAAGGTGAAAAACGCCTATATCATCACTGCAGACTTACTCAAGAATGCAAAAGACAATTTGAAAGTGATGCATCCTTTACCCAGAGTAAACGAAATTACTACTGATGTGGATACGACAAAATACGCCTATTATTTTGATCAGGCAGAAAATGGAGTCTACATGCGACAAGCCATTTTAGCCACTCTGTTAGGGGAGGCTAAATAATGAAGGAATTAAAAGTAGATCCCATCAAAAATGGTACCGTTATCGATCATATACCTGCCGGACGTGTGCAACGCGTATTAGCTATATTAAAACCCAGAGCCACAGATGTTGTCATGATGGGTATGAATTTTTCCAGTAAGGCCATGAAAAAGAAGGATATAATCAAAATTGAGGGGCGGGAGCTGACTCAGAATGAAGTCAACAGCATTGCCCTCATTGCTCCTGCTGCCAAGGTTAGCATTATTAGAGACTTTACGGTAGCCCAGAAATCACGGGTTGAGATTCCTGAACGCATAGAGGGATTGGTATCTTGTCCAAACCCCAAATGTATTACCAATGCTGAGCCCATGATGACCATTTTTAACTTGGTAGACAGTACAAAACGAGAAGTCGCTTGTCAGTATTGTGAACGTGTTTTCACAGCTGACGAGATGATTCATATCTAATCGATTAGGAGAAATATAAATTGGCAAAAATCGCAATTATTTTAGGAAGTGACAGTGATCTCCCTGTTTTGGATAAGGGTTTTAAAATTATAGAGAAACTGGGCCTGGAGTTTGAATTAAGAATACTCTCAGCTCATAGAACCCACGAGGCAGTGGAAGCATATATCAAAAGTTTTGATGAGCAGGGCATAGAGCTGGTAATAGCTGGCGCTGGTAAGGCAGCCCACCTGCCAGGTGTTATTGCAGCTCAAACGGTTAAACCTGTTATTGGCTTGCCAATTAGAGCCAGCCTGGATGGTGTTGATGCGCTTTACTCTATTGTTCAGATGCCTGGTGGTATTCCAGTGGCCACTGTGGGTATCAATGCCAGTGACAATGCAGTTTTATTAGCCGCCCAGATTCTGGCTGTCAAATATCCAGAGATTGGTCGCAAATTGGAAGCACACCGAATCGAAATGAGAGATGCTGTGTTAGAAAAAGACCGTATGATTCAGGAAAAGTATAATAAGAGATAGTTTTCAGTTCGCGAGAATTGTGAAATAGTGATAAGGGAAATGAGACATGTCTGAAAGTAAGCGTATAGTAAAGTTTGATCGTGCCAACCCATACTATAATGGATCTGTCCAGAAACTGTATTCTGTGATTGATGACCCAGATTCATTGGTCAGTGAGACAAGTATGGGCGGTTCAGTTTTTGATGTGGGGACGATCTTTGATATAAAGGGTAGTGACACTGCGAGAGCTGGCTTTCGCCATTTGGTCTACCAATCCCTTATGGATGTGAATGAGTGGCAGGACATTGAGCCGTATATCAAAGCGCGCTGGGGTGAAGATTATTTCCAGAACGAGGGAATCATTAAGCAGACACTGGAAAAAGTAAAAAAAACAGGTCTCAAAACTCACCATCAGGGGATGATTGGTCCGGATGACGAAAAACTGTATGCAAGTTCCTTCCCTGAGGAGCTCAGTAACCTGACCATGATCAAGAAGTACAATATTTATAAGCCTGACCCCGTCACATTCATGAAGTCACATCTTTATGATTATGAAAAGTATTACGGAAATGATCAATTTGTAATTCCCCTCGAGCAGATCGTTAGGTTTGGAGTGACAAGTGGATCTTCCATATTGAGAAAGTATAAAGCACTAAGTGATTCCGGCAAAAAAGCCTATTTGCGGGAATTGGGTGTCGATAATGAGCTTGTCCCGTGGCAAACATTTGAATCCCCACTGATTGACTTAACGACCAAGTATGAACCTGAGGACAGAAATATTTCCAGACAGGAAGCACTCCTGGTTTCTGGTATAGGTGGTGACTTGTTCTCAGAATCCCTGGTACGCGCTATTTTAGCATCATTCATGGTGCATAGAATATTCGACCGCATGGGACTAAACCTCTGGGATTTGAAATGGGAGATTGCCAGGGATGGGCAGGACCTTGTTTTTGTAGATACACTTGATACTGACTCTGTCCGGGCAACGTTGAACTGTAAAGTTGAGGGGCACAACTATATCGTCAATTTCAACAAGCAGGCCATGAGAGACTATTATATCATTGTCCATGACGATTGGTATGAGGCAGTCAACAAGACCAAGAAAGAAGCTGCTCAGTCTGGAGAAAATTTCACAGAAATTCTTAAACGAGGACAGGCAGAGGGCCTCTACCCTGAAACCCCTGTTGTGGATGAGGCTTTCATGAAAATTCAGGAAGATAAATATCTTGTGATCAAAAACTTTATCACGGGAAAGGGAAGTGGTGAGGGATACAAACAAGAAGTTGCAGATGTCGCCAGGCGCGAGGTTGAATACTTTCTGAATACTAAGAACAAAGAGTTGTACAAAAAGCTAAATGCAATTGACTAATAGCTGGATGAGATGCCACACGAAATCCAGATATAAGAGCCTATCTTCTATCTGGATGCTAACCATGAAGGGTGATAATTAAATTATGTTAAAAGCAATCGTAACTGTCATGTTGAAAAAAGGAATCTTTGACCCTCAAGGAAGAGCCGTTCAGAACGGACTGGTTTCAATAGGTTTTGATCAGGTCAAAAAAGTTCGTGTAGGTAAGCAACTTGAAATTGAACTGGATATGACTGATATGGCAACTGCAGAAGCCTCTGTCCACGATATGTGCGACAAGATGTTGGCCAATCCTGTTGTAGAATCCTATAGCTTTGAGATCAAGGAGGTCTGATGAATTGGGGAGTTCTTTTATTTCCTGGTTCTAATTGCGCTGAAGATTGCTTTCATGCCGTTGATAAGATTCTGGAAAAACCCGTCAAATACTTGTGGCATAAGGATACAGATCTGGGAGATGTGGATGCCATTATTATTCCTGGTGGATTCTCTTATGGGGACCATTTACGTCCGGGAGCAATTGCACATCTATCGCCAGCAATGACAGCCGTAAAGGAGTTTGCCTCCAGGGGTGGTCTGGTGATTGGTATATGTAATGGGTTTCAGATATTAACTGAAGCTAAAATGTTGCCAGGTAGCCTACTCCAAAATTGTGGATTGAAGTTTCTGTGTCAGGATCAGACCTTAGTGGTAGATAATGCAGATACTCCATTTACCAGTGAATATACATCTGGAGATGTGTTAGTATTTCCTATCGCCCACAATGAAGGCAATTATTATGCAGCCCCGGATACTATTGCTGAGATGGAAGCCAATGGACAAATTCTCTTTCGCTATTGTAGCCCAGAGGGTGAAGTTAGCGATGAAACCAATCCCAATGGTTCCATAAACAGTATCGCAGGAATTATAAACCGGACAGGCAATATCGTTGGAATGATGCCCCATCCAGAGCGCAGCTCAGATAGTGTCCTGGGTTTGAGTGATGGCAAAGGGGTTTTTGTCTCAATGCTAAAACACCTCGAAGCGACACAGGGTTAGACCTATGAGCGAAAAGAAGGCAGGCATGGAAGAAAAGATTTGGATCAAAGCAGGTCTCACTGATTCTGAATATGAATTATTAACCAAGCATATGGGGCGTGAACCCAACACTGTGGAACTGGCATTATATGCTCAGATGTGGTCTGAACATTGTGGCTACACACATACACGACCCCTGTTTAAGCATTTTCTGACCACAGGTCCACGTATTGTCCAGGGACCTGGTGAAAACGCAGGCATTGTGGATATCGATGATGATGAAGTCATTACCTTTAAACTTGAAAGTCATAACCATCCCTCAGCCATTGCGCCCTTTCAGGGGGCAGCCACAGGAGTAGGTGGCATTATTAGAGACATTTTGGCAATGGGTGCTTATCCAATCGCTTCTCTGAATTCGCTACATTTTGGACATCCAGGAGAAAAAGGTCACACCCGTTGGCTCATTTCCGAGGTCATTCATGGAATCGGAGAGTATGGCAATTGTGTGGGCGTTCCCACCGTTGGGGGTGAGGTCAGGTTCTCTAATGCTTACAAGGGCAACCCTCTAGTAAATGCCATGTGTGTTGGCTTTATGAAAAAATCTGAAATCAAAAAAGCCATCGCAACAGGCGTTGGCAATAGTTTAATGATTGTCGGTAATCTCACAGGTCGTGATGGGATGGGTGGCGCAAGCTTTGCATCCAAGGACCTTGAAGAGGAAAATGATGAAGATCGCGGTGCCATTCAGGTAGGCGATCCCTTTATGGAAAAACTCCTCATCGAAGCCTGCCTTGAAGTGTTTGATCAGGACTATGTTGTTGGTGTCCAGGATATGGGTGCAGCAGGTATCCTTTCATCATCTGTGGAAACCGCCAGTAAGGCTGGTAATGGGGTCGAAATAGATGTCGCCCTGGTTCCCAAGCGCGAAGAGGCCATGCGCCCCGAAGAGGTCATGATTTCTGAATCTCAGGAACGTATGCTTCTCATTGTCAAAAAGGGAACTGAAGAAAAGGTCAATAAGATCTTTCATAAATGGGATTTACATGCTGTGGTGATTGGACAGGTCACTGATGATGGCATGTACAGGGTTCTGGAAGATGGCGTAACAGTTGGTGAAGTTCCAGTATGGTCACTTATGGACGCTCCAACATATATTCTTGATGCCGTAGAACCTCCTCATCTTAAAGATACCAGGGCTTTTAAAAATGAGCAAGTCGCTCAACCAAAGGATTTGAATGATGTGTTGGTGAGACTTTTAGGTGCCCCAGATATTTGCTCCAAAGAGTGGGTCTACAGACAATACGATCATAGAGTTCAGATGAATACTGTGGTGAAACCTGGCTCTGATGCGGCTATTTTACGTATTAAGGGTCGCGATAAAGGTATTGGTCTCACCATGGACTCCAATGGTCGCTATTGTTACCTGAATCCCCGTCGTGGTGCCCAGAGTATTGTGGCCGAATCTGCCAGGAATCAGGTGGTTTCCGGTGCTGAACCTATCGCAATAACTGATGGTTTAAACTTTGGGAATCCCGAAAAACCTGAAGTCTACTATCAATTAGAACAGTCAATAATCGGCATCAGTGAAGCTTGTAGAGCTCTAGATACTCCAGTTATTGGCGGCAATGCCAGTTTATACAATCAAACACCTGAATTTGGGTCCATTTATCCAACTCCAATTATTGGAATGACGGGTCTGGTTAAATCATTGGACCACGTGACCACCATGGAATTTAAAGATGATGGTGATTTTGTCATCCTCATTGGCGAAACCAAGGAAGAACTGGGTGCATCTGAATATCTGGATGTCATCCATAATCTGGTTACAGGTGATGTCCCTGAGCTTGACCTTGAGTTGGAGCGCAAGGCACAAAACTATGTGCTGGATATCATTCGCAAAGGCCTGGTTAAGAGTGCCCATGATCTAGGTGATGGTGGTTTGGCAGTTGCATTGGCTGAATCCTGTATTGCAGGTGAATTGGGTGCCAGTGTCTCGCTGGATCTGGACATGAGAGCAGATGCCCTATTATTCGGTGAAAGTCAGACGCGCTTCATGCTTTCGGCTGATGGAACCTCAGCGGATAAAATAGTTGAACTGGCAGCCAGCCAAGGCCTGGAAGCAGCTGTCATTGGGCGGGTAACAATAGCCAAAGACATAATCATAAACAATATGGATGAAAAGCTTATCCACATTTCTGTTGAAGAATGTGGAACGGCTTTTTCAACGGGATTTGATAAAATTATGCAAACCAATAGTTGATCGATGCGAGATAAACTAAACGAAGAGTGCGGGGTCTTTGGTGTATACAACACCAAGACTGAAGATACATCCAAGCTGATTTACTACGGTCTTTTTGCCCTGCAGCACAGGGGTCAGGAGAGTGCCGGAATTGCAGTGAGTGATGGTCAACAGGTCAACTATTATAAGGATGAAGGTCTTGTCCAGGAAGTATTTGATCCAAAGCTCCTTAATTTCCTAAGCGGCGTACATGGTATTGGGCATGTGCGTTACAGTACAACAGGTGGTACGACTTATGAAAATGCCCAACCTGTAGTAATTGTAAGCTCCAAAGGTCAAATGGCTCTGGCCCACAACGGCAATTTGGTGAATACCAAAGAGCTCATGGGAGAATTAGAGTCGCAGGGAGCTACCTTTCAGTCCAGCACCGATTCTGAAACTATTTTGAAGTTGGTTGCCAAAAATACCATGGAAACTGGTGATGTCACAGAGGCCATCAAAAAAACCATGGCTGTTATCAGGGGAGGATATGCAATTCTCCTCCTAACTCCGGATAAACTTTATGCGTTCAGAGATCCTATGGGCCTCCGACCTCTGATCATGGGGAAATTGGATGATTCCTATGTATTTGCTTCTGAAAGTTGTGCTATCGACTCCATCAAAGCTGATGTAATACGTGATGTACGACCCGGCGAAATTATTTGTGTCGATAAAAATGGTATCCATTCTGAGAAAACTAAAGTGGGCTCTACCCATATTTGTTCCTTTGAATACGTCTATTTTGCCCGAACAGACTCTGTAATCGATGGATTAAATGTATATCAGGCTCGCATCAATATGGGACACCAATTATTTAAGGAAACGGGTCGCCTAGCAGATATTGTCATAGATATTCCTGATTCAGGAACCTCTGCTGCTTTGGGATATTCCCAAGCTTCAGGAGTGCCCTTCAATAAGGGTTTCTATCGCAATGCTTATATCGGTCGCACTTTTATCAGTCCCAAACAGGATATGCGTGAAATAGGTGTCAATTTTAAACTTTCACCGATTCGACAGAATGTTGAAGGTAAGAGCGTCATCATGATTGATGATTCCATCGTTCGTGGAACCACTATCACACGCATCGTAAAATCATTGAGACGAGCTGGTGCACGGGAAGTCCATGTAATGATCACCAGTCCTCCAGTGAAGTACAGTTGTTTCTATGGGATTGATACTCCAGATCGTTCCAAACTTATAGCGGCAAATAAACCTGTAGAAGATATTGGTATTGAGATTGGGGCTGATAGCCTTTCCTATTTATCACATGAAGGCCTACACGCCTGTCTTGCCAATTCTGGATTAGGTACCTGCATGGCTTGTTTTGATGGTAAATATCCTGTCCCCGTTGAGGAGAGTAAATGAGTATTGATTACAAAGATGCTGGTGTAAACATCGAGAAGGGCTACGAAGCGGTTCAGCGTATCAAAAAAGATGTTGAATCCACTCATGGACCCGAGGTACTCGGTGGCATTGGCGGATTTGGAGGGATGTTCGCTCCCAATGTCTCAGGGATGACCCAACCTATTCTAGTATCTGGTACAGATGGCGTAGGAACAAAACTCAAGCTCGCATTTGCTTTAGATAAACACGATAGCATTGGTATTGATTGTGTTGCCATGTGTGTGAACGATGTCATCTGTGTCGGTGCCAAACCCCTATTCTTTCTGGATTACATAGCCACTGGCAAACTTGAACCTCAACAGGTTGAAGGTATCGTTGCCGGAATCGCTGAGGGATGTCGCCAGAGTGGTGCTGCCCTGGTTGGCGGTGAAACGGCTGAGATGCCTGGCTTTTACGCCAGGGGAGAGTACGATGTGGCTGGCTTTACAGTAGGTATGGTTGATCAGCCCAATATGATTGATGGTAAAGCTGTGGAATCTGGAGACGTGATTATCGGTTTATCTTCTTCTGGGGTTCACTCCAATGGTTTTTCTTTGGTAAGAAAATTATTTCCTGAAGATCGCTGGAGTGAAAGCTTTGGAGAATCCACCCTGGGTGAAACCTTGCTTACACCCACAAAAATTTATGTAAAATCTGTTCTCTCCGTCCTTGAGAATCATTCGATTCATGCCATTGCTCATATCACTGGAGGGGGTTTCATCGAGAATATTCCCCGGGCCTATCCCACTCAATATCAAGCAGTTATCAAAAAAGGGACGTGGCCTCTCCACAATATTTTCAACCTAATTCAAGAGACATCGAAGCTTGAAGATGATGCCATGTACAATACCTTTAATATGGGTATTGGTATGGTACTTATAGTTGGTCCTGGGGATGCGGATCAAATTCTAGCTCAATTGACAGAAATGGGTGAAGCTGCTTCAAAGATCGGCCATATAAAGAATAGAGACAGCGGAGACTCACCTATATGCTTCGAATAGGAGTCCTGGTTTCTGGTGGCGGTACAAATTTACAGGCTATTATAGATGGTATTGAGTCAGGTTACATCCCTGATTCCCGTGTCGAGTTGGTCATCTCAAATAAGAAAAATGCCTACGCACTTACTCGTGCAGATGAGGCCAATATTGAGACTGCCATCATTGGAAGAAAGCAGTTTGCATCTTCTCAGGCATTCGATGAGGCTTTGGCTGATCGCCTAAAAGCTGCAAATATAGATTTGGTGCTCCTGGCTGGTTTTATGGCCATACTGGGACCAGATTTTTTCAAAGATTTGAAGAATAAAGTAATGAATGTGCATCCGGCACTCATTCCAGCCTTTTCTGGACCAGGTTTTTATGGGTTAAAGGTCCATGAATCAGTTCTGGCTGCTGGATGTAAGGTGACTGGTGCCAGTGTCCATTTTGTGACACCAGAGGTGGACGCCGGTCCGCTCATCCTTCAGCAAGCAGTGGAAGTAAAACAGGGTGATGATCCTGAAATACTTCAACGACGCGTCATGGAAGAAGCTGAGTGGAAAATTTATCCAGAAGCAATTCGATTATTTGCCCTGGGACTTCTGGAAGTCCGTGGGCAACATGTATACATAAACAATTGAAACTAAGCATAAGATTTAGGAGTAGGGAATGAAGCGTGCATTGATCAGTGTCTCTGATAAAAGCGGGGTATTGGAGTTAGCCCAGGTACTCAACGAAAGTGGTGTAGAAATTATTTCCACTGGAGGTACGGCTAAGCTACTGACAGACAATGATATACCAGTAATTGGTATTAGTGATATCACTGGATTCCCAGAGTGCCTCGGAGGTCGAGTTAAAACACTGCAACCAAAAATTCACGGTGGAATTCTGGCCAATCGTAAGATTGAAGCTCATCTAACAGAAGCTGATGAACTGGGTATTCCCATGATTGATCTTGTGGTTGTGAATCTCTATCCCTTCAAGGCAACCATACTCAAACCAGGTGTCACAATGGCAGATGCCATCGAAAATATTGATATTGGGGGTGTGACCCTTATTAGAGCTGCTGGAAAGAATTCTGATTCAGTAACTCTACTCACTGATCCTGAAGATTATCCTGGTTTTATTGAAGGCTTTCGGGGCGGTACACTTGATGACGCATTCAGAAAAAAAATGGCCCTCAAGGGCTTCAGACATACAGCCTCCTATGATACTTTAATCAGCCAGTATCTGGCTAAAGAGCTGGGGGATAGCGAGTTACCTGATCAACTGTCAATGACCTATGAAAAGCAGCAGAGTCTCAGGTATGGAGAGAACCCCCATCAATCTGCAGCCTTTTATCGCGAAGTCTCTCTTCTTGATGGCCGACTGAGTGGTGCAGTTCAACTTCATGGGAAAGAACTTTCCTATAACAACATCGGTGATGCATCTGCTGCCATTGAAATGATTCGTGAATTTACTGATCCTACTGTGGTTGCCTTAAAACATGCCAATCCTTGTGGTGTAGGTACAGCAAATACTCTCTTTGGTGCCTACGAGCGGGCTTATAATGCTGACCCTGTCTCCATTTTTGGGGGAATTGTTGTCCTCAATGGGGAGGTGGACGAAGGCACCGCTGAGGAGATGAACAAGATCTTCCTTGAGATTGTTATTGCCCCGGCATACTCTGACGCTGCTTTGTCCATCCTCAAGAAAAAGAAAAATCTGCGACTTCTTCAACTGGCAGATATTATGAATCCAGTGAGCCCTGAACCGTATTTCTATAAAAAGGTTGATGGGGGACTGTTGATCCAAGAAGCTGATCATCATGTGATGGAGGATGAGAATTATAAGGTTGTCACTGAGAAACAACCAACTGAGCAGGAGTGGGCAGACCTGAAACTAGCCTGGAAGGTTGTTAAGCATGCCAAATCCAATGCCATAGTCGTGGTGAAGGATGGCGCCACCCAGGGTGTGGGTGCAGGTCAGACTAGTCGAATATGGGCTGTGGACAATGCTTTGGACCGCAGTAAAAGTTCTACTGTTGGTTCCTCTTTGGCCTCAGACGCATTTTTCCCATTCTCTGATTCAGTTGAAAAGGCACACGTTGCAGGTGTAACTGCAATCATCCAGCCTGGTGGTTCGGTTAGAGATGAGGATTCCATCGCTGCCTGTGATAAGTACGGAATCGCCATGGTTCTGACTGGAATGAGACATTTCAAGCATTGATTTTTGCCATAGTGTAAGATGGCTGACACTTATGGTTTGATTTGTATTTGACTCAGGATAAAGAATACTAATATTGGAATGAATAGAAAATAGAGCGATTAACGCTCGCTATTAACTAAGGGAGTATTCAATGAAAAAAATAGCTCTACTAATGATAATTGTAAGTGTGGTTGTGTGGAATTGCAGCTCCAAAGCTGAACACCCCGGTGGTATGGCAGAATCATGTAGCACTGTTGCCTGTGAAAATCCCGACCATAATCACTCAGCTAAAGCTTCCAGTCAAGAGCACGGTGGCCAGGAGCATGGTGGTCAGGAGCACGGTGGTCAGGAGCACGGTGGCCAAGAGCATGGCGGAGAAGCCGCTCAAACCTTTACTGCAGCTGAAATCAAAGGCGCTATGAATGCTTATATCGCTATGCGTGAAGATGAAGGCATCTTCAAAATAGCCGACGAGAAAACAGGTGAAGAATTACAGCTCAAATTTGTCAAAATTCATGATCCTGTTAGAAAGATTGAAGGCAAGGGATTTTTTGCCTGTACAGACTTTGAAGTTGTTGGAGAATCAGGAAAACTGTATGATCTAGATTTCTGGCTTAACCCTGAAAATGGCAAGTTAAAGGTCACTGAAGAAAAAATACATAAGCATCCTATTAAAACAGATGCTGGCTGGGAAAAGAAGGCCCGTTATACCTTTATTAACGATAATCCTGTAGAGATTGACTAGGAAAACTCCATAAAATGAAACACTTCTTGACCAAATTTGTAATGGTGGGTATGGGGCTATCAATTGGCCTGATCTTTTCTTGCGCCCGGCCCTTGCAAGACACACCTGCAACTCAGATAGAGACCATTCAGAAGCCTGCAGAGGACCGACAGTTTTTCTTTACCTATTCTGTGCAAGTTCATCCCACAAATGAAGTTCTGGAAATATTTTTACCTGTCGCCCAGAGCAATGCCCAGCAAACTATTCTAAATATTGAGATTGAATCAGATATTGCTGGTGAATTTGGCCAAGAAGCTGTTTACGGAAATAAATTCTGGCGTGCACACCTTCCCGAAGGCACACCGGATACGCTGGATATTCGTTTGATTTACCAGGTCTCGCGACTGACAAATTCAACTGAATACAGAGAAAATCTGGATATCCCCGTTTTGACGGATGTTGAGAAAGAGCTCTTTCTAAATGCGAATTCACGTGTGCCCGTCTCTGGAGAGCTGGTCGATAGCATTCGGGCTGACTTGCCTCCAGCAGAGACAATGTCCCTGGATAAAGCTCGAGCCATATACGACTACGTTGTGGGCAATATGGAATACAAAAAAGTTGGTACAGGATGGGGCAATGGTGACACTTATTGGGCCTGTAGTGAAAAGTATGGCAACTGTACAGACTTCCATGCACTCTTTATATCATTAGCCAGGGTAGAGCAGATCCCATCCCGCTTTGAGATTGGATTCCCAATTCCCATTGATCGTGACTCCGGTGTTGTTGATGGATACCACTGTTGGGTAAATTTTTATTTGCCAGAATCAGGGTGGTTCCCCGTAGACGCTTCAGAAGCGAAAAAGAATTTAAGCCAAAAGGATTTCCTCTTCGGAAATCAGCCAGCCGATCGAATCCAGTTTACCATTGGTAGAGATTTAGAGTTGGGCGAAGGTCACAATAGTGGACCTTTAAACTATTTTATTTACCCTCATATTGAGCAAAACGGTAAAATTTATTCCGGTTTCACTCGATTTTTCGAGTATACAAAAAGCTGAAATAATTATACTCCTGCTACTGCTCCAGCAATAGAGGCTATTGTTGGTACAACATCTAGATTGGTTAATCGGAACAATTATTTGCGATTAGCATTGTTTTTCATCACTCAGAATTGATATTGTTAAGGATGCACGAAGCATCCTAATGACACTCAAAAATTTAAGGGAGAATATTTGTGAAAAAGTTACTCGGTGTAATGATTATAGCCATGTTTGTGCTCGTAGGTTGTGCACATAAAGATATGGCAAAGACTGGCGATGCAGGTTGCGAATCAAAAGAAGCCCATGTTTGTACAGCAGCTTGTGACCATTCAGCAGACAAATCCATGGCCAAAGCCCACAAATGCTCAGCAGAATGTCAGGCAAAGTGGATGACTGCTCATATGGAAAAGATGGGAGCAGATCATGTTTGCACAGATGAATGCAAAGTTGCTCACATGGCGAAGCATAAAGCAAGTCACGAATGCTCAGCAGAATGTCAGGCAAAGTGGATGACTGCTCATATGGAAAAGATGGGAGCAGATCATGTTTGCACAGATGAATGCAAAGTTGCTCATATGGCAAAGCATAAAGCAAAACACGAATGCTCAGGAGATTGTAAAGCGGAATGCAAAGCTGCCCATATGGAAAAAATGGGTGCAGATCATGTTTGCACAGATGAATGTATGGCTGACTGCAAAATGAAACATGCAGAAGAAGCTGTTGAAGGCGATCATTCAGAAGGTTCAGATGAAAACCATGATGGTGGAGAAGATAAAGATTAATTATCTTTAGACTGAATCCACTAAAGTGAATTATTTAGAATGGGGAGGACAATTTGTCCTCCCCATTCTTTTTTATTAGCACAAGCTCAGATTATATTGAATACCAAATATTTGTCAGTAAATGCATACAAATGGGGAATCTTGATATGAAAGTGTTGGTCGTTGGTGGTGGTGGTCGGGAGCATACTCTGGTATGGAAATTAGCACAGAGTGTCCGTGTCTCGAAAGTGTATTGTGCTCCTGGAAATGCAGGGACTGCAGGCATTGGCACAAACCTTCCAATTTCAGACAATGACATCCCAGCTCTTCTTACCTTTGCCAGGGACAATAATATTGGCCTGACAGTTGTGGGTCCCGAAGTGCCCCTGGTAAATGGCATAGTGGACGAATTTGAAGCAGCCGGCCTGCGCATTTTTGGTCCCAATGCCAGAGCAGCCATACTCGAGGGCAGTAAGGTCTTTACCAAAGAACTCCTTTATAAATACGGAATACCTACTGCAGAATATCATCGATTTACTGATGCCTCAAAAGCACTCGATTTTTTAGCCAGCAATACCGTCTACCCCATTGTCGTTAAAGCAGATGGTCTGGCAGCTGGGAAGGGAGTGCTCATTTCACTCTCCCGTGAAGAAGCCCAACAGGGTGTGAAGGACATGATGGAAGATAAGGTCTTCGGAAATGCAGGAGATGAGATCATCATTGAAGAATTCATGACGGGACCTGAATTATCAATGCTCTGTTTTGTGGATTCCAAGACTGCCAAGCCCATGGTTTCAGCGAAAGATTACAAACGTATTGGTGAAGGGGATACTGGTCTCAACACAGGTGGGATGGGCGCTATTTCTCCAAATCCTTTATATGATCAAGAACTGGAGAATTATTGTCTGGAGAATATTATTGAACCAACTCTTGAAGGCATGCGCCAGGAAGGGCGACCATTCAAAGGGATCCTTTACTGTGGAATAATGCTTACTGAGTCCGGTCCAAAGGTACTTGAATATAATGTTCGCTTTGGGGATCCAGAGACCCAGGTGATTCTTCCGCGACTGGAAACTGATCTGGTAGATATATTTGAGGCGGTTATTGATGATAAATTGGCTGAACTTGATGTAAGGTGGGACAAGGCAGCCGCTGCAACCGTTGTATTAGCCTCAAAAGGCTATCCTGAAGCTTATCCAAAGGGTTTACCCATTACTGGGCTGGATGAGGTGAAAGGCTCCGTTGTATTCCATGCTGGGACTTCAGAAAAAGAATCTGATACCGTAACATCTGGTGGAAGAGTCCTTAATGTTACTACCAGAGCATATTCACTGGAGGATGCCCTTTCAGCATCCTATCAAAATGCAGACCTGATTCAATTTGATGGTAAAACTATTAGAAGGGATATCGGAAGCTAGTTATGATTAAACATGTCGTTTCATGGGAATTTGCTGAAGAGAATAAAGCTGGGAATTTGCTGAGGATGAAAGAACTATTAGAAGAACTACCATCTCTCATTTCAGTTATTGAGGATTATGAGGTTGGCTTAAATATCAAGGACTCTGAATTGGCTATGGATATGGTTCTTGTTTCATCGTTTGCCGATGAAGCAGCTCTCCAGACTTATGCGAATCATGCTGAACATAAGCGAGTTGTTGAAGCGCTCCACAAGGTTACAACCAGAGCGGTAATCGTAGACTATAAAGTATAGCTGGTTAGCGCTAAATATAGACCTATCAGGCTATTAGTCGTTTAACCTCAGCCAGGGCCTTATCACAGATTTCACCTGTCAATCCCTTGACATAGGTTTCAATGGTCTCAGCCTCTATCCCGGCTGCAGTCATCATCTCAACCATTTCAACATAGCTCATTCGCTTGCCGCGAGTCTGCTTTTTCAGATGATCATACCCATCTGACGCACCTCTATCTCTTTCAACAAGCTGCACCAGCTCAGAAAAGAATTGACCATTGTTAGCCAGTTCTTCATCCATCTTGGCATCATTGATGAGAATGTCACTGGTTCCACGAGTTGCATATATTAGAGCCAGTATCATGTGGCCAAATGCAGTGCCGATATTTCGCTTCACAGTGGAATCAGTGAGATCTCGTTGGAGCCTGGTTTTCATTAACTTCTGGCTGAAAAAGGTAAGTAGGCTCTCTGCGAGCTGTGCATTACCCTCGGAATTCTCAAACTTTATTGGATTAATTTTATGGGGCATGGTCGATGAACCGATGGATGATGCATCTGCCTTTTGATACAAATAGGCCAGCATAAAATAGGTCCAGATGTTTTGATCATAGTCGATAAGAAGACCGCTCAACCTCTTGACTGAGTCGAAGAGAGTGGCGTAAGTATCTCCAGGCATAATCTGTAAGCTGAATAAGGTATGTTCCAGACCAAGCTCTTCTACGACCTCCCGTGTTAAATCAAACCAGTCCACATCAGGATAGGTACCTACAAAGGCATTTAGATTGCCAGTGGCACCTAGAATTTTGCCCTGGATGTTCATGCCCTTCAACTCAGAATACAATTTTGCAAATCGCAGACTATAAAGGGCTAATTCTTTTCCCATGGTTGTTGGCGTTGCCACTTCACCGTGGGTGCGACCGATCATGCGTCTGTCACGGTTGTCCTTGGCTATTCCAGAAACCTCGCTGATGAGGTCCTTGAGATGCTTGAGGAGGATATCTCTGGCTGCCACAATCATAAGACCATGGGATAGATTATTCACATCCTCGGACGTGAGGCCGAAGTGCACATAAGGCTTCACCCTCTCAGGTAGTTGACCCTTGATAAATTCTATTACTGCAGCTACATCATGTTTTGTTCGAGCCTCTATCTCCTTAACTGCCTCTAGATCACTGGTATCAATATCCGTGTAAATGGACATGTAGCTATCCTTCCACCAATCTTCCCGACCGGTGCCCTTTAGAAAGGTCTTCAAATAGACCATTTCCACATGGATGCGCTCGCGGATCAATCGACTTTCAGAAAAAGCGTCCTGGACTTCCTGGAGGTCACTGGCATAGCGACCATCAAGGGGTGATAAATTGAAAAGGGTTTCAGAAGACAATGGTTTCATTCCTTTCGGGTCCATGTGATAAAATGGTGATGGGTATTTCAACGAAATCTTCTATGAATTTAATGTAATTCTGGATGCTATCTGGAAGGTCTGTCTTTGCTTTTCCCTTGAGGGCTACCCATTCTTCCTTGCTGAGATCATCGATTTGTGGAATATCTGTGTAGATGGGTTCAACAAGTTCCAGAGTGGGAGCATCTGCTGGAAAGTAATCGATTTCTTTCCCGTTAATTTTATATCCAGTGCAGGCTTTAGCGCCATTCACCAGGGCCAGTGTGTCAATCTTGGTCATTGCCAGTTCTTGGATACCTGATATTCGAATGGCGTATCTCAGCGCATAAAGATCAAGATGGCCAACGCGTCGTGGTCGCCCAGTTGTCGCACCATATTCATGACCTGCTTCTCGCAGATTGGTGGCTGCATCACCATCCAACTCGGTGGGGAAGGGCCCCTCACCAACGCGCGTAGTGTAAGCTTTTGTAATACCCAGGATTCTGATAGGCACACCGGGGATGGCTCCACCACCTACAAAGGCAGCTGCGGCGAGAGTAGAACTTGAGGTGACAAAAGGATAGGTCCCATAGTTTAAATCAAGAAGTGTTCCTTGTGCTCCTTCAAAAAGAACCTGCAAATCAGAATTGGTAGCCACGCGCACCATATCTTCAGTATCGGTTACGAAAGCCTTGAACTGGGAACCATAGTCTGAGTATTCCTTTGATACGCTTTCACAATAATCCTTAAATTCAGATTCTGAGAATATCCCATCATTGATGAGAATATCCTTTACATCTCTAAGCGAGTTTTTAATACGATGGATGGCATCATCAGCGATAATATCCAGGATCCTTAAATTGATTCTAGAGGCTTTCTGGGAATAGGTCGGTCCAATTCCACGACCGGTTGTCCCAATTTTGCCACCCTCTTTGGCATCTATGAGCTGATGATGGGGAAAAATCACGTGGGCTCGGGCACTGATTTTTAATTTGGGTGCATGACCACTATCCGTAAAAGATTTGATTTCTTCCAGGAGATCCTTGGGGTTGATAACCACACCGGTTCCCAGGATACACTGTTTGTTATGAAGCATACCAGAAGGCATATAGTGAAATTTATAGGTTTCGCCGGCATGCATAACGGTGTGACCTGCATTCCCACCACCATTAAAACGAACGACAATATCACTCTGCTCCGCCAGAACATCTACCAGCTTGCCTTTACCTTCATCTCCCCACTGTGCACCAACAACGATGGTGTTTTTCATGCTTTCTCCTGTTGAAAAAAACGGTTTAGAAATAAATACAAATATTTAGAAATCAGCACCATAGTTTGGAGCCTCTTTAGTAACCTGAACATCATGGGGATGACTCTCTTTTAATCCTGCCCCACTAATCTTCACAAATTGAGCGTTTTTACGTAATGCATCAATATTAGCTGTGCCACAGTATCCCATACCCGCTCGTAATCCACCAATGAGCTGGTAAACCACATCCTTAAGCGCGCCACGATATGGAACCCGACCTTCAATACCCTCTGGAACGAGCTTCTGAGTTGATTCCTGGAAATAACGATCAGCTGAGCCAGCATTCATCGCAGAAATAGAACCCATGCCCCGATATACTTTATAAGCTCTACCCTGGAAAAATTCTTTGTGGCCTGGACTTTCGTCAGTTCCTGCTAAAAGCCCGCCAATCATGATGGTAGAGGCACCTGCGGCAATTGCCTTGGGTAAATCACCTGAAAATTTGACGCCACCATCACCAATGACAGGGACACCATGTTTGTCAGCCTCTTCGGCGCAATTTGCGATCGCACTTATCTGGGGCATACCCACACCAGCGACAATACGTGTGGTGCAGATCGACCCTGGTCCAATTCCAACCTTGACTGCATCTGCACCTGCCTCAATGAGGGCCTTGGTCGCTTCAGCTGTGGCGACATTACCAGCAATAATCTGCATGTTGGGATATTGGGATTTAATTTTTTCAACAATTGTGGTCACGTTCCTCGAGTGTCCATGGGCAGTATCAACGACAATGACATCAACCCCTGTGTGCATGAGCTGTTCTACCCTGTCCAGGGACTCAATCCTGGCGCCAACGGCTGCACCGACCAATAATCGGCCATTGGCATCTGTGGCAGAATGCGGATACTCAACAGCTTTTTCAATATCTTTTATAGTGATTAAGCCTTTGAGCTCATTGTTCTTTCCCACGAGGGGCAATTTCTCAATTTTGTACTGCTTCATGAGCGCGCCAGCATTTTTAAGCGTTGTGGATTCGTCTCCAGTGATCAAATCATCTTTGGTCATGGCATCTGCAATCAGACGTGAAAAATCCTCTTCAAAGCGAATATCTCTATTGGTAATGATGCCAAGCAAAATGCCATCAACTACAACAGGAACACCTGAAATATGATAGTGTGCCATGAGATCTGCAGCATCGCCAACCGTATGTTTCGGAGTGAGAGAGAAGGGATCTGTAATAACACCATGCTGAGAGCGCTTAACCTTGTCCACTTCCATGGCTTGTTGCTCTGGAGTCAGGTTTTTATGTATAATGCCTATCCCACCAACTCGCGCCATGGCGATAGCCATACGAGATTCAGTAACAGTGTCCATGGAAGCGGACATGAGTGGAATGTTTAGTCGAATAGTCCTTGTAAGTTGAGTGGAAACATCTACTTCATTAGGCAATACATCAGATTGTGCTGGTACCAGGAGTACATCATCAAAAGTTATTGCTTCCCAGGTTTTATATTTTCGCATGGTGAACCTCTTAAAAAATTAATTGTATGGTGTGTTGATCAATTGGGGCATTCCCATCAATCTGCAGGTTCAGAAGGGTAGGCAGTAAGCTTTTGGGGGAGTATCGGCAGATTGGATGGTGAGCATTCATCTTGCAACGCAAAGTAAACGAGAGCACTCCTCATGCAAAAGGAAACGATGGGTCAAATAAGAATAATATGAGCCTGAAATTGGAATCACCGCTTTTCACCCTACATTCTTCCATGACTGCAGCTCTGAAGCCATTATCTTTTTATATCCACGTGCCCTTCTGTAAGGCAAAATGCACCTACTGTGATTTCTATTCTATTGTGGGACGGGAAAATTCTATACCAGCCTACTTAAAAAGCATTCTCAAGGAGATAGAACAGAGAACGCATAAATTGGACTTATCCAGTCATTATATTGATACAATCTTTTTTGGAGGGGGAACCCCTAATCTGCTAGATCCAAAACATCTCGGCCAAATACTGCAAAAACTCCAAGTCTTGCTTCAGCCAGGTGAGGACATGGAAATTGGTATGGAAATCAATCCTGGTGAAGCGAATCTGGATAATCTTATCGCCTACAAAAATCTGGGGGTCAATAGAATCAGCATTGGTATGCAGAGCTTTCAACCCCACCTCCTAACCTTTATGAGCCGTATTCATACCGCTGAAAAGAGTTTTTCAACCTATGATGATGTTCGGGAAGCTGGATTCCAAAATGTGAGTGGAGATTTAATCTTTGCAGTTCCTGGGCAAACGAGGGAAGAGTGGGTTGGCGATCTAGAGCGACTCGTAAGCATGCAACCCGAGCACATATCTACATATTCCCTGACTGTGGAAGAAGGTACTGCCCTCCATAGGTGGGTGGAAGCGGGACATGTCGAGATGCTTGAAGAAACTGTAGATACAGGGATGTACGACTGGGGGAGAGATTTTTTGGAAAAATCAGGCTACCCCAACTACGAAATTTCCAACCATGCCAAGCCAGGTTTTGAATGCAGACACAATTTGAATTATTGGACCGGTGTGGAGTATCTGGGTTTTGGACCAGCTGCCCATTCCTTTTTCGGGGGACGCAGATCCTGGAACATTCGAAACCTTGATACATACATGTCTGATGTTATGAATTCAGGTACAGGGGTAGCTGATTCTGAACTGATCTCCCCAACCATGTCCCGTAACGAGATGATTCTTACAAGATTACGACTCGCACAGGGTCTGAATCTTTCTGAGTTCTCAATCAACTTCGGTGAAAATTTACTTCAGACAAAAGTTGATATGTTAGAGAAGTGGATGGATAAGCTTGTTGTGTCGAAAGGTCATTTGAAGATTACTCGTGAAGGTTGGGCTCTCACTGATGAGATAAGCTCAGATCTGATGATCTGATAAGCAGGAAAATATACCTAATCCAGCTTAATGGTAATGGATTGTTCGTGGTTGACCAGAACAGCTCCAGGATGAGCTCCCTTGGGTTTGCTGAGGTGTTTGCGCTGACAATACTGAACAACAACAACGCCTGAATGTTTGGCCTTGGAATTGCGTGCAGCGTGCTCAGCTGCAGCAACAATGTCATTGTGTTGTGGCGGCCGATTGCCGGTGCGTAGGATGACATGGGATCCTCTGACCTGTCTTGCATGAAACCACCAGTCGTTCTTATTGGCAACTTTAAAAGTAAGGGTATCATTGTCCTGTGAGCTTCGACCCACCAGGATATCAAAACCGCCAGGAGATGCATAACTCTTATAGGGTTTCCGATCTACCTGTTGCTTTCCAGAGCGATCCAGAGATTCACCGTGCTCCTGGAGGAATTTCAGTAGTGATTTATCCTCAGGAACCACAATATGTTGTTCAAGATTTTTTATATCTGCTTGAACTGCCTTGAGAATGGTTTCCAACTGCTCCAGTTTTCCCCGGAATTTGCGGATTTTTTTAGCCGTTGATTCGATGAGTTGATATAGAGGAATATCCTTTTCTACCGGAACAGATAGATCTTTTTCGGTGGGAGACAGCTCAGCCGGGATGATGAGACGACCATCCTTGCTACTCATTCCCATGGCAATGCCAATTTGAAGTGCCTGAAGTTTCTGCTGTAACTCTGGCCATGTCCTGGCCTCAGTCATTTCTGATTCGATTTTCTTGGCTTTGCCCTTCCAGCGCTTTAACACTGTTCTTGCTGTTTTCTGGAGAGATGCTGTAGTCGTCTCCTTTGGTTTGGAGGCATGTTTCAGAACATCAATTGTAAATTCATTGATAGTCATTCCTGCAATACTAGTAGTAGGCCCAAAATTGATTGAGTTATTTTCCCAATCGGTAGATAAGCCCTCTTTTGCAGCGGCAAGTTGAGCATGTGTTACATTTCCACCAGGAATTGATTGAGGCAGCGGGTCACCTGGAGATAGCCAATCCTCGGTCACAGTGGGGAATGCATCCTGTTTTAGAAAACTATCCTGTAATACACCACCGGACTGGTAGTAAACATTGCTTGCACCTGGATAGGCTCCCAGTATGAGCCTGTCACCATCGTTCAGGTCGATCCTCAATAGCTTATCTTGGGTGTGGATGAAGATATTGAGTACCATTGATCCAACTGGAATTTTGCGAAGCACCTCAACTCTTTTACGTGGGAGAGAGGCGAAATGGGAAGAGGTGAGCGTAACTTGATTACCTTTTTTTTCCCAGGAGAGTAGGCACACTTCATCTCCACTCAAGAACTGAAAATCCAGACGACCCTTTCTATAGGTGTATGTAAGACCCAACTCACTCTCTCTGAGTTCTTTATTAAGGTGTTCCATCCAAAGCCACAATGCAGGCCACGATCTAATGAAATTTTGCGGTTCCATGCTGTTAACCTAAGTGATTTCCAGGAGATGTGAACAATTTTCCCATTAAGCACCTAGAATTTCCTTTTGCATCTCTTGATTCCATGGCTGCACTTCAATCTCGCTTGAGCGCTAATCTTTAATATCTTATGCAAGAATCATTAATTGTCCATTTTCATGATTAGCATAAAGTGAGACCCCTATGAAGCCAAATCATACCTTCGCTGATGGAAATACAAGTTCCATTCTAAATAATCTGAATACGGCAGTTTTTCGTACCAATCTGGATGGTTCAGCGACAATTATTGATGTGAATCCAGCCTTCATCAACATGTTTGGCTATAGAGATATAACAGAGATTAAATCTGTGTCTATCATCGATTTCTATGCGGATCCAGCTGACAGAATTGAAATGCAGCGTAAACTCATTTCCCTTGGCAAGATTAGAAATAGAGAAATTATATTTAAAAGAAAAGATGGTTCAGCCTTCCCAGGTCGAGTTTCGTCAGTGCTGGTGAAGGATTCTGCAGGAAAAAATCTGTTTATTGATGGAATTGTTGAAGATATTTCAGAACTCAAAACCAAAGAAATGGAATTGCTGGCTGAGCGACAGGTCTTTTTTAGCGGACCTGTTGTACTAATCCAATGGCCAGTGAAAGAGAATGAAGCCTTAATCAACATCTCTGAAAATGTTGCAGACCTTTTGGGGTATGAAGCTTCTGAGTTTTTGGAAGGTAAAATACTATACCCTGACCTCGTCCATGAGGAGGATAGACCTGAATTACAGAAGCACATTCATTCAGTGCTGGTTGGTGGTTCTGATATCATGTTGGTTCATCCATACCGGTTGAGGCAAAAGGCGGGAGATTATATTTGGGTCCAGGA
This sequence comes from Fidelibacterota bacterium, assembly GCA_013203185.1. GTDB lineage: Bacteria > Fidelibacterota > UBA8477 > UBA8477 > JABMPR01 > JABMPR01. Next base: position 14,277 of record JABMOS010000098.1, on the reverse strand, counting down.
CTATGCTTACATCCAGAGGGATCCCTCAGGGGAGGCTGTTGGCATTCTAGGGTATATATATGATGTAACAGACTTGCAAATTTCTCAGCGAGAATCTCTGGAAAAAGAACATCGTCTAAGAGACCTGGTAGAAAATTCCCCAACTGGAATATTGCGAATAGATGATATGGGAAATATTATCGAAGTGAATCAAAGAATGGTGGATATGTTAGGGTCTCCCTCTAAGGAGGCTACCCAAGGTTTCAATATGTTTAGCTTTCAACCTCTCATTGATGCTGGCATCTCAGGAAAATTTCAGGAAGCCATTTCAGAGAACAAAATTATCTCTTTTGCAGGGGAGTATGATTCAAATTGGGGCAAAAATCTGCATTTCAAGCTCATGATTTCACCTGTTCTCGACGCAGAGGGTCAGATAAGAGGTGCTCAAGCCAATATGGAAGATGTCACCAGCACTTATCTCGCTGAAGCAGATAAGCTCAAGCTCCAAAACGAGCAATTAGAAGAGCGCAAAATTTTCATGGCAGGTCCTATTATGATCATCAAATGGGCTTTCTCTGCTGATGATCCAGTATTGTCAGTGAGTGAGAATGTTGAAAAAATTCTCGGCTATACTGTGGAAGAATTTATGAGTGGCGGTATTGTGCCTGCCAAAATTATTCATCCCGACGACATAGATGCAGTCCGGAAAACCTCTCAAGATGCCGTTGCCAATGGAGAGATCGCCTTTGAGTGCGAACCCTATCGTCTCCAGAAGAAGGATGGAACCTACATATGGGTGAGCGACTATAGCGCAGTAAATAGAGATGACCAGGGCCATCCCTTGGATTTCTCAGGGCTTATCTGGGAGATCTCACATGTAATTGAAGCAGAAAATGAGCTGAAACTCCTGCTCCGTGAAATCCATCATCGGGTAAAAAACAATATGCAGGTGATCATCAGTCTGCTCAATATTCAGGCAGCCTATTTGAAGAATGACCAATTATCAGAAATTTTTGGTGAGACCCAGAATCGAATAAAGAGCATGGCCTTGATTCATGACAAGCTATTCAAGTCGAAACGAATGTCAGAAGTGGACTTTGGGAATTATATCAGTTCAATGATCTTCGAGCTAAATAATTTCTATAGGATCGATCCCCAGCGCATTCGCATCCATCAAAACATTGAGGACATCATATTGGATATTGGTAAAGCCATTCCCTGTGGATTAATTGTCAATGAATTGGTCACAAATTCCATAAAATATGCATTCCCAGATAAACGGGAAGGTGATATTTGGGTCTCTGCAGGCCCGTTTGGAGACGACAAGGCAAAGATACAGATTAGAGACAATGGTGTTGGGGTCGGTGAGGACATAGTGTTCGAAGAAACCCAGTCCATGGGTTTACGTATCGTCAGGATACTTACTGAGCAACTTGGGGGAACCATAGAAATTAGCCGGAAGAAGGGTGCAACCTTTAGCCTCACGTTTGATCTTGTTGACAATGCCTAGTCAGAAATATCGATGATAAAAGTCCTCTTTTTCGCTGATTCCCATCTTGGATTTGATTATCCCATCCGTCCCAGGATAAATAGAAGGCGAAGGGGTTGGGATTTCTTCAAAAACTATCAGCTCATTTTAGATACCGCCATAGACGAGGGCGTGGATGCACTGGTTCATGGTGGAGATGTTTTCTTTCGCTCAAAAATCCCCCCACAAATTATCCAAAAAGCATATGAGCCTTTGCTCCCAGTTTTAGAACAGGGAATTCACATGTTTTTTGTCCCTGGCAATCATGAGCGTTCCAGACTGCCGGCCTCGCCCATTTTTCATCATCATAATTTTCATCTTTTTGATCGCCCCAGATCCTATGCATTTGAAATGAATGGTTTGGAGGTGACCTGGGGTGGATTCCCGAATATTAGAATTGATGTTCAAAAAGAGTTTCCACATCAAGTTACTCAGGTTGGATTTGACCTCGAATCTGAAGCGCTAAAGGTCTTATGCATGCATCAGTCCATCGAGGGCGCCGTCGTAGGAGCACAAAATTTCACTTTCCACAGAGGACCTGATGTGGTAGGGCGGGAGCAATTCCCTGATTATTTAGATCTGGTGCTCAGTGGACATATTCATCGGCAGCAAATATTGAGAAGCAAGGCAGGAGCGCCGCTTATTTATCCAGGTTCTATTGAGCGCACGTCCTTTGCTGAGCGGCTGGAGACAAAGGGTTTCTTCATTTTGGAGCTGACAATGGAAGATATTATTTGGGATTTCAGACCATTGCCTTCACGACCCATGCATGAGTGGTCACTTCCTACCACAGTATTGGACAAGCGAACGCTTATGTCCGCCATCCAGGACTACGGTGAAATGCTACCCTCTCATTCAATATTCCGAATTCGGTGTGGGGTTGAAAAGCAACTGGAGTTGCTTAAAATTGCAGATCTGCGCAACACACTACCAGCAAGCATGAATGTGGAGCTTCTTCCTCCAGCAGGACGAACCCGTTTCTCATGGTCTGCCTATAGCGATTAATATGGATATAGCGCCTCAATTATATCAGTATCAAAAGAAGCTTCCCAAAACCTCAGGGGTTTACCTGTTTCTGGATGAACGAAAATATCCCCTATATATTGGAAAATCCGTTAATCTCAGATCCCGGGTAGCCTCATATTTGCGCAACGCCAAGGCACAGGAAGAGCGCATCCAAAGGATGGTTCATGAGGCCAGAAGCCTGAAGTTTGTCGAGACAGAAACTGAGCTCATGGCGCTTTTGCTCGAAGATTCACTCATCAAGAAATATCTCCCGGTTTATAATATCCGCCAGAAGCAATTTCGAGATTATCGTTATCTTCAACTCAGTGATGACACATACCCTCGCTTAATCACCCTGGAAGACCCGGGTAAAATTCAGAAGCATATCTATGGTCCTTTTCGAGATCGTTTCTTCATTCAGCGTCTTCAAGAAATATTTTCCAGATATCTGGGTTTTAGATCCTGTGCTGAAGCCAATCCGATTAAAAGTTGTATTGAACTGGATATTGGTCAGTGTCTGGGACCCTGTGTGCTCATGGAAGTACAGGAGGCATACGCCATGGCCAGTGAACAGGTTGCACATTTTCTGGAAGGGGAGGACCCAGGGGTTATTTCGAAGATTGAGGAAGAAATAAGGATCTGTATCAAGGATACTCGCTTTGAGCATGCACAGCGTCTAAGAGATGATCTCATCTTTTGTGATGCCTTTTTTAACCGTCAGCGATTTAACCACCGCTTCAGGGTGGAACATCTCAAAATTGAGGCCCGAGAAGAGGGTAGCCCCGGTTATCTCTTCGAAAATGGTGCCTTGAAAGAGGTGGTACTTAGGGATGGCAGATTGTGCAAAGTAGGTGAACAACTAGATCTTTTTGACCTTTCCATTGTCAAGGAAGATGAGCCCCGCTTTTTGCTCGATAGAGCTAATCTGGTGTATAACTGGTTAAAAAAGAATCAAAGTGTGGTGAGGTACGAATTTCAGGACTGAGGAGTATCCTTCAGATAAGGCCAGAATAAATCTTCCATCCCGCCAAACGACCCCTCAATGCTCATGGGGACCAATTTTGCAAATGAATCTAAAATAACAACAGCATTCAGGCTGGCATCTTCTTCGGTCGCAGCTCTTAAACGGCTTGTCATGCTGATATTAATGGCATCAATATCATTGTAGATATGAGTCAACTCTTTAAGCGACCAGTCTGGTTCAAGACCATTTTTTGCCCGTGTGAATTGAGCAAGCAGATACATGGACATAGCTCGATATATGGACTCATCAATAGTGGCAAAGGGTAAATGTGTAGCGACCATGGGTCGCAGGTAGTCCAAACTTGGGCACCCACTGGTAACCATAACAATCCCCAGTATAGAACTTAAGCCGCTTTGCATTGAGATTTGTTCCTTGGAATAGGTTCTCTCAGCTGTTTCGATACTGAGATCGATAATATCATAGGAAACATCGGATTTGAACGCAACTACAATATCTTGGAGGTTTACAGCCACGGGGCAGTGCTTGACACCTGTGTCAGCTAGCTTGCACCCCTCACACATACGGAATTCAAGCTCTGTCCAGGCAGGATTCTGTGTATTAGATATGGTTTGATAAGTTAGTTTGTCTTTACTGAGCAAAATTTCAAATTCAATTGATCGGGCATCAGCCATCTTGAATTTGTATTTAAGCGATACCTGTGGGGAGGAATCTTCAGACATATGGCAAGATAAAACGGGAATGCTGCAATCCAACGCAATTTGAGAATGGGAATCTCCATTGTGACAAATCATCATTTCACGAGCTACCCCAAATATTTTGAGTGTATTAAGATGGGGATTGATTTAGGTTAAAAGGCTTACTATTAAATGAGGATACGACTACATGACTCCCCCTGAAAAAAAACACCGCCATCATAGGGCGAAGCGACACGAAAAATCAATCATTCGTGAATTTACTCTGGAAATAATTATTGGTGTTATTTTCCTTTTTGGAGTCTTCCTCCTTTTTGAAGAAATGGAAATTAAAACCTACGTATTTAATTCCATTGTGACTTTCATTCAGACAATAACAACTGGCTTTAGCAATTTTCTGGGTGGCATTCTGGGAATTACAGAAGCATTTGAAACCTCAGATATAGTTGGTACCATACTCATTCTCATCGCCTTCACCCTTTTGATCTACAGGGTTAGGCAAAAGGCCATCATACGCTTTCATGATCTGGAAGAATGTCCTGATTGTGGAGGGGATTTGCAGCATGTTCACAGGGATCTTATTCAAAGAATCGCCAGCAAATTATTTTTCCTTAAAATCCGAAGATACCATTGCAAGACCTGTGATTTTGATGGACTCAGAATGCGGGCAAAACAATCACGATAACTCTTTGTACCATTGAAGTGAGCATGGATTAAGCATATCTCACAAAAACTTTTGCTCAGATGAATCTCTTAAATAGATATCGCAAGATACCACGCTCCATCCTGCTGATGATCTCTGCTGCATTTTTTATTCACATGATCAATGCCAGCTTTATCCTGATCCTGAATATCTACTTGAGAAAGCAGGGTTTTGCAGACGGAAATATTGCTCAGTTTAATTCCTTTCGCTTCCTCGGCGTTTTCTTCTTTGCGTTCCCTCTGGGCATATTTATTAAAGGAAAAGCTCTCAAACCCTTCTTTCTCGCTTCCAGCCTGCTGGTGCCCATTTTTAGCTTGTTTCTACTCCTTGCCATTCAGGGGGGGGATGAGAGCAGAATCACACTGGGCTTCATCCTTTGGGGCGTCTCCTTCATGATTATGAATGTCTGTGGCTTACCCTATATCATGCGCTCAGCTCCTGAGGAAGTAGTTTCTGAAGCCATCTCTTTAAATTTCTCAACCTGGTCCCTGGCTACTATTGTCGCTGGTTCCTTGATTAATTTTCTTTCACACCTTGAGGAAATCATCATCGGTGGGGCGGTCATACCGTTTGATGAATTTCATATCATGTTGGTAATTATTTCAATTAGCTCCCTGTCCTTTATTCTTGTGCTATTTATCAAAGAGGCCAAACCTCGAACCAGCTCCAGCAGTTTTTTCCAAAATTTGGGTGCTTTGAGATCAGACTATGATTGGACCCTAATCGCCAGGGTGTTGGTCCCCAATATGATTATCGCAGTTGGTGCGGGTCTCACAATACCTTTTGTAAATTTATTCTTCAATAGCGTTTTTAAAGTCGATTCGGACACCTTTAGTCTCATCGGAGCTGGATCGGCCACGATTGTATTTCTATCTACCCTATTTATTCCCATCATTCGTCGCAAGTTTGGCTTTAGAGTAGCCATCCTCATACCTCAATCACTTGCTGTACTATTTTTGGTGGTTCTTGCTACCACACAATTAGCTCAAGCCTACTCATGGGCTTTTTATGTAGCCATTGCCGCTTTCATGCTCCGCCAACCTCTTATGAATATGGCAGGACCTGTGACAAGTGAATTGAGTATGAAGTATGTTGGACCAAGAAATCAGGAATTAATCTCCGCTATCAGCTCAAGTATATGGAGCGCTTCATGGTTTATTAGTGCAAAGATTTTCCAACTGCTCAGACAAATGGAGATGGAGTACTATCAAATATTTCTCATTACGGCGGCCATGTATGCTGTGGGAGTAAGTTTTTACCGCCTATTAATTAACGATTTCTTACGGAGACAACCGAAAAAGAATAAAGGACCCGTTTTGCCTGGAATGCAATTCCGAGGTTGAACAGGAGATAAGGAAACTTATGGGAGCACTAAGCTCAAAACAGAAAAAATACCTAAAATCCCAAGCTCACCCGTTGAAAGCTGTGATACAAATAGGGAAGGCTGGAGTAACTCCACAAAGTATTCAGAGCATTAATTCAGCTTTGACATCCCATGAAATGGTGAAGGTGAAGTTCATCGCCTTCAAAGAGGAAAAAGAAAAATTTCTTGATGATATTCTGGCAGGTTCCAATTCACAATTTGTTAGTCTCATCGGCCACGTGCTCACTCTATATCGGGAACACGAGGAAGTTGATAAAAGAAAGTACGATTTACCTAAATAATACAAGCCCATGATCAATCTGCACAATATCACAAAAGTCTATCCAGACAAGACCCTGTTCAGTGATCTGGATCTGGTGATAAAAAAGGGGTCCAGAGTTGGCTTGGTCGGCGCCAATGGATCTGGAAAAACAACCCTGCTCAAAATGATTGTAGGGGAGGAGGGCGCAGATGGAGGTCAGATCCAGATTGATCGAAAAGTCACCATTGGATATTTGCCCCAGGAAATCACAGCTACTTCAGAGGAAACAATTTTACATGAAGTCTTAAATGAGATTCCTGAAGTGGGTGCCTTAGAAGTTGAGATCGAAAAATTGTCCATGCAAATCGCCGAGGATCCGGACAACCAGTTACTGCTAAATAAATTAGGTCGAATCCAGGCTGAATTTGAGCGACTACAAGGCTGGACCCTTGAATCAGAGGCTAAGAAAGTTCTGGGAGGGTTGGGCTTTACACCTGAGCAAATGAAGGTGCCCCTTGATAAATTTAGTGGGGGATGGAGGATGCGTGTTGCTCTTGCAAAGCTACTTTTTAAACACCCCGACATCCTACTTTTAGATGAGCCTACAAACCACCTTGACCTGGCATCTTTAATCTGGCTTGAGACCTTTCTAAAAGAGTGGTCTGGAGCACTGGTCCTTATCAGCCATGATCGAACCTTTCTGGATAAAACGATAGAGCAGATATTTGAAATCGATCATATGTCGATACAGATTTACCCCGGAAACTATAGTAAGTACATCCTGGAAAAAAAACTCAGGAGTGATCAACAGCTTGCTGCTTATCGCAACCAGCAAAAACTGATAGCTGAAACTGAACAATTCATTGAACGATTCAGGTATAAAGATAGCAAGGCAAGTCAGGTCCAAAGTCGTGTCAAGAAGTTGGAAAAATTAGAACGTATCTTACCTCCAGAAGGGGAGCAAAGTCGAATATCGGTCCGCATACCCCAGCCAGGCCGATCCGCCAGAATTATCGCTGAGTTAAGCGGTGTGGCAAAATCATATGGTTCCCTTGAGGTCTTTAAGCAGCTAGACCTCAAATTGGAGCGAGGACAAAAAATTGGGCTCGTAGGTCCTAACGGTGCTGGAAAATCTACCCTTTTAAAAATGCTGGCCCAGGTAGAACCACTAACAGCTGGAAAATTGGTTTGGGGAGAGGGTGTCAGGAGTGCGTATTTCGCCCAACATCAGTTTGAATCTCTGCCCATGGAAGACACGATCTACAATTTAATATCCCATGAAAACCCTAAATGGATTATGACTGAGGTTAGGACGTACCTGGGAAGTTTTCTTTTCTCTGGTGATACTGTGGATAAAAAAATTAAGGTTCTCAGCGGAGGGGAGGTCTCCAGGCTGGCCCTGGCCAAGATGTTGTCCACCCCCTCAGATCTCGTTCTCCTGGATGAGCCAACCAATCACCTGGATATGCGATCCAGGGATGTGGTGCAGGAAGCCATAGCAAGCTTCACTGGCACCATGGTATGTATCTCGCACGATAGACATTTTCTAAATGCAGTAACCAACACCATTATTGAGGTAGATAAGGGCCGAATTCAAATTTATCCAGGAAACTATGAGTACTATCTATGGCGCAAAAATCAGGATAATATTGAAATTCATACGGGAATTACAGAGTCGGTAGTGGAACCACCAAAAAAAGCGGGTAACACAGACTATCAGAATCGTAGAAAGATGACTAATCGACTGAAAAAACTACCCCTCCTCATAGAGGAATGTGAAATCGCTATGGGCAAACAGGAGGATATCCTTAATGACCCCGATTCGGCGAGCCAATACGAAAAAATCCAATCAGCAATGGCTGAGAAGGAAAAACTAGAAGAAAAATACTTGGAATTACTGGAAGAGCTGGAGTCTCTTGAGCAGGGATTTGCATAAAAAAAGGGCAAGGAAAATCCCTGCCCTCTTCAATTTCAAGTAAGTAAGTTTAGATAACTTTATGTACCAAAATTCCAATCATAACAATCATGGCAACAAAAATCATCGCAACAGACCAGTTTCCTTTTTTGATTTCTTCCCATTCTTCAATATCTGAAGAGAACCAATCGAAAACCTTCAGTGCAATGGCTACACCAACTGAAAATCCTAATGAAGCAACAACTGCCCAACCAAGACCTTCTGCATAACGTGACCAAATGCTTACTTCGAAAGGGTTGGCTGCAAAGACTGAAGATGCCATTAGCAGCAATGAACCCATAAATAGCATTGATTTCTTGAACATTCTATTCTCCTTTTTCATATTCCACTCAGTTTATTAATTCTATTCCATCCGTAGACAGTCTTGGGTGAAGACCTCTGCGGTCATCCTATTGTTGTACAATTTTTCGCAACATTCGCCTTCGGCTCGAAGCACCATGGCCTTACGATTGCTGTAGTCGACATCCGATACAACCACAATATGATCCATGGGTGCTCGGGCATGTTGTGAAACAGCCCCTCCAATGAGAAAAGCTTGAAGGAGATCATCAGACAGCGTTGATTTACGGCTGTTGACTTGAATCACGAATATCCTGCCCCACGATTCTTTCACCTGCAAGTCAAAGGAAGATCTCGGCATATCAATTCCATTTTTCCGGTATAGATCCTGCGCATATGAAGCAAGTTCTGAACTCTCACTTACAGCTGGTTGTCCAGCCTGGATTGCAATTGCCAGAAAAAGTGTAAAAAACAATCGAGCTAATATTGGTATCAATTTTGGTGGTTTCATCTGCTTAACTCAATTTCGGTCAATTTTAAGTCAGAAGAGATTGATATCAATAATTATTTCAAAAAGCTAAGCAGGTTTACTAAGCGTCATAGCCTGTGATATGATCATAATCAGGATGTGTGAATTCTTGCTCGAAAGCGTTGATGGCTTCCTTCATATTGCCCACTAAATCATCCCTTGAACATTTTACTGCCAGCTTAATGGCATTGTCAATTGCTCGAGGGGTGGACTTGCCATGGCATTTTAGGACTAATTTTTCAAGACCCAAAATTGGTGCACCGCCATATTCCTGATAGTCAGTAATCTTTTTAACTTTGCGGATTCCACCTGAAAGAAGCATCATACCGATTTTCCAGATGAGTTTTTTGCGAAAGGCTATTCGTCCTAACCCTCTAGCTGCTTCAGCCATGCCTTCCATGGTTTTAACTGCTATATTGCCCTTGAATCCTTCTGTAACCACGACATCAACCACACCCTTCATAAGGTCGCTGCCTTCAATGTTACCATAAAAATTTATCTGGGGGAGGGATTCGAGGATCCGATTCACTTCAACGTATTTTGGACCCCCTTTATTATTTTCTGAACCCATATTCAAAAGTCCAACCACGGGTCTTTCGATGCCTGTTACTTTTTGGGAATAGGCATTTCCCATAAGGGCGAAATGAATCATATGATCTCGGTCTACGGTAATATTGGCTCCCACATCAAGGATCAGTGAAAATATATCCTTGCGGTTGAGTTGATTACTGGTTGGATACACAGCGGCAAGGGCTGTTCTATGCACAGTCTTAATCCGAGGTATCTTCTGGGCGCTGGCTAGAATGAGGGCGCCAGTATTTCCTGCAGAAATGAGGGCATCTGCCTGACCGGTAGAGACGATCTCAGCTGCTTTAATCATGGAAGAATCAGGATATTTGTCGAAAATTTCTTTTGGCTTTGCATCCATTGGAATGGATTGTGGCGCGTGTATGATTTCTATGAAATCCCTGACCTTGGGATAATGAGCTAATTCAGCTTCAAGAATTTCCTGATCACCGGCGAGCAGGATATTAAGATTTCCAGCTTCGCAGGCTCTACAAACGCCTTCGACAACCGCTTTGGGGCCATTGTCGCCCCCCATGCCATCAACTGCAATGCGATAATTTCTCAAGGAGTTATTTTTCCCAGCTTCTAATCAATTCCATGATTAATCGGACACCAGCACCTGTCGGTCCATCTGGAAGATAGGGGCGGCCTTTCTTTAGCCATCCTGAACCAGCAATGTCAACATGACACCACGAAGTGCCTTCTTTCACAAACTCTCTCAGAAATGCACCAGCGGCAATTGTACCAGCTGTTCTCCCAGCACCGGTGTTCTTCACATCAGCGATAGTAGATTTAATATCTTCTGCATACTCATCATCCATGGGCATTTGCCACACACGGTCCTGAGTTTTCTCGCCGACAGCAAGAAGCTGGTCAGCAAAATTTTGATCATTGGTCATGATACCACTATAGCGGTGGCCCAGGGCAACAACGACAGCTCCAGTTAGAGTAGCAAAGTCTACCACGCCATCAAGTTCATACTTATCCGTGATGTAGGAGAGTCCATCAGCAAGGATGAGTCGACCCTCAGCATCGGTATTTAATATTTCTATGGTTTTGCCATTGTAAGCAGTGAGAATATCACCGGGTTTATAAGCTTCTCCGCCATTCATATTTTCTGTGGAGGGGACTACTGCAATGATATTCAAATTGGGTTTGGTTTCAGCCACCACGGACATGATGCCCAGCACGGCTGCTCCACCGAGCATATCAAATTTCATCTCATCCATGCCAGCTGATGGTTTAATGGAAATACCGCCAGAATCAAAGGTGAGGCCTTTTCCAACCAACCCCAGGGTTTTGGCATCCTTATCGCCACCCATATATTCTAGGATAATAAATTTAGGGGGGACGTCTGATCCCTGGGCAACGCCACCAATACCACCAAAGCCCAACTTTTCAAAATCTTCGCGCTCATAAACTGTGATTTTCATACCACCCTTTTTGGCTATGGCTTGAGCTGTATCAGCCAGATAGGTGGGTGTTGCAATATTTGAGGGGTGGTTGCCAAGATCTCTGGCCAGTACAACACCACCAGAAATTTTCATTCCGTAATCCAAGGCCGCAGCGATGTCGGCATTGGCAGTGGCGATTACCGATTTAATGCCAGCGTATGCATCATCGGCTTGTTTCTTGTAAATCAGGAAACGGTAACTCCCCATGACCAGTCCTTCAGCCAAAGCCTGAGCATCCTCAACATTGAGGAGTTCTTCACCCATAAATTCTATGGCGAAGCTGCCTAGTTTGAGTTCAATACATTTTTTTGCAGCAGTTGCACTGGCCTGACGTAAATAGTCCGATGTATATTTTTTTGATTCTCCAAGACCGATGGCGATATACCGTTTAGCAGTGTCACAATCAGGTGAGTACATGACGATAACTTGATTAAGTTTGCCTTCGAATTCACCATTTTCCATGGCAAGATTCAGTTTTTTTGAGAGCTTAGGATGTTCAGTCTGGAATTTGTCTGTGATCCCAGAATCAGAAAAAATACCGAATATGTAGGCTTCTTGACCTTCTGGAAGATCATTTAAGTTTTTGTGGCTCAGGTTAAAAAGTGACATCGGTGTTAGTTCCTCTCGCTAGATCAATTATTTATATATTGGTTCATTATGTGTCTAATTTATTCAGGCCTACAATCTAGAGGTTAAGCCCCCAGTTCAAAACTGGAAAAGTAACTACTTCCATGTCCAAATGAACTTTATATACGTGAATGAGCTATGGTGTTTCTGATTTCTCTATCAAGAATTCCTCGAGACCCTTGTAGGCCGCCATCGCCAGTGCATCCAGCCCCTCTTCAGTTAGGAGGAACATTTCCTCCTCGGGATTGGTCATAAATGCGCCTTCAATGAGATACACCATGTATTCCGTTTGCCGGGTCAGATAATAATAGTACCGGGAAACCTTCCCTGAAGTTTCAATTCCCATGGTATGCATATGAGGATATAGTTTATCACTCAATCCCTTGGCACTGGGCCAGGTATAGAATGTAGACGCTCCCTTGGCTTCTAGCACATTGCGACTTGCTCCAGGTGCATTATTGTGAGCCATGACGAAGATATGAACACTGTCCTCTCTGGCAATTTTCGCTCGATCAGCCAGACTAATCTGATGGTCATCACGCCGGGTCAGGAAAACGGTAGCACCAGCATCCAGAAGCAGCTTTTCAAGCTTCAAGCTATAGCGCAGGTTTGCATCAGCTTCGGCATAACCTGTAATCCCTCGAGCGCCACGCTGCCAGCCGCCGTGGCCAGGGTCGATTTCAATTTTGACATTTGCAAATAGGCTATCCCTGGGGATTTCCGGTGCCTTGCGAATTCCCATGACGAGATCGTCTCCTTCATAGCGACCATACCATCCCCAAAAACTGTTTTTAGGGTAGAAATCCATTTGCCAGACCATATCCTGGGGTTGGCTCCTTTCTAAAAAGGCAATGATTGAATCACCCTCAGGGTAGGTCGTCCATTCCCATCCCTGTTTAGCGCCATATACTTTGAGTTCCAATCGCGCTGGCATGGCTCTTTCCTTAATCTCAAAGGGGAGGCGGGTCGATCCAGTATGAATTCGGAAAATTGCCCAATCTTCCTGATTCTCTCCACGCATGGATCCTAAATAGTGTGGACTTGTCAGTTTGCTGGCTGGATCTAGTTCAACCAGGTTTGCTCGTACATAGGCCGTTCTGTATTCACCGAGGCGAATTCGGTACATCCTATTTTCTAACCCAATAATTTGGAGGGATACTGAATCAGCCAGGGGGAAAAGCAGTTGATCTGTGCTTGGTCCATCGTAAACCCGCGTATCCTCATCAATGGTGAGACCTCCCAGGGCGTCTGTTAATATGCGTAGCTTTGCACTTCTGACTTTTCTTGAAAATAGACCCATTCGATATTGGACTTGTGTAAATATTTCCGCATCTATATCGAGGAGATGATAGCGATAGGTGTAATGGCCAGGTCTGATCTCGTCCATTTTTTGCCAATTACTTATGCCAGGGATTTTGAAATATACTGATTCTGAGGGGGGGCCCTGGATACCCAAATTGACATGATCCCCAACTAGTAACCATTGATCTCGCCTGGGTTTTGCACTTTGCTGGCGTAAAGATGTTAAAATTTTCTGTTCATCTGGTCTGGATAGCGTGATTAGCTCTGACACTTCATCATCTTGGAGTGTTGCTGTAAGCAGAAACTCATTGTCTCCTGGTTGGATCTCTACATGGACAGCGAAGGCACCCGACTTATAAACTTTTACGGTATCACCATTCATATATAGCATAGCATCTGGATGTGTCCGTCCTCTCAAGCTGACCTCAGAGCCAAAATATTTTCCGCTCTGAGGATAGACCCTATCTAGTGCTAGTTTATTTGGAAGGTTATGGTTGATAAACACACTATCTGCGGACATGTGGTCAAGATTTCTATGGAATACCCTTATGGTATCCAGGAATGTTTGATTGCCCCTGGTTTCCCTGATTGGAATGTAGACTTCAGGCTGCTCTAAATCCATGAAGTGTCTAAAGAGTCCATCTTCATCTGGACTAACCTTTGTTCCTGCGATTTCAACGTCGCTACCTGAAGGAATATTTCCAGCCACTTCAATGCGATCGACCCAGAATTGCATATCAGGCTTAGGGTGGAGCATCTCAAGTCTTGGAGGGGTCTCCTGGGCAACAGTCGGCGATAGTAGTACAAATGACAATATGAGTAATTTAAAGTGGATGTTCATTTCATCGATCCCTCTCTCCTTGGTCCATTATGCGTTCAAAATAGGATAGTAGAGTGCCTGCCAACAAATGTTTTCCAAACTTTACGAATTGGGATATCAAAATAGTGAATTTAAATGTGGAACCGAGGAGGATCGAACTCCTGACCTCTGCATTGCGAACGCAGCGCTCTCCCAACTGAGCTACGG
>JABMOS010000097.1 GCA_013203185.1 Fidelibacterota bacterium | reverse complement strand
CCCCCCAAACACCAACATGTTTTCGGCTAGTGGTAATATTATCCGCTGAGAACCACAGAAGTTAGCATTTTAATCCTTTTCGCCAGTTTTTGCAGTATTCTGAGGTCTCTTTGATTTTCGCCCAGAATCTTGCATATCTTCTTCCATGACATTATCTAGCTGATCTTCAGGTTGAGTTTCATTATTCTGAATGGCTTCACGGGTTAGAGCATTTAACCGATTCCTGGCCGTCTTTGTAAGTGGATTATCAGGATAATGACTAATCATAAGACTGTAAGATTCAACAGCTGATGCCTTGTCAAACAAAAAGTAGTCATTTAACCAGCCATGATTAAAACAGGCTTTGCCTCTGATTTTGCTTGAAATAGTCGAATCTTCCCTTACCGAATAGTATTGATTGCTTGCTTCCAAATAATCCTGAGATTCAAACAGGACTGCAATTTGTCGAATTCTATCCTCATTGGGGTCAGGTAGCTGTGCCGCTCCTTCTTTATTCATGATGGTATTGAAGTATTGCGGATAGTTTTTCTCGATATGATCCAGAGCAGCCTGCCCCCCGACCTTATCACCTTCAATTGTTTCAATTGCATAATATTGCATGTAGGCGCATTGGTGCCGCATAGAAGAATCGGAAGTACTATTTTCAAGATTCTTTAGTATTTCAAGTGTGGTGTCGACTCGAGTTAACTCGAAAAGCATATACTCCGCAAGGGAATATCGATTTTCATCAATCAATTTGAAAAACTGGACTGAGTCTGCAGCCGTTACCTCAACCGTCTCTATAACAACTGCACTTTTACCTTCAAATTTCCGGGAAGCTGCCGACTCTTCAGCTGTAACTTGTTTCCCGCCCCTGGCACGACCCCTGGAATTGCTACGATTTTTTCTGGCAGTTGAGCTGTTGTCCTTTTTACTCGTTTTCACAACAGGTGGCAGCCCCTGCAACTGTCTCTGGAGGTTGGTGTGATCCAATTGAAGTTTTTCGTATCGTTCCACCTGCTTGGTCCTTTGGGTTGCACTAATCATAAGGGGTGAACGAGGAGATTGGGTTTTCACGTTGGCAAAGGCAGTTTTCGCCTGGATATAGTCTAGTCGTTTTGTTAGATACAATTCACCAAGATAGAAACTGGCCTCAGCAGCTACCTCAGTCCGGTTATAATCTTCAACAATGGTTGTAAATTTTGATTCTGCCAGATCAATTTCATCCATAACAAGAAACAGTTTGCCCAGTTCCACTTCCAATTGCCCCCGGATTTCAACAAACTTATCACTCAAGAGCATATCTTGAATCATTTCCACTGCATCCTCATCACGATTCAAGGCCTTCAGCATACTGGTTTGACGGATAATAGCTTCCACCTTTAGGGATTCTGAAGGCTTGTATTTGGAAACAGTTTGATACGCCTTCAGGGCACCCTCGTAATCCGATTCATTTTCCCGCATTCTACCCACTTGAAATTGAGCCTGAGCTTTGGTAAATCCATCTGGGGAACGATCAATGACCTGTTCCAAATAATTCTCAGCAACACTGAGACTATCTTGCTGTACTGCAATTTCACCCATGAGCAACAGCGCATCCGCCTGCAATCCGCGATTTGCACCCCCTCTCAACACTCTTGAGGCTTCATATCTGGCCATTTCCAGATCTCCCGTTTCAAGAAGACATTTGCCGATCCAAATAGGCACTTCGCTGATATATGGCGAATTTGAATAAAGGGAGCTTAGATCTTCGAAATAGCGTTTTGCCAGGAGATAATCACCCTTGAAATAGTAAGCCTTTGCAATGATGAATTGGGCATCATCTCGATATTTACTGTCAGGGAATTTCTGGAGTAGCTTTTTCGATTTCTCTATGGCTTTGGAATACAGATTAATCTCATCTCGACTCACTGATTCAGTCTGATTTTCTCGAGTAAGCTTCTGCGCCTCAGCAAAGTACTCTTCTGCATTATAGAATGTGTTGTAATAAGCACAGGATTGTATGCTTATAATCAATACGATGAGCTTTAAAACCTTAATGAAATTATTTGAACTGAGCATGAAACTCCTCATAAAATTTTGGCAGAGCAGAACCGGCATCGTCACGGACGCTCACATCAGCCTTGCGACTAAAAGGGGTCGGTTCTGGGTTAATTTCAATAATATAAGCACCCCTGGATTTTGCCTCAAAGGGAAGCTGGGCAGCAGGATATATCTGAGCAGAAGTTCCAATACTGAACATGAGTTCACAACTCTGTACCGCGTTGAACGCCCGATTAAGAGTCTCCCTTGGCAAAGACTCACCAAACCAAACCACGTCTGGTCGTACCCTCCCACCACAGTCACATCTCTTCAATTCTCTCATATTTTCATTGGCTAAATTAATAATTTTTCCACAGCTATTACATTTATGACGGTGGATATTGCCATGCAACTCATAAATGGTCTGATTGCCAGCTCTCTCATGGAGGCCATCAACATTCTGAGTTATTACAACAGACCGCTTAAATAGTTTCTGAAAATCGCTAATACTTGTGTGTCCCGCATTGGGTTGGGCCTGGAGAATTGCCTCTCTTCGATCTGCATACCAGTTTAGTACCAGATCAGGATCCTCCCTGAACCCAGCTTGGCTGGCCAGTTTCATCGGGTCATATTTGGACCAATGACCATCAGGATCGCGAAATGTGGCAATTCCACTTTCTGCTGAAATTCCAGCACCTGTAAAAAAGACAACCTGACTATCTCTATTGAAACGGTCCAGAGGGATTGAAGTAGGATTCATGGCGTGGAATATAGAATCCATTGATCCTATTCAAAACTCCCCTCCCCTCATATTCTCCAAACTCATAAAATATTTTTAATTATGACATTATTTATCTTGATATCAACTTATTTGATGTTTACTTATTGCTATGAGCACGCATTATCAAAACAGTGAACGTGAAAAACTGGTCCTGAAGACCTGGGTTAAATTTTCCAGAGCCCACAACACATTAAGTCAGGTCATGCGCCACAACGTTGAAGAGCAGGGGCTGACAATCTCCCAGTTCGGGGTTTTAGAGGTTTTAAAACACATCGGTCCCCTATCTGTTAAGGAAATTGGTCAAAAGTTGCTATTGACGACTTCCAACCTGGTGACGGTTATAGATAACCTTGTGAAGCAGGAATTAGTTAAACGTGTACCCTGTGATCATGATCGGCGCTCAATAATCATTCATTTGACAAAAAAAGGCACAGTTATGATTGAGCCCATTTTTAGAAATCATCTTGATGAATTACTCAACTGCTTTTCAATATTTGATGAGCAGCAACTAAAAACACTTGGATCGCTATCAAAAGATCTGGGATTACAACAAAATCATAAGGGAATAAAAAAATGAAAAATCTAAAATCAATTGGCCGTTACCTTTTTGCCGTTCCATTTGGAATATTTGGCCTCATGCACCTCATGAGCGCAAACGACATGGCTGGTATGGTACCTAGCTTTGTTCCAGGAGGCGTTTTCTGGGTATATGTAACTGGCCTGGCTTTGATTGCAGCCGCAGTGAGCTTTGCAATCCAGAAGCACACATACCTTGCCGCTTTATTAACTGCCGCCTTAATGCTGGTATTCGTTTTTACCGTTCATTTACCAGGTCTAATAGGTGGCAATATGTTGGCCATGGGTGGACTGCTTAAGGATCTTGGACTCGCAGGTGCAGCCTTGATGCTCGCATCAGACTATCAACAGGACTAGGATAGGGTTCATCTAAATGATCAAAGTCATTCCATTTCAGTCGCTGGGTACTGCTAAGCACGGTTGGCTCACTGCCAGGCACCATTTTAGCTTTGCCAGGTATTATGATCCCGCTCGCCAGGGTTATCCCCCGCTACTGGTATGGAATGATGATGAAATTCAAGCGAGAACTGGCTTTGATATGCATCCCCATGATAACATGGAAATCATTACCTATGTGCGCCAGGGTGCTATCACCCATCGCGATAATATGGGCAATGAGGGCCGTACCGAAGCTGGTGATGTGCAAGTCATGTCCGCAGGAACAGGTGTCCACCATAGTGAGCACAATGAAGAATCTGTAGATACGGTATTATTCCAAATTTGGATCCATACGGCGCAAAGAGATGTAACCCCACGCTGGGAGGCAAGATCATTTCCCAAGAAAACCAGCAATACACTCATTCCACTGGTGAGCGGAAGGGAAATACATAAGGATCAACACCCACTCTATATTTATCAAGACGCTGCCATTTTTGCAGGAGTCATTAATCAGGGTCATTCCATCACCCAGACGATTGAGCCAGGACGTCATGCATATATGGTGGTTTCAGAGGGCAGCGTAACTGTCAATGGACATGAAATCAATGAACGTGACGGCGTGCATATTAAAGATGAGTCTGAAATTCTCATCTCAGCAAGCTCTGATGCTGAGATCGTTTTTGCTGACCTACCCATTCTAAGCTAGAAATCCGGTTCACTCTCTGGCTTGATTTTTATAAAAATAGGATTTAATCATGTACAAGAATGTGAAATATGTTATCCCGGCTTATGATGTTGATATGGGTGGTGTTGTTGTCAAACAAGCGCTGCCAACCCAACAAGTTGATCAGGTCGATCCCTTCCTACTGCTCCACCATGGTCGCTTTAAAGCAAGGGAGGATTCACCGGCTCTACATCAAGGTTTGGGTCCTCACCCCCACCGCGGCTTCACTCCCGTGAGTTTTGTCATTGATGGTGAAGTTCATCATCGGGATAGCCGAGAGAACAATCAGATCGCCAAGCAAGGGGAAGTCCAATGGATGCATGCCGGTGCTGGAATCATACATAGCGAAAGACCCTCCCAAGCTCTAGCTGAACGAGGTGGAACTGGGGAAGTGGTCCAATTATGGATCAATTCACCAGCCATTAACAAAATGATTCCTCCGGATTATCAATACATCCCAGAAGCAGAGATCCCAGTTTTTCTGTCTGAGGATAAACAATTCAAAAACAAAGTGATTGCAGGTCAATACAATGAGCTCATGGGGAAAATAATGACCCAGAGCGAGTTGTTAATCCTGTGGAGTTATGCCAATACAAAAGCATCTCAAATTCTCACTCTGCCAGAATCATTCAATTCCATGTTATACGTTTTACGTGGTGAATTGAGGGTCACAGGCTTTGGAAAAGTCCTGGCTGAAAGTCTGGTCATATTTGACAAGCCTTCTACTGAGATTGAAATTTCAACTGATTCAAATACTCAATATTTGCTCTTAGCTGGAGCTCCTCTTGATGAAAGTATTGTTCATCAGGGACCTTTTGTAATGAATACCACAACTGAAATCCTAGAAGCCATGCGGGATTACCAAATGGGAAAGATGGGCTTTCTAGTTGAAGAGAAATGAGGTAAAAATGCGCGAATACACCAACGGAGAATTAACTATAGTATGGAAACCAAAACTATGTTCCCACGCCGGCCAATGCGTCAAAGCACTACCAGAGGTATACGATCCAAAAGCAAGACCCTGGATTACACCTGATGGAGCATCCAGCGAAGACCTGAAGTCGCAAATAGGTTTATGCCCCTCAGGTGCCCTCTCCTATTACATGAATGAAGATCAGTAGGCCTTAAATCAATGGAAATAGGAATTGATAGTTTTGCTGCCAGTAATCTGACTGGTGGAGAGTACCAGACCAGCCAGGCTGCCAGAGCACTATCTGAGCTGCTTGATCGGATTGAATATGCCGATAAAGTAGGTCTTGATGTGTTCGGGATCGGAGAGCACTATCGAAAAGAGTTCCTCGATTCTGCCAATATAGCCATCCTGTCTGCAGCAGCCGCACGTACTGAAAAGATTAGACTGACCAGTGCAGTGACGGTTTTAAGTGCAGCAGATCCTGTGAGAGTATTTCAAAATTTTGCGACGTTGGATCTTATTTCTAAGGGGCGAGCGGAAATAACTGCTGGTAGAGGCTCATTTACTGATTCATTCCCACTCTTTGGTCTAAACCTCCAGGAGTACGATGCCCTCTTTTCAGAAAAATTAGATCTACTGCTCAAGATTAGAGAAAACGAGCGAATTACCTGGTCAGGGAAGTATCGACCTGAGCTCAAAGATCAGGCCATCTATCCCCGACCACTGCAGGAGAAGCTACCAATCTGGCTGGGAGTTGGTGGAACCCCTGATTCCTTCAGACGCGCAGGCCTTTTGGGACTCCCCCTCATGGTGGCCGTCATTGGAGGTGAGACACATCGTTTTCGCCCGCTCATCGATCTCTATAGACGTGCTGGTGAAAGTGCCGGATATCCACCAGAACAACTTAGAGTTGGTCTACATTCTCTTGGTTATGTCGGCGAATCCACTGACACAGCCATTGATAAATATTATCCAGGTTATGCAGAAACATTTACTCGAATTGGAAAAGAGCGGGGATGGCCACCTGTGACTCGTGGGCACTTTAATGCCCAGACAGGACCAACAGGTGCCCTGGTGATAGGAAGTCCCCAGGATGTTTCTGAGAAAATCTTGAGGCATAGCGAAGCCCTTGGTGGTATTTCCAGATTTACTTTCCAGATGGATAATGCTGGCTTATCACACACAGAACTCATGCGATCAATTGAATTGATCGGTGAAAAAGTGATCCCATTGGTCCATAAAACTGTTTCATACCATTAATTAGATGATCATCCACGGGGAAAGAACAAGCCATGAAACAACATAGACAGACTCTTTTTACATTCATCCTATCAATGATAATACTGGGGACGGCATCAATAAGCGCTCAGGTAAATACTGAGTCGCTCCGTAAAACCATTCAAGAGCCTGGGTTTCATTTGAATCTTGGTGCCACACTCAATATGATGGATGGCAACCGCAATCTGTTCCAGACCCAGATCAAAACCCGACTTGACCAGGTCCAACACTGGGGGCATCTATTTTTGGTTTCCAATTATAAAATGAGCAGCAAAGATGAAACGGTCTTTGTGAATCAGGGCTTTGCCCATCTGCGTTTCATGAGGGGACTCTCACCTGGCTACACCGGGGAGGTTTTTTCTCAACTGGAGTTTAATGAGTTTATACGATTGAAGCAGCGAACGCTGGTGGGTGCAGGTGTCCGATTCAAGTATTCAGGTTTTACTGGACAGGACAGCAACAGCAAAGCACCTCTGTCCATGGTGTTCGGTCTAGGACTTATGCTGGAGAGAGAAAGTATTGATATTGGGTCTGATGAATCTGCAGGAGACCCGGTACACGGGGATCTGGCAGAATTACTCCGCTCCAGCAACTATTTTGTAGTGGCCTATGCTCTACGTGAGAATTTAAACATTCAATCTACTACCTACTATCAGGTCGATACACAAAGATTTCAGGACTACCGGGTTCTATCCCAAAGCCTGGTGGTAGTGGGTTTAGGGAAACGGCTGGCACTCACTTCAGAATTGAATGTACGCTTCGATAGTGAACCTCCAGGAGGCGTTAATGCCTGGGACCTGGAATTCAATCAGGGGCTCACTTATAAATTTAGATAATTTTATCGTATCTGGTTTTTAAAATTGACGTTCTGAGTTGAGGGCCGATCAGCAGAAGGAAGTAGAGTCTGGATACGGTCGAATTTGTTACGTTCAAATAAATTCATCAACGTCTACCTTCTACCTTTTAACTTTTAACTTTTAACTTTTAACTTTTAACTTTTAACTTTTAACTTTTAACTTTTAACTTTTAACTTTTAACTTTTAACTTTTAACTT
>JABMOS010000096.1 GCA_013203185.1 Fidelibacterota bacterium | reverse complement strand
TTAATATGTTGGATGCCCGGATAGTGTCTCTTATTTTTTAAGCGATCTTGTCCGAATTACTTTGACGACTTACAAAATGCTGGAATTGTGGTTCACGCCAGTGATACTTCCATCCTGTATTCTAACGCCACTGCTAGTACACTTCTGGGATTATCTGAGGAACAATTGCATGGGAAAAAAGCCATGGATCCTCAATGGAAGTTTCTAAATGCGGATAGAAGTGACATGGCTTTAACTGATTACCCGGTAAATCGGCTACTCGCTACCAAGGAACCCATTTACACCATGATTACAGGTATCAATCGCCCGGCAACTGAAGATTTGGTTTGGGTTGTTGTTAATGGCTATGTTGATCTGAAAGAAAACGGTAGTGTTGAGCGAGCCGTGATCAGTTTTGTTGATATTACAAAACGAATACATTCAGAGGAAGCGTTGACAAAGAGTCGCACATTACTGGCAGAAGCTCAGAATCTTGCCAAGCTCGGGGCCTTTTCATTTGATGTGAAAACCATGCACCAGACATGGACGGAAGAGACTTTCCGCATCATGGAGGTCGATATGGGAGGCGGTGCCCCAGAGGTACCAGAAGGCGTAGATTTTATTGCCCCGAAGTACAGGTCCATGGCAGACAAAGCCATTCAGATGGCCATAGAAAAAGGCGAACCCTATGATCAGGAATGGGAAATTGTCACAGCAAAGGGCAATAGAAAATGGGCTCGCACCATAGGCAAGGCGAATTATGAGAATGATGAGATAATAAGTATATCAGGATCATTTCAGGATATCACTGATCGTAAACTGACTGAAGAAACCATGAGTACCCAGGCAGAAATTCTCTCAAATATATCTGAGGCGGTGTATTTAGTTGGAATGAAGGATGGCATCATTCTGGAAACCAATTCAGAATTTGAAAGCATGTTTGGGTATGAGGCAGGCGAAATGGTGGGAAAGCAGGTGTCCATTGTGAATGCACCAACTAAAAAAACGCCTGGAGAGACTGTGGAGGATATAATGGCAGTTCTCTTGAAGGAGGGGCAGTGGAGTGGGGAAGTCCATAATATTAAAAAGGATGGAACCATGTTTTGGTGTTCAGCCCGGGTATCTGTGTTTGAGCACACAAGATATGGAGAAGTTTTAGTCTCTGTTCATCGTGATACTACAGAGCAGAAACTGTCTGAACTAGAACTAGCTGGCTATAAGGTAGAACTTGAAGAAAGAGTTGAGAAAAGAACCAGGGAGCTGGAAGAAAAAAATAAAGAGCTTGATGAGACCATGCGGGTCTTTGTTGGCCGGGAAACCAAAATACTTGAGTTACAGAATAAAGTAAAGGCTTTACAGGGGAAGTAGTACGATGGCTCGCCAATTGCAGGAGCTATTCGGATTACGCCACGTTAAAAACCATTGATATGTAAACTGGAGATGAGAGCATGACCCCCCCATATAGTTTTAAAAGCATGAAAACCCGGATCACATTTTGGTTTCTCATTTTCGCATTGTTGCCCCTCCTGACTGCCCTGATCATTACCTATAGCCAAAGAGTTGAAGCAATTGAGAATCAAACATTTGATAAATTATTAGCCATTCGCGATTTAAAAGTGAAGCAATTGGAGAGCTGGCTACTTGAACGACATGGTGAGATGAATACTCTATCGAGTGCCCAGGAATTAATCAATTTAGAATACGTCATCAGTAAATCTGCATACAGTGAAGCAGACAAAAAAGTACTATCCTCAAGTAGACGATTGGTTAATCTATATTTGAAAAATCATGCAGATTATATGGAGTTTTTCGTTGTCAATCCCCTCACAGGAAAAATATTGGTTTCCTCAGATGTCCACCATGAAGGCGAGGATATGTCAAAGGACGCAAGTCTCTTATCCGCAATAGAATCAAGAGCACTCACCATAAGGGACATTCATTACTCGACTATCGCTGGCGGGCCATCCATGGTCTATTCAATGCCCATCTTTTGTGAATC
This sequence comes from Fidelibacterota bacterium, assembly GCA_013203185.1. GTDB lineage: Bacteria > Fidelibacterota > UBA8477 > UBA8477 > JABMPR01 > JABMPR01. Next base: position 35,343 of record JABMOS010000096.1, on the reverse strand, counting down.
CCACAACGGTGAACATATCACTTGTGTGCTCATGGCACGGATTAACCTAAAAAATACCTTATATAAAATGTTGCTGGACCGATCTGGTTTGGGGGAAACAGGTGAAACCCTTATTGTAAACAATGAGGTCATCGCCTTAAATGAATTGCGCTGGGCAGAAAACGCACCCCTGAATCTTCAAATACATGCTGAGCCTGCAGTGAGCGCTGCCCGGGGTGAAACGGGAATCGCCGTGACAACAGATTACCGTGATGAGCCCATATTGGCTGCCTATACCCATATTCCTGAAACTGGATGGGGTTTTGTCTGCAAACAAGATATGTACGAGTTAAATGCACCAGTTCGACAGCTGTTGGTGAATTTCATCTACCTCTTTGTCCTCTCTACAATCATGGTTTATTTCGTTGCCACCTATCTGGGCAAGACGATTTCAAAACCGATTATTGCAATGGCAAAGACCTCCACCAAAATAGCTGGAGGTGATTATACCAATCGAATAGAAGTATTTTCTCGCGATGAATTGGGCTCGCTCTCAGAAGCCATAAATAATATGAACAGTTCTATTCAGAACAGGGCCGTTGTCCAAGAAGCCGTCTTGCATATCTCTGAGACTATTATTGCTCCCTCTAATATGGAGGACTTCTGCACTGAGCTATTAAAACAATTAATGGAAGTTACTGAAGCCAACATGAGTAGCTTTTACATTCTGAATGAATTAAACTCAGAATATGAGCATTTTACATCTATCGGGAGCAATCCAGATTTAATGACCCCTTTTAACGCAAAACATCCTGAGGGTGAATTTGGAGTCGCTATCTCCCAGAAGAGAATTGTACATCTACGGGATATCCCTGAAGATACCATTTTTAGCTTTCCAACCACATCAGGTGTAGCAATCCCCAGGGAAATCATAAATATCCCAGTCATCGTAGATGATATAACGGTTGCCATTATATCCCTGGTAAACATGCACAAGTTTAGTGAAACCTGTCCTGATATTCTCAAGCAAACCTGGATGGGTATCAATCTTAGCTATGCTAATTTACTGGCTAACTTGCGCACCCAGGTAATGGCAGAAAATCTATCCACTATCAACCAGCGATTAGAGGCCCAAGCTGAAGAATTGCAGCAACAATCAGAAGAGCTGCAAAGCACATCAGATGAACTCCAGAATCAAAATGTTGAGTTGGATATGCAACGTGCTGAGGTGGAGGAAGCCAATCGTCTAAAAAGTGAGTTTTTGTCCAATATGAGCCATGAGCTAAGAACCCCACTTAATTCAATTTTAGCGCTCTCAAACGTTCTGGTAGATCAAACTGACGAAAGATTGACTGAGGATGAATCGAGTTATCTGAAAATTATTGCTCGAAATGGCAGGCAATTGTTAAAACTGATTAATGATATTTTAGATCTCTCCAAGATTGAAGCAGGTCAGATGGAAATTTTACCCAGCCAATTTTCTCTGGGAGCTCTCATTAATGATTTGGTAGATGGTCTGCGACCCCTGGCCAATGAAAATGAAAATACCATTGAAGTAAATGGCGCTGATAGGTCCTTAGAGATTATCAGCGATGAAACCCTGGTTCACCGTATTCTGCAGAACCTGTTTGGCAATGCCATCAAGTTTACCAAGAACGGGTCAGTCACTATTCTCGTTGAGCAATCCAAAAGTGAAATATCAATCGCTGTTCAAGATACTGGGATAGGGATTTCCCAGGAAGCCCTGCCACTGATTTTTGAAGAATTCAGACAGGTAGACGGCACCACAAGTCGTCAATATGAGGGGACGGGCCTGGGATTGGCAATTGCACACCGCTCTGCGCAGTTATTAGGCGGTGAACTCACTGTAGTCAGTGAATTGGGAGCGGGGTGTACATTTATGCTTACCATCCCCAACCGCGCTTCACATTTGATTGATATGGAACCATTGCCCTCCCTGACATCTTCAGTAAGCCCCCTACGAAAATTGAGGCTTGGGAAAGATCAAATCAGGTTATTGGTTGTTGAGGACCAGGAACCGGCCATTATCCAGCTCAGATCCATCTTGGAGCCTATTGGTTATACCATTGATGTAGCCCGTGATGGTAGGATAGCTTTAGATTATCTTGAAAATACGCTACCAGATGGGATCATTCTGGATTTGATGTTGCCTGGAATTGACGGATTTGAGGTCTTGAAGACAGTACGGGAAAATCAAACTTCTGCACATATACCCATTCTTGTCTTGAGCTCAAAAAATCTCAGTAGTGCTGAAATTAAATCCCTGCACTACAACAATATCCAGCAAATGATTCAAAAAGGTGATGTAAACAAACAGGATTTGATAGATGGAATTGGACGTATGCTCCACCTGGAGGAGCAAGGTAGGGCAACAGGACAGACGGCAACTGGCAGGGATACTAGTCAGGTCAACATGTCAAAGCAAAATCCAAAAGCCACAATACTCATCATTGAGGATAATCAGGATAGTTTGACATCCTTAAAAGCGGTACTCAAGGATCAATACCACCTTTTAGAGGCCATGGATGGAGAAAAAGGGTGGGAAATGATTCAATCTAAGAAACCGAATCTCGTCCTGTTAGATATAATGCTGCCACAACTTGATGGTTATACGATTGCTAAAAGGGCAAAGGCGGATATACAATTGAGGGATATCCCTATCATTGCTGTTTCAGGGAAGGCCATGAAGGGAGATAGAGAGAAAATGTTGGCAGCGGGGTGTGATGACAGTTTATCCAAACCAATTGATCAGGATAAATTAAAAGCAAAGCTAAATAAATGGTTGATGTAGTGATAAAATCAGCCACGTACCTAAGTTGTGGGGAGGCAAATAATGCCTAAGATTCTCGTAATAGATGATAAGCCTGACAATCTCATAGTTGTTAGGGCAATTTGCAAAAAACTCATGCCTGAGATGCAAATTGTAACAGCACTCTCAGGCATGGAAGGTATTGAATTAGCTCGGCTGGAAAGCCCTGATGTCATTTTGTTGGATATTATCATGCCTAGTTTGGATGGTTATGAAGTTTGCCGCTTATTGAAGGCTGAACCTGGATTAAGTATCATTCCCATAATCCTGCTCACGGCCATTCTCACCAGTAGTGATGCTCGTGTCAAAGGCTTTGAGATAGGGGCAGATGCGTTTCTGAATAAACCCATTAATGAAAACGAGTTGGTTGCACAAATCAAAGTCATGTTACGTATCAAGATTGCCGAAGATAGGTTGCGTCAGGAAAAAAGTGAGCTTGAGGACCTTGTAGAAGAAAGAACAGAGGTGTTACACTATAGCGAGCAGAAGTTCCGTGCACTTTATGAGAATTCCCCACTGCCCTATCATTCCTTAGATCCCGAAGGCAACTTTGTCGATTTGAACCAAACCTGGCTAGACTTGCTCGGGTATAGCCGAGAGGAGGTGCTGGGCCTGAATTTTGGAGAATTCCTGCATCCCGAGTTTGTGGCTACATTTAATGAGAATTTTCCGAACTTTAAAAAGTGCGGTAGAGTCGATGATGTCCACTTTAAAATCCGACATCACGACGGCCATTATATTGATATCAATTTGAACGGAAATATAGGGTATAATCAAGACGGTTCTGTAAAGCAAACCTACTGCGTATTCCAGGATATATCAGAGCGAACCAGAGTAGAACAAGCGCTGAGGCACAGTGAAGAACAGTTTAGACGTGCAGTCACAGGCTCTCCTATCCCGATTATGATCCATGATGAAGACGATAATGTGCTCCAATTAAGTAAAGGGTGGACGGATTCCTCTGGGTATACACTTCAAGAAATTCCTACCCTCCAGGATTGGACCAAACAGGCATATGGCTCTGCAAGTGGTTTGGAGAAAAAGTATATCGATGAGCTCTTTGAGATCGACGATACCACTAATAATGGCGAATGGTCCGTGACTGCCAAAGATGGAACCATACGAATTTGGGATTTTAAGACCACACCATTGGGGATCAACCCCCAGGGTAAGCGAACGCTCCTGAGCATGGCTGTAGATGTCACTATGCGAAAACAGGCTGAGAAAGTTGTAATGGCAGAAAAGCTGTTCTCCGACTCCCTGGTTAGTGGCCTCCCTGGCGTATTTTATCTTATTAGTGAGGAAGGAAAGTTTTTACGCTGGAATACAAATTTTGAAAGGGTTACAGGTCGTTCCGCAGAGGAGATGGGACAAATCAGCCCGGTGGATTTGTTTGAAGGATCAGACAAGCAGGTGATTGCTTCAGCTATTAAGAAGGTGTTCACCCATGGTGACGTTCAAGTTAAGGGTCGGTTTATAGCCAAAGACGGTCAAGGCATACCCTACCAATTCACTGGTAAAAAAATCATAGTAAATGGAGCACCTTGTTTGGTTGGCCTGGGAATGGATATCACTGAGCAGGAGCAAACACAAGCTGAGCTGCGCAGCAAGGAAGCGTTAATCACGACTTCTGCCCAATTAACTAAGATTGGTGGGTTTGAAATAAATCTAGTCACAGGAGAGCCCCGATGGACAAGGGGGACATTTCTTATTTATGGTCTAGACCCAGAGGGTCCAACCCCTTCCGTTGAAGATGGCACAAAATTCTATCCTCCTGAAGCGCGAGCCATCATCCAAGAATGTGTAGATCGCGCTATTAAGGAGCACAAGCCCTACGATGTGGAGATCCCTTTTATCAATGCCAGCGGTGAATCTTTATGGGTGAGAACCCTGGGAGAGGTGGAGGTGGAAGATGGGAAGACGATTCGACTTTTTGGAGCTATTCAGGATATTACAGGTCGTAAGCAAATAGAAATAGAAAAGGCAGAAGCCCTACTGGAAGCCAAAAAAGCAAATGAAGTTAAGGATCAGTTCATTGCCAATATTTCCCATGAGATACGGACACCTCTGAACAGTATTCTGGGTTTTTCAGATTTATTTAAACAAAGATATTCAGCTGATATTCAGGAAAAAGACAGGGTTATTTTTGATTATATCACTGATTCCAGTGAGCGCTTGATGCACACTGTGGACTCCATTCTCAATATGTCCATGCTCAAATCTGGTACTATTTCTGTCCACAAAGAAGTTATAAATTTGAGTCAGACGACAGCCATTATCGCCAATAATTTCAGGGTTCTGGCAGAAAAAAAGAGCCTTTCGCTGGAACTCATCGATTCAGGGCATCTCTCCGAAGTATTTGTAGATAGAAATTGTATTAATTCTGCTATTGGTAATTTGATTGACAACGCCATCAAATACACAAACACAGGTGGCATCAAATTAACACTGGCAATGGAAGATGATCAGGCTTGCCTTTCAATCAGCGATTCGGGTATCGGAATTGCAGAAACCTACAAGCACCGTGTTTTTGAACCCTATACCCAGGAAAGTGAAGGGTTTACCAAAGAATACCAGGGCGTTGGTTTAGGATTGGCGCTCACCAGGCAGTTTCTCGATTTGAATGATGTGGAACTTGAAATGGAAACTCAGAAAAACGTAGGTACTACCTTTACACTCACCTTCCCAAAATATAGGGGCAACGATCGTGGATAAACAGAAACACAGACTACTCATTGTTGAGGATGACATATCATCACAGCAATACTATACTATTATTCTTGAAGACCATTATGATCTTGAAATTGTCTCCACGGTTGCAGAAGCAAAAAAAGCCCTGGTCAATTTCAAGTTTTGTGTGGCTATCATTGACATATCATTACCTGGTGGAGAGAATGGTATTGATTTAATGAAATTCATGGGTGAAAAATATCCTGAGAAACCAACTTGCATTGCACTCACTGCCCATGCTTTCCCTCAGAATCGGATAGAGGCCATGGAGGCAGGTGCTGCTGAATTTTTTACCAAGCCCATCATGAGCGGTGTATTGATTGATTCGCTGGAAAAACATATCAAGGCACTTGGATGCTAGGCAAAATGGCAAATATACTTATGAGGGTTCTCGAGGAATCTCATGCTAAATAATTCTTCTAGAATCGAGAAAAAGAGTCTTATCATCGCACTCTTCGCCGTTGTGCTTGGCCTTTCAGCATCCATAGGAAGTTTATTGCTGGGGGTGAGTATGCTGGAGGTGACATCCAATAAAATTGAAACTCAAATGGCCAGCTTTTACCAGGCGAAGGCAATTTCTTTAGCTTCCATATCCTCAGAGAGGCATTCATTCTCAGATTCAACTTTGCTTGATGAGATGAATCGATCCTGGCAGGCCACCCCGAATCTTCCCTGGGATGAGTATATCTGTGTAATAAATGATTCATCCCAGCTTCTCTTTCACAGTGCCCAACCTCAGACAGTGGGTGATAATATTGCTGGTAATCGACTGGTAGATTCAGAACATTTTAAAACATCCACGTTGGGTGCTCTGGTTCAAGCGCCTAAAGACTATGTTGGACATTATGTATCCAGCACAGGTGAGCTACAGATTGCTGCTTTTTCACCAGTTCCTGGAAAAAATTGGATGATTGGGGTGCACCGGTCAAAAACTGCCCTGGATCACGAGATTGATTCCGCATTGCGAGCCCAATATTGGGGCATATGGATAATTAGTCTGGGCATCCTTCCGCTGGCTCTTTTGCTTTTGTACTACTCAATGTATCGAGGGAATAAACACAACAAGGCGGTCATGCAAGAACTGATCAGGGAGAGAATACTCCTCAATGGTTTGATAGACAACACACCTGATCATATCTATTTCAAGGATCTTGACAGCCGCTTTATCAGAATAAATAAATCACAGTCAAAATTTTTAAATCTCAGGGACCCCGAGGAGGCTATTGGAAAATCGGATTTTGATTTTTTCACAAAAGAACAGGCACAACAGGCATTTGAAGATGAGCAAAGCGTGCTAAAAACTGGGGAGCCTCTAATTGGTAGCGAGGAACATTACATAGATGGTAAGGAAGATCGGTGGATCTCAGCCATAAAGTGGCCCTTGAAAGACCCCAGTGGTGAGATATTCGGTACCGTTGGAATCTCACGGGATATTACTGATATAGTAAAAACCAGGCTTGAATTTGAAAAACAATCTAAGTTTTTGGAGGATGTCATTGGTTCATTGCAGCATCCCTTCCTGGTGATTGATGCCAATGATTATTCCATCGTACTTGCCAATCCGGCTGCCCTTAACTCTCAATATAAATCAGCTACGAGCTGTTATGCACTGAGCCATGGTCGTGATTTGCCCTGTGACTCTGTAGAACACCCCTGTCCGCTGGTATTAACCCGGGATACGAAGCAACCAGCTGTTGTGGAACATATTCATCCCGGTCCTGATGGGGTGCCCAACCATTTTGAGGTTCATAGTTTTCCCATATTTGATAATGCAGGCGAAGTCACCCAGATTATTGAGTATTCTCTAAATGTGAATGACCGGAAAATTGCTGAAGAGAATCTGAATAGAGAATATCACTTGCAATCGGTCCTGTTCCAGATAGCAAGTGCTGGACAATTCTCAAAATCTCTTGAAGACCTTTGTCAAAGCATACACTCATATCTAAGTGATGTGTTGGATACCAAAAATTTCTATATCGCTGTCCTTGATTCAGAGCGCAGTAAGTTGTCCTTTCCCTTCTATATCGATGAGCATGATGATCATCCTGGAATCGTAGATTTTGGGAAGGGTATGACTGAATACATACTGAACACCAAAAAATCCTTACTTGCCAACGGCGAGGACATGGTCAGAATGGACAAAGACGGTGATATCGTTCTAACTGGGACGCCATCCAAAATCTGGTTGGGTACGCCTATGATAATTGGTGATAATTGTATCGGTGCCATTGTGGTTCAAAGTTATACCGACGAAAACCATTTTAATGAGAGTCATGTATCTCTACTTGAATTTGTCTCCTCTCAGATTGCCAACTCCATCATGGCAAAACAGGCCGATGATAAACTTGCTGTTTCAGAGCGACTAAAAGAGCTGTTGCTGGATATCATTACCCATGATCTGAGAAATCCCATAGGGAGTATTTACAATTTCTCAGAGTTAGCCCGGGCGCAATTCCCTGATGATACTTTGATTGAGCATATTCATATAGGGAGTACTCGACTACTCAAGGTTCTGGACAATACAACCTTGCTAAGCCAGACAGTTGCAGGTGAAACCATCCCGCTTGAAGACATAAACCTCCATCATATGTTGAGGGACACCCTCGACGAGTTCCCGGCCCTCCTTAAGGAGGCAAAAATGACCATTGAATTGACATGTCCAGATCATATTCAGATCCATGCAAATCCCATTTTGAGTGAAATCTTTAAAAATTACATTAGTAATGCCATCAAATACGCCAGTATGGGTAAGAGAATAATCGTTCAAGCCTGGGAAGAGGATGGTGTGCAGATTAGCGTCGATGATTTTGGCGAGACAATTTCTGAGCAGGAACAGGCTCTTGTCTTTGAACGCAATATCCAACTCGCCAAGGAAAAGAAAGTTGGAAGGGGATTGGGGCTTGCCATTGTACAACGTATTGCCCAGGCACACGGCGCCAAGGTCTGGGTTGAGGCAAATGCCCCCACTGGGAATCGTTTTCGGTTGCATCTGCCACAAGAAGTGAAAGCGAGCTGATACCATCGTAGGATGGTTAATAGGGGGATTAATTAGTTGTTCGGAATGAATCCAAATAGCATAAAAAACATACTAAAAGCTACTCTAATTCCTCGGTCGTTTCTATATGCCGTCGCAGTAATCATATCACTTGCTGGACAGGTGCCAGTATTTGCAGCCGATCCAGACCAGACCCATATCAACAAAGTGGATGAACTCCAAAATATTCTGGAAGCACTGAAAACTAATTTCACGATGGATTCCTCCGGTGTTGAGGAGACATTTGACTCCTTGACAAATGTGCTGCAGGGATACAAGCCACATCTGGCATATGTGCAATATTATCAAGGGATGTTTTATTTTAATCGCAGGAATTTAGAAAAATCAAGATCTGTTCAATTCATCGCCCTGGGTTTGGCAGAAGCGTCAAATAATGATCAACTTATAGCAAAAATTTTAATTCAGCTGGGAACCATTGAGAGTGCCAGGGGCAACAATTCAGCTTCCATAGAAAATTATCTCAAGGCAATTGATGCCGCCACCCGAGCAGGCGATCACAGGGCAATGGGGGCATGCTATTCGCTACTGGGTAACGTCCACAGAATCCAAGGTGAATATGAACAGGCGATTAGTTATATCACCAAGGCCGAGACACACTATGCTCAAATTGGTTTCAATGAAGGCAAAGCCTGGATTCAGTACTCACTGGCAAATATCTATAAAGATTTAGAGTTGTACGAGGAAGCATTGGACTATTTGTATAAAAGTCTGTATACCTATGAACGGGAGGTTAAAGATAGCCTCGGCGTGGCCATCTGTCTGGATCAGATTGGAGACATATACTTCGATCAAAAACTATATGAGAAGGCACTAGAATTTGTTCTTAGATCAAATAGAATTCATTCTTCCGCTCGCAACTCTCATGGGCTTGCCATTACCTTAAAAAATTTGGGTAAAATCGAATATGAGCTCAAAAATTTCCCTAAAGCCATTGAATATCTTGAACAATCCAGACTGCTAAAGCAAAGCGGCAAGGATGTTCTTGTGTTAACACAAATTTATGAATACATAGGTCGTTCATTATATGATATGGGACAAAAACAGGCCGGAATTGATTCAGCAAAAACGGGATTGAAACTGGCGACAGAGTCTCAACAGCTACGTATGGAGAATAAATTGTATGGTGTCCTGGCGGAGATGTATTATGAGGCGGGAGATCTTGAGACGGCATATGAATATCTATCATTTCAGACTTCCCTAACCCAATTGCTTGCAGATCGTCTGGCTTCGGTGAAAATAACCGGGATGAAAAACTTCCATGAGCGCGAGGCGCGTCGCCAGGAGATAAACACGCTGAATTTCGAAAATCAGTTGATAAAAATAAAATTAGAGAAACAGAGAACCACCCAGGTACTCCTGGGAGCAGTGATTATTTCCATTCTTGTATTTACACTGGTACTCATTTTTATGTATCTCTCCAAAAGAAAAACGTTGCTGGTGGTGGATGCCCAACGCAGGGAGCTGGAGAGTCTAGTCGCCACCAAAAATAAGTTATTTTCCATTATTTCCCACGATCTACGATCCCCCTTGGGAAGCACCATGCAATTGATGTCCACTGCTGTGGAAGTATTCCCAACCCTTTCTAGAGAAAAGGTGCTTGAGTTGCTCAAGACCATGAGCGAGTCAACTAAAAGTACATTTAATCTGCTTGAGAATTTACTGATATGGTCACGCATTCAAACCGGTGCCATGCAGGTGAATATGGTTGAGTTAAATTTAGGTGAGTTTATAGATCATGAACTTTCAATTCACAGGAGTCAGGCAAAAGAAAAGCGTATATCCCTCAATAGTGAGGTTGGAAATGATATCGTTGTCCTTGTTGATGCAGATATGTTGGGAGCAATTTTTAGAAACCTCATATCTAATGCCATCAAATTCACCCACTCTGGGGGAGAGGTTACACTCTCCATATATACAGCTGATTCCAACATTTTTGTGAGTGTCTCTGATACTGGAATTGGAATCCCTGAGGAAGAGTACATTAATATTTTCACACTGGGAAATACGCTAAAACGTGATGGGACCAATGGTGAACCAAGTAGTGGTCTCGGATTAATTCTGGTCAAGGAATTCGTTGAAAAATTAGGTGGCAGCATTAGTGTAGCACCTGTTCCAGATGCAGGAACATCCTTTACCTTCTCACTGAAAGCGAAATAACAGAGATTCCAAGCTTCCTCCAAGCTCTGCATCGACTCCCCCCAAAAAAAATAGTTTCAAGTAGCCACGAGTGATAAGTGGGTTTGTGTAGATGTAGAATGTCAGGAGATGAGGGGGTGAGCCAGAAACGGGGAGTGCTTGCTAAAGCACTAATATGAAATCATTAAGATTCCATTGTTGTTGTCATGGGAGTCTTTAAGAAGGGATAGGGAAAGCAAACAGTTCAGGATTTTCCCGCTCTGATGTTTAAATTCTATTTCTAGCTGACAGCGTTTCCCTCGGGCAATATTTTCTTTGATGAATAAAAGATCTTCGCTATGGCTTAGGAATTCCAGTATACTTCTACCCCTAACCTCTTCATAGGGATAACCCAATTCCCACTCAGCGGCCTGGTTATATTCAACAATTTTATCCTCACGATTCAAGCTGATAATCATGACAAAAGAACTATTTATAATGCTTCTAGCATCTTCTAAAGCACGGGACAGCTTTACTTTTTGGTCCTGACGATAGGTGGCAGTTTCAACGACTAAATTCAAATCTCGATCATTAAAGGGTTTTAACAAATAGCCAAAAGGTTTGGTGATTTTCGCACGCTGGAATACGGCATCGTCCTCCTGGGCAGTGAGATAGACAATGGGGACATCTGTAAATGCCAGAATTTTGTTGGCAGTCTCTATTCCGTCGTCATCATTGTCCAGAATGATGTCCATAAGGATGAGATCTGGATGAAGCTCCTTGGCCAGTTGAATTGCCATGGATTCGTTGCTGGCATGTCCAACTACCTCATACCCAAGATACCCCAATTTGAAACTGATAAATTTGGCCATTTGTGGATCATCTTCTACAACCAAAATTCGCGTAGGCGTTTCTTTTTCTACTATAAGTGCATTAGACACGTTCGACATGATAACTTCCAATAATTATTGTGGCTTTCCTGTCAATATAATCCACTAGAAGAACTAAGCAATCCACCCTTTTACGTGGGGCATGTTTTCTCGATTTTGATTTGAGGTTTAAATATATCCTAACAGCCCAGAATGAGCTCAAAATCGAGTGAGGCCTACCTGCCTGGGATTTATATAGTTCAAAAAAAATATGTTTTTTTAATTCATAGCATTCTTGAGGCTCATGGAGTAGAAATGGTGTTGACAAGGGCCTGTAAGGGGAAATTATCCGTGACTAATCAAAAGGGACAACCCCTTTGGGGGTCTTTCTATCAAATAATCAGGGATAGCCTTACCTTTGAAATTGACTTGATGCTTAACCTGGTGCTGTCAAGGAAATCACCAACAAGGAGCCCGACATGAAAAATCTAAACATCATTACTACCATTTTAATCGCATTGGTTTTAAGCAATTGTGAAAACCCTCGCTACGTGGATGCAGGCGTGATCTGGACCGATGATTCATATTTTTCAGAGGAAGGCGATTGGTACCTGGCAATATCTGATGGATGCTATTCAAACTGTGAAGGCGCTGAAATAAATGTTTTGGATCAATATCAAATTGAAGCGAACAAAAAAACCACTCAGAAATTTGTCCTGGGATCTGGATCTGAAGGCAATCTCACTGCCTTTGTATATCTCGACACCAACGATAATGGCACCTATGATGATGGATATGACAAGTTGACCGGCTACAAATTTAATTATGCAACAGCAAACGAAACAACTGCCATAGCTGTCTCTGCTTATTTCTAAAACTCCTTAACAAGAAACTATAAACAACCGGAGGCTGTCCTAAAGGGGCGGCCTCTTTTTTTGCTCTAGGGCTACGGGGTTGGAGGGCGAACTCCCTCTAAAGTTAGCTGCAAAAATTTGGCGGTTAAGTATGCAGACAGGGCCTAAGCGTTAATTTGTTTTACTCTCACAACGACTCTATCTACACCCTATGGGTTTCGATAGACAAGTCTGACGAAGATCACGAATCTAAATAGGATTATTGGTTCTTTTCGTTTTCTTCGTTGTGAAAACTTGAGAGTAAACGATTCCCTTTAGCTGTATCAGCTTATTTCCAAAACGCCTTAAGTAGACATGATAAAAAACAAAGCCCTCTTTTTGAGGGCCTTGTTCATTCTTGCCCGTGGCCTAAGTTCCATGTTAGTTTCAGTGACTATTGATTCCCTGACTTAAGTGAGGCACCTATGAAAAAAATTGTTTTCCCCCTGGTAATATTCCTGATGACCAGTCTTTCCATGTGTAAGTCAACTGAGTGGACAAAGGTTTCCAGTGGGCAACTTGCCATTATTAGTAGTTCCCATAGCCCATTCCCACACCCTGAAAGGGCGGGAGGGCATGATTACAATGATACCCACTTTAGTTTTGAGGAGCATTACAATGATTCCTCTGTGGCTATTTTTATACCAGATGATTTCCGCAAATCAGAAACAGTAAATCTTGTGTTCTATTTTCATGGGTGGGGGAATAGCATCCAAGAATCCTTGGAAAAGTTCAACCTGCTCGATCAATTTTCGGCCAGCAACACCAATGCAATATTTGTTTTCCCAGAAGGCCCAAAGCATGCATCTGACTCATTTGGTGGTAAATTGGAAGAACCTCAAGTCTTTAAGGCACTGGTTGAAGATGTAATGGCTTTTCTTAGCTCTGAAAAAAAGATTGATAGTATTATCCCGGGAAAAATCATTTTGTCAGGTCATTCCGGTGCGTATCGGGTTATTTCATTGATCCTGAACCGGGGGGGATTAACCCATCGCATATCAGAGGTTTATCTATTTGATGCCCTCTATGGACAGGTGGAAAATTACATCCATTGGCTTGAAAATTATCATGGTAGATTGATCAACATAACCACACCAAATGGTGGAACCGCCCAAAACAGCGCTGATCTGATTGATGATTTAAATGACTGGGGGATTTACAATCAACGTTTTGACAAAAATGATGTTTCTGAAGCAGATTTGAAGGCCTCAAAAATTGTCACCGTATTTACTACCCTTGGCCATAGTGAGGTGATTGATCCATATTTCAAGCTGGCATTATTGTCTAGCGACCTGCCCAGGGGGGAGGACAAATAAAGGTTTCTGGTTACCCCAGCATGTAGATTTAATTCTGCAAACTGTGTCATAAATCCTACAGTCCAGTGGGAACTGTAAATATTCGATGACACTCTAGCCATATATTATTTCGTTGGGAAAATTTGTAAAAGCAATAATAACATGTAGATAAGACTATGTCTATAGAATGGCGCAGTCTTTGAACTATAGTTGGCAGTAGCTTTTATTTGTATGCAGGTCTTATGGGGAAAATGGAATAGGTGATTTATGTCGAACATATTGGTTATAGAAGATGAAGAATCCATGGGTGAATTCATGGTTACAATGCTGGAAATGGAAGGTTATAAAGTTGATCTGGCCCAAGATGGAATCGCAGGAATGGATCTCTTTAACAAAGAACACCATGATCTCGTAATAACTGATATGATTATGCCTCGCAAAGAGGGTTTCGAAGTATGTCTGGAACTCTTGAAATATCACCCTGCACCAGAAATAATTGCCATGTCTGCAGGATTCCCTGAGTATTTAAACTTTGTCTCAGCCCTGGGTGTAAAGTATACCTTTGAAAAACCGTTTGATGTTCCAGAGTTTTTACGATCAGTGACGAAGGCGCTCAGCAAGGGCAACCGTAACTTCAACTGATAGACTTTTCACCAACTCTAAGTACCATTTTAAGCAAAACACATCTTGAGACAATACCCATTTGGGTACCTGGAATTCCATTGGTTGGTCCTCGTAATTGTTAGGCTGCTGCTCCAACTCCTTTTGGATGTAGCCATTTGACATAGCCAAATACGATGGGCAGGCAAACCATATACATGAGTATTCCGTAAACTCCTGAAGGCAGACTTAACAGGGACAAGCCCTCACTAGAGGGTAGAATGAGATTGCCAACCGTTATTCCGACTGTGGCATTTTGGATACCCGTAGCAATAGCAACAGAGACTGATTGAGCCTCAGTCATCTTAAAAAGATGAGCGCTGCTATAGCCCATGAGTAACATGACAATAATCAAGGTTACAATTCCAGGTCCTAGAATGGTGACATTATTCACGAATGTATCCCACTCGCTGGACAGGGCACCGATGACAATAATCACAAATAGAATTGCAGAAACTTTGCTGGCCTTGGGCTCGAATCCATTTGTGAAATCCACAGCCTTGTGGTGAACCACTAATCCAATAGCCACTGGAACAGCAGTGATTAAAAACATGGTGATGCCCAGAGAAATCACATTAATGGGAGGAGCTTCTGCACCCATAAAATAGACAATAGAAAAACCGGTGATGATTGGCAGGGTGATAACGCTAACAACACTCACCACTGCTGTGTATGAAATGGAAAGGGCAGTATCTCCTTTGGCCATTTTTGTGAGAATATTTGATGTCACGCCCCCTGGACAACAGGCCAGGATCATGAGTCCCACAGCCATTTCTTTTGTGAGCCCAAACAACAGAATGATTCCAAATGCAACCAGGGGGAGCAGTACCATCTGGTTCAGAATACCCACGGCAAAGACCTTGGGCTGTCTTGCAATATTCTTGAAATCATCAATAGTTAGACTCAAACCGAGGCTGAACATGATAAAGACAAGGGATAGGGGTAAAATGATATCAATAATCATTGAAGTACTCCATTCTTTGTTATGATTCTACTTGGCTGTATTTGTGGGTAGCAGATATGAATAGCTCGGCGATTGGCTACGTATTCATTCGTTCCCCACTTTTTTGATTCAACCCAAAATAGACTATTCTGCAAATATTGTTACTCTTTTTCAATGGAAACTACTGTGCTAATCATCTATTCCATATAATGCTGTTTTGAGACCTTGTGAGTAATAAGGGGCTGGTTATTTTTGGTCGGATTCGTCGTCCCTTTTATAATTATTCAGATCGGGAGTAGGAAATGTTCACCAAAGCCATCGTCAGAAAGCCCGCACCCACTATGATCAATGGTCTCACCTCTGCCAATGATGGCAAGCCTGACTTTGATCTGGCAGTGCAACAACATGAGGCCTACATCCAGGCCCTTGAATCCTGTGGTTTGGAGGTCACCTGTCTGGAAGCACTGCCTGAATTTCCTGACTCAACCTTTATAGAAGATGTGGCACTGCTCACAAATACGTGTGCCATTATTACCACCCCTGGCGCCCCCTCACGACGTGGAGAAATTCAGGGCATGCGAGGTTTGCTAGAACACTACTTTGAGAATATTGAAGCAATCCAAACACCAGGTACCCTTGAAGCAGGCGATGTGATGATGGTGGATTCACATTTTTTTATCGGCTTATCTGCACGTACAAACCTATGGGGAGCTCATCAACTACTAGCTTATCTCCAAAAATATGGATTTACTGGATCTGTGGTTGATTTGAAGGAAGTGCTCCATCTGAAAACAGGAGTGGCCTATCTGGAAGGCAATAACCTCCTGGCCTGTGGCGAGTTTCTCACCCATCCTGATTTTCAGAGTTTCAATATTTTGCCCATTGAGCCGTCAGAAAGTTATGCTGCGAACTCTATCTGGATCAATGATACCGTTCTTGTTCCCCAGGGTTATCCTCATGCCCTCCAAACCATCAGCCAGGCCGGATATGATGTGCTGGAAGTTGATGTGTCCGAATTCAGGAAGCTAGATGGTGGGCTGAGCTGTCTTTCCCTTAGATTTTAGGATAATCAAAAAATAGGTGCTAAATCGCGTCTATTGCTTGTCATAAATCGTTTAAACATGACTATTTATATCTTAAAATAGATATTGCATTTTGTGGGCCTCTATACCATTTTCAGCCATTCTAATAGAAACCTGATGGGGATGTCATGAGCGAGCAAAAAAACGGTCCTGGTGGAATAGTGCAAGAACTCCGAAATCGGAGGGTTTTCCGGGCGGTAGCAGTGTATCTGGGGGTGGGATTTGCTCTTCTTGAAGCAGCAGATATTGTTGTTCCCATGCTGGGATTGCCTGGCTATGTGGTGAAGGCGGTATTTTGGACGCTCATAGGCGGTTTTCCCATGGCAATCGGCTTGGCTTGGACTTTTCAGTTTACCCCTGAAGGGTTGCGACGTTCGCCTAAATCAGGCGAAAGGCAGACTGAAGAGCAAAAACCCTTCACGGGGAATAGTGTTATTATCGTGCTCCTCATAGCTATTGTTGGCCTTTTAGCCTATCCTAGAGTGAGCGATAAATCCTCTGAAAAGTATGGTACCAAAGCAGAAAACCTGGATATCCTGGATGCCAAGGCAGTAGCAGTACTTCCCTTTACCAATTTTTCATCCAACGAGGAAGACGCCTATTTTGCAGATGGGATTCACGATGATATTCTCACCCAATTATCAAAAATTGGTGATCTGAAGATCATTTCAAGAACCACCATGATTAAATACAAAGATTCTGATAAAAGCATGAACGAAATTGCTGAAGAAGTGGGCGCTGCCAATATTCTGGAAGGCAGTGTTCGTCGTGCAGGAGATCAGGTACGTATTGTGGCTCAGCTTATCAAGGCCAAAAGCGATGAGCATCTCTGGGCTGAGACCTACGATCGTGAATATGCCGATATTTTTTCCATTCAGACCGATGTAGCTCGGAAAATTGCCACAGCACTCAAGTCAACATTGACTCCAGAAGAAGAAAAGCATTTAGAAAATATTCCAACAACCAATATGGAAGCCTACGATTATTTCCTCAGGGGTAACACCTACTGGTATACCAAGACAACCAAAGAAGGCAATCTCCGTGCAGCTGCCATGTACCAGAAGGCGGTAGATCTTGATCCAAGCTTCGGACTGGCCTATGCCAGGCTATCCATCGTTCATTCCGTGTTATATCAGAGCCGAAACTGGGACCCAACCCCAGAGAGAAAAACCATGGCAGAAAACGCCCTTAAGAAGGCTCGTGCTCTGATTCCAGCACAGGCAGAGAGTCACTTTGCCCAGGGTGTCTTTAATGACTGGTGTCTAGATGATCAGGAAGCGGCTTTGGCTGAATTTGAAATTGCCTTCAAGCTGGAACCTACACGTGGTGAGTTTGCCCAGCATACAGGGCGAATATATTTCGATGTGGGAAATTGGGAAAAGGCAGGTACCTACCTCAAAGCGGCATACGATCTGGAACCAGATGCTGTGGGCAATGCTGCCTGGTGGGGAGGGTATAATTCCTATATGCGGAATTATGATATCGCTCTGAAAGCTCTTTTGGCGGAGCTAACAGTAAATCCAGAGAACGCTTTGGTTTATACCTTTCTAGCTCGAACCTACCAGTATGGGTTTGGGGATTCGAAGAAAGCTTTGGGGGTGATAGATGATGGTCTGCTGGTTGCCGAGAATGCAGAAATGCTCAAGCCCGTTAAATTCTGGTTACTCATTGAGGAACGAAACTATAATTCAGCGATACAAATAGCCCATGCAGGCCCAAAGGATTTGATCCACTATTTTAAAGCTGTTGTCCACTATTTACAGGGAGATGTAGAGTCCCTGGCTGCCCAACTTGATTCAGCTGCCCGACTGGAGGAAGATCTCATTAGCAAGGACCAGGACGATGCCAATGCCCTGAGCAGCTTGAGTTTTATCAGAGCCTTGCAGGGCAAGAAACTTGAGGCAACAAAACTCGGGAAATTAGCCATCCAGAAACGACCCAATGAAACTTACCCAGTCGATGGTTTTGATTATATATACAGATTGGCAGAGGTTTACAGCATAACCGGGGAAGCAGATTTAGCATTCGACCTGCTGGAATCATTGCTGACTTATCCTAACCCGGTGTCTATCTGGATGATCAAACTCAATCCCTTCTTTGATTCGCTCAGGGAGCATCCTCGCTATTCAAATTTGATTACTAAATATGGGGTCACAGCCTAAACATGAGTGAACAATCAGGCAAATTTGCTCTTTTCATACGGGAACTCCGTAACCGGCGGGTCTTTCGCGTAGTGGCAGTCTATCTGGGAGTAGGCTATGCCATTCTTGAAGCATCTTCAATTATCATCCCTACCATGGGTTTCCCTGCTATAATCGTAAAAATAATATTGGGTCTCCTGGTCATTGGGTTGCCTGTAGCCATCATTTTGGCCTGGATGTTCCAGGTGACTCCGGATGGTATACGCCGTTCACCAAAATCAGGTGAGAAGCAAGGCTCGGAGCAAAAACCACTCACCAGCAATGGAATCATCATTGTTCTGCTCATTATTCTAGCTGGTCTCATGCTAATACCCGATTTTATATCCTCATCCCTTGGAGAAGAAACCTCCCTTGGTCGAGGGCTCATGAACGACACCACCTTTGCTGCTCTGTTGATAATCATAGCAGTCATGCTTGCTGTTCCTCTTTTTAAATCCAAGAGAGGCCAAAGTCAGCCAGTGGCGATTCAAGATGTGGTCAATGACAAATCAATCGCCGTATTGCCCTTTACTCCTTTCGGTGATGAGAAAGAGGACCAAACCTTTGCAGACGGAGTTCACGATGACATTCTCACCCAGTTGTCAAAGATCGCTGATCTTAAAGTTATATCCAGAACTTCAGTGATGCAGTATAAAGGGACCACCAAACTTATTTCCACTATTGCAGCAGAATTAGGGGTGGCACATGTCCTGGAGGGCAGCGTGCGCAGGGCTGGAGAGCAGATTAGGATTGTCGCCCAGCTCATAAAAGCTAGAAGCGATGAACATCTATGGGCAGAAACTTTTGACCGCAAGTATGCCGATATTTTCAGTGTTCAAACAGAAGTCGCCAAACATATAGCAACTGCCATGCGAGCCACCCTAACACCCAGAGAAATGGCGTATATTGAAGAAAAACCCACAGAGAACCTGAAAGCCTATCAGTTATATATGCGGGGTCGCCTGACTTATTTAAGCTACGGGGTTAATCAGGCTGAGCAGAGTATCATTACCGATGCTGTAAAGCTCTATCAACAGGCTCTTGAACTGGATCCAGACATGCTGAATGCGCTTACGGATCTGGTGGAAGCAAGTGCGATCTCAGTACACTGGAACATCGGAGAGGTAGCCAGGGATAAAGAGATTGCCCGGGCGGCGCTTTCACGAGCCATTAAGTTGGATCCTGATCATCCCAGGGTTCAGTCTGCACAAGGACTCTATGCCTATTATGTGGATCGCGATTACAAACTGGCACTTGAAAAATTTGATCGCTCCATAGAGCAAATGCCTAATGCAGCACTGTTGTTTCTATATACAGCAGCTATTAGAAGACGTCAGGGAGATACAGCAAAAAGTCTTGAGCTGTTTGATCACGCTGTAGAATTAGACCCACTGGCACCCAGCATTATCGGAAATGCAGCCATGACTGCATTCGATGTGCGGGATATTGAAAATGCCCGGAAGTACAATGATCTGCTCATTGCTCTCCAACCAGATCAACCGACCTGGAGGTTTTTTGAGGCGATGATCACCTTGGAGGAAACAGGCGATATCGATCTTGCAGTTAATTCATATCTGGATAGCGGTATGAACGATTCAACCATCGTGGCCTGGGAGAATAAATTTGAGCTCTATTATCTAAAGCAAGATACGGCTGAAATCAGCAAATTATTGGCAATAGGTGAATCCTACCTGAATGAACAATATTATTTTAATCAATATTTTGCCCAGGGGTTTGACCTGTTGGGTCAAAGTGAAAAAGCTCAGGAATACTACAGGGCACTCAAGGAAGGATCTCAGGACAAGCTCAAAAAAGCTCCAGGGGATATTCTGGCCTGGGGACAGCTTGGTCTTGCCTTGGCAGCTCTGGGACAGATTGAGGAGGGTATCAAGGCTGGTCTGAAAGCAACTCAGCTCAAACCCCTTGAGACCGACGCTGTTGACGGGGCGGTTGCTTTAGAAAATTTATGCTATATCTACGCCAGCGCTAAAATGGTGGACGAGACCCTTGGCCTGGTGGAGAGGTTGGTGAATATTCCATCACAGATAACCATGAATATAATTAAACAAAAACCACTGTTTAACTTTCTCAGGGACAACCCTCTCTTTCAAGACCTGATCAAACGGTCCTGAGAAGAAAGATTTATGACTAAATCAGAATCAGGCATGATCAAGTTGATCCAGGAACTCCGCAACCGCCGTGTTTTCCGAGTAACAGCTGTCTATTTGGGTGTGGGTTATGCCATTCTGGAGGCATCCTCCATTATTGTACCCACAATGGGTTTCCCCGGTGTCATTGTAAAAATTATTCTCGGTCTCTTGGTGATTGGTTTTCCTGTAGCCATCATCCTCGCATGGATGTTTCAAATGACACCCGAAGGACTACGCCGTTCACCAAAATCTGGCGAGAAACAATCTCAATCGGATAAACCCCTCACAGGAAACGCCACGATCATCGTTTTGTTGATCATCATTGCCGGGTTGCTGGTATATTCACAATTCAGGGATTCAAGCTTTGTTGGTCAGGACTCACTGTCTCTAATAGATTCCAAGTCAATAGCTGTTTTGCCCTTTACACCCTTTACCAAAACTGACGATGACCAGAGTTTCGCAGATGGTATGCATGACGATATTCTGACCCAACTTTCCAAGGTCGCTGATTTAAAGGTGATTTCCAGAACCTCCGTCATGCAATACAAGGAAACCACCATGCTCATTTCAGATATTGCCAGGGAGTTGGGCGTTGCAAACGTCCTTGAGGGAAGTGTTCGAAGGGTCGGGGATCAGATCCGTATTGTGGCCCAGCTCATCAATGCTGAAACCGATGAACATCTCTGGGCGGAAACCTTTGACCGCAAATATGCTGATATTTTTAGTATGCAGAGTGAAGTAGCCCAGAAAATTGCCAGGGCTTTGAAGGCCAAACTTACACCCAAAGAAAAGCAATATATTGAAACCAAACCCACCGAAAATCAGAAAGCCTGGGAGCTGTATGTCCGGGCAGAATTGCTGTGGGATGCTGACATCATGGAGCGGGACTCAATCGCAGTCATTTTTGAACAGGCGGTTGAGCTTGATCCAGGTTTTTTGCTGCCATACACCGAGCTAACAGCACTGCATGCCTATGCATATTTTGATGGATCAGGTCTTGATCCAAGACCCGAACGCCTGGAAAAAGCCAGAGCAGCTTTGGAGAAAGCTATCCAACTCGATCCAAACGCATCTGAAACGCATCGGGCACAGGGATATTTCCATTATTATGGTGCCCGAAACTATGCTCAAGCCCTTGAAGAATTTTCTATCGCCATGGAATCCCAACCCAATAACAGTGACCTCCTCGCTGCCACAGCATTTGTTCAAAGACGACTTGGCCAGTGGGATGAATCGCTGGAGAAACTACAGAAAGCAGTTTCCCTGGATCCCAATGACGGAAATAAGGTGAGGCAGATGCGGGATATGACATATATGATGCGCTTATGGGACCTGTCTGAACGCTATCAAGGGCAATTATCTGCTATTCATAGCGGCAATGAACCCGGCACAGAACAGGGCCGTTATTACATTGAATTGGCGCAATCAGGAGATTTGGAAAAACTGCAATCCATTCTGGATCAGCTCCTGACCAAGTTTGACCCTGAAGATCTGCTTGAGGTCAGGAAGATGCATGCTGCATTCACCAGGGATTATGAAAGCTTGTTGGCTATAGAACTCGCTGACCCAGAAGGATCTAATTTAAATATCGGGAATCTGTTAGAGTTGACAGGTCAAGTTGAAATGGCACAGACCTATTTTGATTCAGCCCGGATTGAAGCAGAAAAATTGATCGAGGAGAGTCCCAATAACTGGAATATTTATGGGGACTTAGGCGTTGCCTTAGCAAAACTCGGTCGAACTGAGGAGGCCCTTGACTGGGGCAAGCAGGAAGTAGAGCTAATGTCTCTATCTCGAGATAGATTGTCAGGGCCGACAGCCCTGGAAGATCTGGCTGAGATATACCTGGTTTGTGGCAGATACGATGAATCGATTAATTTATACGCACAAATTTTGAGCATGCCAGGATGGTTATCCGCCAATTGGTTAAAATTGTCCCCTCTTTATGATCCATTGAGAAACCAGCCTCGTTTTCAAAAGCTGCTTAAACAATATTCTGGTCAGAGTGGCTAATAAACCTTCAAGATTAGCCTCATTTTATGCTGAGCTCCGTCGCAGACATGTCCTCAGGGTAGCAACCGTTTATCTGCTTACAGGCTTTGTGATTCTGGAAATGTGCAAGATGACTTTCCCATGGGTGGGTATCCCTGAATGGATAATATTACTTATTATGGGTATAATGGCTGCTGGTTTTCCTGCTGCCTTATTTTTGTCCTGGTACTATGAGATTACCCCAGAAGGAATGGACAAATCTCAAGATTCCGAATCCCCTCAGACTGTGAGTCAGATGCCATTGACAAGCAATATTATAATTAGTGTCCTGGCGGGCATTATAATTACCCTTTTGCCGATCCCAAATATTTGGGAAGCTATCGACTAGCGCTCAGGCAACTGATCTCAACAAGGTGAGCCAGATGGTTTGTCTCGAACACTAAAAATATTTTAATGGGACTAGCTGGAGAATGAATTTTCCAATCAGTTCTGTTTATGGAGTGAGTGGGGCAAATTTACTATGTTGGATGCCTCCTAAATGCTGGACTGATGCACAACTGTCGATTATAATTAAGGCCCGACTAAAACGAGTCTACAGAGCTCATGTAACTAAGTAGTCGGATAAGAAACAGGAAGAAGATAAAAGGCGAAAAGCATGATATACCGTAGCACCTACAATATGATTGTTGAGAAAATTCATGAGATTAATGATGAGATCAAGCAGAATACAAAGGATATAAAAAGAGCAGCCGATTTTGGAGATTTGAAAGAGAATGCCGAATACCATGCTGCCAAGGACAACCAGGCACACCTGCACAATAAGCGTCACCGCTTCGAAAAGCATCTGGATGAAGAGGTTGTAGAACCTAAGGATGTCAAAGCTGACCGGGTTTCTTTTGGTACACAGGTTACTTATTCCGATGGTGAAAATCCAATTACTGTATCTATGGCCGGTGCAGCAGAGTATGAATTAGAGCTCTATGAAAACATCGTTACCACTGCATCCCCCTTTGCTCAACGGGTTCTGGGCAAGAAGGTTGGTGATACACTGACCCTGGATCTCCCTGATGGTGTCAAAACTTTGACTATCCTGGATATTCAATTACTGAAATAGATTAAAATTTCGTCTGTACAATTAATCCCCCTGCATCTAGGGGGATTTTCATTTTTCTAAGTTCGGGTCCGGTAAACACTCCACCACACCTAAGGAGAAAAAATGCTAAGAAATCTTCGCTCAGAGTTCCTCCTGGATCCAGATATTCACTATTTGAACCATGGATCATTTGGTGCCTGTCCCCGAGAGGTTTTCGAAGATTACCAAAATTGGCAACGCATCCTTGAGCAAAACCCCATTGATTATTTTACACGGCAGCTGAAAGGCCTCTTTGGCCAGGAAGCCAGCGGTCCTCTTGAAAAAGCGCGGACTGAGCTGGCCCATTATGTCAATGCAGATCCTGAAGGCTTAATTTTCACACCTAATGTGACAGTTGCCTTAAATGCCATTGCCAATTCAATTCAGCTCCAAACCGGTGATGAAGTCCTTACTACAGATCATGAGTATGGTACCATTATAGCCTCCTGGGCTCGAAAATGCGCTCAGAACGATGCTATCCTTACAGAGGTAGCAATTGATCTACCTGTCTCTACACAGGCTGAATTTGTCGACTATTTCTGGAAACACGTCAACTCCCAAACAAAAGTGATCCTAATGAGTCATATTACTTCGGCTACTGCTCTGGTTTTACCTGTTAAGGAGATATGTGCACGAGCCCGAAAAGCCGGGATTATCACTGTGATTGATGGTGCCCATGCTGTGGGTCAGCTGAATTTGGATGTTACAAGTATTGATGCTGATTTTTACACCAGCAATTGTCATAAGTGGCTCCTAACTCCCAAAGGCACTGCTTTCTTGTATGTTCACACAAGCCAGAGGGAAGCATTTGAACCGCTGGTGATAAGCTGGGCGGAAATCAATCAACCATCTTTCGCTTTACGACATGAAATGTGGGGTACTCGTGATATGGCTGGCTTCTTGTGCATTCCAACTGCTCTGAAGTTTCGAGAGAAACATGACTGGGAGACGCGGATATCAGAATCCAAAATTTTGCTTTACCAGTACAGAGAGATATTTGCCAAAAGTCTTAATCGGGAAATGATATGTGACGAAACCTGGCTCGCCCAGCTTGCCAGTGTTCTACTACCTCAGGACATAAGGCTAGGGAAACTCTGGCAGTATCTTTGGGAAGAATACAAGATTGAGGCCATGATTACAAAATGGCAGGGGGAGTCCATCCTGAGGCTTAGTTATAACGCCTACAATACGCCAGATGAATTGGATTTATTGCACAAAGCCATACTGGACTACCAAAATCTTTGAACTTTCCCGATTCTCTCCACAATCAGGCAATGATTGGCCGTCTTTTCATGGTGTAATTAAGCGAATTGATCCAATATTATCTGAATTCTGAAAATGTTTGATTATGGAGAGAAATTCTTGAAAAAATATACAACAATTCTTTTAGTAACACTATTGATGTTCACAAATATTTATGGGCGCTGGGGCTGGGGCTCCCATCGTTTTATAAATGATGCAGCTGTGAATCATCTCCCTGAATCTATGTTCTTCTTTGAAGATCATCGTGACTATTTGTCTGTGCACGCCGTGGACCCTGACTCAGATCCAGATCCTGGATATTACCACTATATCGATATTGATTACTATCCTGAATTTTTTGCTGGTACCCTTCCACACACCTGGCAGGGTATGATTGATTTGTATGGTCAAGACACCATGGAGGACATGGGCCTGGTACCCTGGGTCATAGAATGGTGGTTGGATGATATGACAACCCTTATGGCTGATGGAAACTGGAACGATGTCTGGCAGGTCGCAGCTGAACTGGGACATTATGTTGGTGATTCTCACCAGGCTTTGCATCTGGCCCTGAATTACAACGGCCAACTCAGTGGAAATTATGGCATCCATTCCCGCTATGAGACCCAGATGATGAATCCTCGATTAGATCAAATCTCTTTTCCAGATTCAATAGCCAATTATTGGGAGAGTCCCATCGACTCAGTGTTTGATTACATCGAGGATATTTTTCCTCTGGTTGATCTCATCATGGCAGCTGATGACCGCGCTGATCTGGCCACCTCAAGCTACAATGATACCTATTATTCCATGATGTGGGATGACCTGGGAGATACAACTATCTGGAGTTTGAGCCGTGCATCCGTAGATCTTGCCAGTATTTGGTATACAGCCTGGGTAAATGCCGGGTCGCCATTCCCTCCAGGAGTTGTAGGTGTTGATGACGTCCAGGTCCCTGGTCAATTTCAAATCGATGCCTTTCCCAACCCCTTTAATGCGCAGGTTTCTCTTCGATTTCAAATGGAGGAAGATACCCACGCCAGCTTGACTATCTGCGACACCCAGGGGCGGCTTGTAACCCCCCTAGCACAAGGTGATTTTGGGAGGGGAGAGTATTCGCTGACCTGGAACGGGACCACCCAAAATGGGAATGATGTCAGCTCGGGGGTATACCTATTCGTTCTGGAAACACCTGCACAGCGACACGTAAAAAAATTAACTTTGCTGAAATAAAAAATATCATCTACGGGAGGCTAGCAGCATGAATCAAGATTTTTACCAAAAAATGAGATTGGATATTCGGGAATGGATTCAAACCAAAACTGGAAAAGAGAACCAATGGTCTGAATACTTACTATTGGCACCAGATCTATTCCATTTGCTGGCAAAATTGGCCATGGACAAAGAGGTCCCAAGTTCCGAAAAAGCTAAAATTGCTGGTGCTCTGGCATATTTTATTTCTCCTATCGATCTCATCCCTGAAGCCCTGTTTGGACCCCTGGGATATCTCGATGATGTTGCCTTGGCAGCCTATGTCATAAACTCGGTGATGAAGAGTTGTGACCCCTCAATCGTGACCAAACACTGGGCTGGTGAACAGAATATCCTTGAATTGGTACAACAGATTGTGGATGTGGCTGCTGATATGCTGGGAAACAAAATCTGGGATAAGCTCAAGGGGTTGGTGAAGTAGGGAAATTCCAACTACCTGAAAAAGCGAAGCCTCAGTGTTGATGAATTCTATCGAACAGTTTCGAAAGAAATATTTAAGATGTTAGATTTTGGATTGAACCATTTTTAACGGAGTTGTATGGTTGTAAAAAACGAAGCAGATAGAATCCGTCATATCAACGACTTACTCTACCGCGCAACAAGACCCATACGAATATTAAGCCATGTCAGCTGGTCATCTGATGTTCGGAAACAATTCTTCAACAGAGGTGCTCAGGAACTCCCTGTTGTAAGCTATCCCCCATTTAATGTGGCAGAACCTCTTGAAATAATCAGTGAGGCTCGCAGATTTATTAAAGATTCTAGCGTGGATGTCTGGTTGAGCCGTCAAGCCAATTACATTGAAAACAGCGCACGGATGTTGGCAGCCTGTGGCACGCCAGACTATTTTAAATATTCCAGGGATCTCTATGGCACACCCCTGGACGTTTTACCGGATCAAATCAGTACTTCCCATGCCTTGGCAACGCGTTTTGATGAGCAGATTGAATCCTTTACGCACATCGATTTAGGCGCACCACCTCCAGCTTGCTATTTGGCGGGGACAGTTGCTGAAGAGATGGAGGCGGCGGTAAAAACAATGTTCAACGAGGAAGCTCCTGAAATATTAATTGTTGATGAACTCTCGGCCAACGCCTTAGCCGGTCCAAAGCGAATCAGAATTCGACGTACCGCTAGTTTTACAGACAAAGATATTAACCAACTTATACATCATGAAGCTTACGTGCATGTTGCGACCTCTTTAAATGGCCTGGCTCAATCGGATCTAAAACTCTTGGCTGCTGGTCACCCCGGTACAACGAAAACGCAGGAAGGATTGGCAGTTTTTGCTGAATTCATCACCGGTTCTATAGACCTGGATAGGATGCACAGGCTTGCAGATAGGGTCTTGGCTATTCAAATGGCTATTGATGGTGCTGATTTTCTC
The DNA here is from genome assembly GCA_013203185.1 of Fidelibacterota bacterium. Lineage (GTDB taxonomy): Bacteria > Fidelibacterota > UBA8477 > UBA8477 > JABMPR01 > JABMPR01. The sequence continues at coordinate 7,537 of JABMOS010000096.1, read as the reverse complement.
GATGTTTATAGGTACTTCCTCGATCGTACAGGAAATGAAGGTCAGGCGTTTGAGAATGCACGACGTGTATTTCGAGGAGGGATGGTCAGCGGTGGCGCTCCATTTACAAAAGATATTGTTTACTTAGATGGACTATTACGGGTTCATAATTTCCTGCTAGCTATTGTTTCTGCCGGCAGAGCTGATTGTCTGCGGCTGTTGTTCTGCGGGAAGCTCGACATAGAAGATATACCCATACTTTATGAGCTTTCAGAAAGAGGGTTATGCCGCCCTCCCAAATATTTGCCACCTTGGGCAAATGATATCCGCTTTTTGTTATGTTTTTTATCATACTCTTCGTTTTTAAATAATATTGACCTCGGTCATATAAGGGCACATTATGATGAGTTGCTTGAGGTCATACCAAAGCGCTGAGTAACTCAGTTGTAGGTAGAATATTTGCCTGAGACTGATTCAGGGTGGTTTCTTAAAGGGGGAACATCACGTTGAACCATATACAGTCAAGTGTAACTTTTGAGCTTTAATTAAGGTAGGTGCAGGATGAATAAAACACTCATTCTTATCACAATAATTCTATTTTCCTGTAAACCAGAGATTTCCACCAACATAGTTGTGTTAAGTCCCGATGATAAAATTCAGGTCGAGGTGAAGCTTGACCAGGGGATGCCTTTTTACGCTGTACAGGTTGATGGTAAGAAATGTATTCTCCCCTCAGCGCTGGGTTATAGGTTTCGCGGGCAACCAGATCTAACTGGACCCTTCCAGCTAACGAATTCAAATACAGAGGTTATTGAGGAGCATTGGGGTCCCGTATGGGGACAGGAGAAGTCAATTCATTCCCTGAGCCGGGCGATCAGGCTCGAGCTAAGAGAGGTACTGGCTCCCCACAGGCAACTCAATTTACACTTCCGGGTATTTAATGATGGTGTAGCTTTTCGGTATGAAATTCCAGCCCAACCAGGTATAGATTCAATTTTTATCACTGAAGAACTCTCTGAATTTAATTTTGCTATGGATGGACGGTCCTGGTGGATTCCCGGTGATTATGATAGCTATGAATTCCTGTATACCCAAACCCCACTGAGTGACGTGAAGTCCGTTAATACTCCCATTACCATGATCATGGATAATGGACTTCACATAAGTTTGCATGAGGCTAATCTGACTGGCTACCCGGGCATGACTTTGGGCAAGTCACAGCAATCAGAGTTCAGCCTCAGGAGTATTCTGGTGCCCTGGCCTGATGGGGATAAGGTCAAACAGGTGCGACAGCTGACCTCACCCTGGCGGACAATCACAATTGGCCAGAAGGCCACAGATTTACTCAATTCCAGAATGATCCTGAATCTCAATCCACCAAATCTCATTGATAACCCAGACTGGATTCAGCCCATGAAATACATGGGGATTTGGTGGGGCATGCATCTAAATAAAGAGACCTGGGTTCAGGGGCCCAAGCATGGGGCAACCACAGCAAATGCCATGCATTACATCGATTTTGCTGCAGAGAATCAGATCCAAGGCTTGCTTATTGAAGGGTGGAATGTTGGTTGGGAAAAGTGGGGTCAACCTGATGCCTTTGTGATGACACAAGCCTATGATGACTATGATATTGAGAAAATTACGGCATATGGTCGGGAACGCGGTGTATCCATTATTGGGCACCATGAAACAGGGGCTGATGCAGATTTTTATGAGCGTCAACTGGAAGCGGCCTTTGCTTATGCCCACGATCTGGGTATCCAGGCAGTAAAGTCTGGTTATGTTGGTGCAATCAGGCCCGTGGGGCAACACCATCATGGTCAATGGATGGTCGAGCATTATCGGCGAGTGGTGGAGATGGCTGCAAAATATCAAGTGAGTATTGATGTCCACGAGCCCATTAAACCCACGGGAATTGAACGTACCTGGCCCAATATGCTGACCCGAGAAGGTGGTCGGGGACAGGAATATAATGCCTGGAGTGAGGGTAACCCTCCAATCCATACCACCATTCTACCCTTTACCCGCCTCCTGGCAGGTCCCATGGATTATACGCCAGGCATATTTGATTTACGCTTTGATCGTTATAAACCTGATAACCGAGTCCAATCAACTTTGGCCAAACAACTTGCTCTCATGGTGGTTTTATATAGTCCACTTCAAATGGCAGCAGACCTTCCAGAAAATTATGTGAACCAGCCAGCCTTCCAGTTCATTCGTGATCTTGAGGTGGTTTGGGATGAAAGTCTGTACTTGGAGGCTGAAATAGGTAAGTTTGTTACCATTGCTCGCCGTCATGGAAGTGATTGGTTTCTGGGCGCTATTACCAACGGGGATGCACGAGAATTAGAAATCCCCATAAACCAGATGCTTCAGGGGGAAATGATTGCAGAATGCTATGTGGATACTGAAGAGAGCCATTGGGATACCAACCCGTATCCAATTTGGATGGGTTCCTATACAATATCACCCGCTGATACACTTAAAGCAAAATTAGCCCCTGGAGGGGGAATGGCCATCAGATTTAGACCAATTACCAAGGAAGAGATGGATCAGGATCTGATGCCCATTTCAGAGTTGCGTCTGGATCAACGATCCACAGAATAATAAGATAGAGGGGATTTCAGTGAAAATTATTTCAAAACGAATGATTGCTTTATTGACGTTTACGCAGGTCTTTCTAGCCTGTTCAACTCCCAGAGCACCAAAAACTGAAAGTATGGATATGAACATTATACCCAAGCCACAACAGATGCTAGAACAAAAAGGTGAATTTGTTTTTGCTCAGACCACGACTGTATGGATTTCTGATGAAATCGTCAGCAAGTCGTTTTTCATGGATTATTTGAAGTCATTGATTCCTGACCTAAACGTCGGTTCACAAGGAAAAGCGGATATCGAACTTGATCTCATCCAGGATGTCAAATTGCCTGAAGAGGGCTACCAATTACACGTGAACAACCAGGGAATCAGAATCGTCGCCCAGGATGACCCTGGTTTATTCTATGGGATACAGACACTCCGTCAACTTTTGCCCCCTGAAGTGGAACAGGGTATGAATGCCCTGATTGGTCACAAGATCCAAGCCGTAGCCATTGTAGATTATCCCAGGTTTGGGTGGCGTGGTATGCATCTGGATGTTTCCAGGCATTTCTTCCCTCTGGATTTTGTAAAAAGATATATCGATATGATTGCCCTCCATAAGATGAATGTGTTTCACTGGCATCTCTCAGATGACAATGGCTGGAGACTCGAGATTAAGCGCTATCCCAAGCTAACTGAAATTTGTGCCTGGCGAGTAGATAGAGAGCATGAGGACTGGCGCAAATGGTCCCCCATTGAAGCGGGAGAAAAAAGTACGTATGGAGGCTTCTATTCCCAGGAAGAGGTGAGAGAGGTAATTGAATATGCTGCATCGAGACAGATAACAGTAATTCCGGAAATCGAGATGCCGGGACATTCCTCTGAAATTTTCGCAGCCTATCCTGAATTATCATGTAGGGGCGAAACGCTACATGTACGTCCTGGTAGTTACTGGCCTAATGAAGATATTTTCTGTGCTGGCAATGATTCAGTATTCGTTTTTCTCGAAAATATTCTGGATGAAGTGGTGGATTTATTTCCAGCAAAATATATCCATATCGGAGGAGATGAAGCTCGCAAGACCTATTGGAAAACGTGTGAGAAGTGTCAGGATCGTATTAAGGCAGAAGGTCTCGCAGATGAAGATGAACTGCAAAGCTGGTTTGTCCAGAAAATGGAGAAGTACATTAATTCAAAGGGAAAGAACCTCATCGGTTGGGATGAGATTTTAGAAGGCGGGCTGGCACCAGAGGCAACCGTCATGTCCTGGAGGGGTTTCAAGGGTGGTGTAGCTGCAGCGAAAGCAGGTCACGATGTTGTCATGACACCAACCTCCCATGTTTACTTTGATTATTATCAGGGTGATCCAAAAACTGAGCCCCAGGCTATCGGTGGCTACACACCTCTTAAAAAAGTATATAGCTATGAACCTATCCCAGAAGAATTAAGTGCTGAGGAAGCGAAATATGTCTTGGGTTCTCAGGCAAATTTGTGGACAGAGTTCGTCAAGACCACCTCCCATGCTGAATACATGGTGCTTCCGAGAATGACAGCATTGTCAGAGGTGCTATGGTCTGCAAAAGATCATCGAGATTGGCCTGATTTCCAAAAACGATTGCAGGGTTTGCTGCCCAGGTTCAAAGCCCTGGGGTGGAACTATAGTCCCGGCACCTTTTTGGTGGATATTTTACCAGGACGACCACTGAAAATGGATGAAGTTGAGGTCCAGTTGATTTCAGAACAGGTACAGTATGCTATTCGCTATACTCTTGATGGTTCTGATCCTGATGGGAGTTCTCCAGAATACTCAGGGAAGCTGCTTCTGAGGCAGGATGCAAAAGTTAGAGCTGGTATTTTTGATGGTCCCACAAGTATGGGTCGTATAGCAGAAAGAGATTTTTCCTTCCACAAAGCTTTGGGAAGCACTGCTGCTTATGATTCGAAATACCATATGCGCTACACCGGTGGTGGGGATAAGGGGCTGGTAGACGGTATTCTTGGCTCAGACAACTCCAAAGATGGCACCTGGCAAGGTTTTGAGGGAAATGACCTGGAAATCACACTTGACCTGGGAGAGAGCAAAGAAATCTTTCGGGTGGAAATGAATTTTCTTCAATCAACCAAAGCATGGATATTCATGCCTGAGTATCTGGAGGTAAGCTTCTCTCCAGATAGTGAATCCTGGAGCGTTATTCAGAGAGTGGATAATGAGGTGTCTGACAAGAGCGAGGAAGTTACCATTAATCGGTTAACTGCCGATTTTCCAACACAATCAACCCGTTATATCCGTGTGCTGGCAAAAAACCATGGGGTTTGTCCAGATTGGCATCCAGCAGCTGGTGCAAAATCCTGGATATTCTGTGATGAAGTGATGGTGCGCTAGAAGGCTGTATTACCACCATTAAGTAGTTATTGGGATTTCTCGTGTTCATACTGGAAAATTTCTTCCAGAGGGACTTGGAACACACCAGCGATCTTAAAAGCCAGCTCTAGAGTAGGAGAATATTTCCGAGATTCGATGGCAATGATGGTTTGCCGCGATACCCCAATAGTTTTGGCAAGTTCTTGCTGGGTCATTTCGCCCTGATTGAATCGGAGCTTCCGCATACTATTCTGAATGCTGCAAGTTGGCATTACACACCTCGTTGGTAATAGATAAGCTGGGTTACAAAACCAACTATTTCAGATACCACAAAAAATACGATGAACACATTCATCAACATGAGGGCTGATGGATTGAGATAGAAGCTCATGCAGGCAATCCACACACCTGATATGAGGACATAGTGTGAGATGCTGGTAGCTTTTAACCGGATAAGAGTTTCCCGCTCATCACCACCCTCTTTCACTTCATCACGATAAATGATGGCCATGATACTCTGAATGACAACCTGAGCAAAGATGGTGACCGTTATGACTCCGATGAATACTATGATCAGGGTAGTCTCTGGGATCTCTGGATTGGCGATAACCCCCAAGACCCGGCTAAAATAGTAGATAAACATAATAGAGGTTATGACGAGGGAGGCCCAGATGCTTTTTTCCTGGTATGATAAATTCATGTTAAGATCCCTTTACTAGATGTTAATAAATACAGACATAATGTAAAAGATTATTAACATGATGCAATACGTTATTGGAAGAAAAAAATATGCTCCAATTTTCCGTCGCGTTATTGAGTTGGTTTAAAGTAGAAAATCTCTCGATGGGGTTGGGGCAAGTTGTCAAGCCATCCACTATCTTCAAAACCGCATTGCTTATGCATTTTAATTGAAGGCTCATTATCTGCTTCAGTGGAACTGAAAAGTTTTCCAGAAGGGCAATGATTCAATTCAATATGCTGGATGAGCTTTGAAGCCAGACCGCGACGGCGAAATGCCTGATCCGTGACCACCAGCTTGAGGAAGGTGCATCCAAACCAATCTGAGTCAAAGGTTGCGTAGGCAACAATTCTTGAATCCATTTCAAGGACCAGCATCATTTTCCGGGGGATCATATCCAGAAAATGTTTCCTGCGTTTTTCACGATCAAAAATATTGAAGTTGGGAGCGTCAATAGCGACGCATTGTTCTAGATCATGTAGTTGTGCAATTCTGATTACCATATGTTTGGGAAGTGGTTGGATGTCATTAGCCCTTAGTGTACTGCTTGACTGATTCATTTCCTGCAAGAATTCGGAGTCCCGCTGTGGCCAAAGCTTCCATTTCATTCTCCCCAGCCTCAACGAATATTTCAGTGATGGCGCTTACCCGCTCTGAGATAGAGTCGCACAGCATTTGTGAGTTTGCCATTCCTCCAGTGAGTAGAATCCCATCTATTTCAAAATTTAGCACAGAGGCCATGGCAGCTATTTCTTTAGAAATCTGATATGCCATTGCCTGAAAAATAAGATCGGCTTCAGAATCGCCATCATTAATTCTTTGTTCAACCTGTTGAAGATCAGCAGTTCCGAGATACCCCTTCAAGCCGCTATTCTTTGATAGCAACTCCTCAATAGCGGCGCGGGCCGGATTTGCCTCAAATACCAGGTCCAATATCCCTGAAGTAGGCAGAGAGCCAGCTCTTTCGGAGCTAAAAGGTCCCATACCCAGGAGGGCATCATTCACATCAATAATGTGGCCATTGCGGACGGCTGCAACTGAGATACCACCTCCCATGTGACAGACTACCCAGGAACTTTCTGTGTACTTTTTATCCAAACGTGAACAAAGTTTTCTCAAGCTGGCCTTAATGTTTAATGCATGGCCCCGAGATTTTCTTTGAATACCTGGCACACCTGATATACGGGCGAGGGGTTCAAATTCATCTGATGTGATTGGATCAGTTATGTAAACGGGGATGTTTAGCTTTTTACCGATTCTTTCACCAATAAGGGCTCCAAGATTACTGGCGTGGTGGGAATATTTATTCGTCCTGAGATCCTCAAGCATGAGATCATTGACTTCATAGCTACCGCCACGGAGGGGATGTAAGGGAGCACCCCTGGCCATAATCATATGAACATCAAGATTGGCTGCTCTAAGAAACCGATCTACATCTTCATAGCGGCTGTCCAATTGCTCGGCAATGCCTTCTTCAAGCCCGGAATGAACCACTGTTGAATCATCCACAACCAGAACTTGCTCAAGCGACAGGTCAAAACTGTATATAGCCAATTTTGTAGATGTGGAGCCAGGATTGATGATGAGGATGTGGCCTTGATTAAGCATATACCTTCTTTCGTTTAGATGGCTACGAAATTAAGTGTCTGAAGCCACAATACACGGGATTCTTGGACATAACGATGAGAATTAATGGAGCGGGTTTTGATATGAGTATGACCTTCTACCTGAGCTCACTATATTGTTCAATGGAACCGTCGGTTATGAGATCTAAGTGGGTGGACCCGGGTATGCAATTGCTCCTCACATATGGGCTGTCGCTCATTACTGGAGTTGCAACAAAAAAGCGGACAGAACGAGAAGTCATGCTG
>JABMOS010000095.1 GCA_013203185.1 Fidelibacterota bacterium | reverse complement strand
CATTGTGCATATGAATTGCAAATAGATCTTTCCCAATTTGAGATAATTTTGGTAATGTAGTTGTCCAGCTCCCAAATGAGCTACGGTGGGCGATCTGACCGGTTTTACTCACGCCCTCAAGCTCAAATTTTCGATAAGCCTGCACCCCATCCTCCGTAAAATAGGGCTCATAGCGTATGTAAAGAAACAGACCCCAATTGTGGAGATATTCAGCATCACTAATTGTGCTCATATCGATGGGATGGTAGCTTGAAATAATTGAAGCATCCCCAAGATTTACAACATTCAAATCACTCTCTGAGATAACAAAAGCGGCTTTGGCCCCCAGGGATCTAATATCCCAGGTCATCCAGGGAAAATTGCCCACCACCCTATCCCTATCAAAAAGGGTAAGCCTGGATTCATAGCCATCGTGAATCTCAAGAAAATAATAGTCAGTTCCAGGAATGGATTCAAGACCAACCAGCCTGCCAGGGATATTTACAGGATCACTTATAAGCTTGTCATGATGCCAGAGGTGGAGATCAATTTTTGAAGGTGAGTCACTCTCCCCCCTCTTGGTGTATGTGGACGCACTAACGAATTCATTTCGATTGGCAAGTTGATCCACTAATAGTTTAATCTTACCATCTTCTTGATCCCCTGGCACGACGTTTTCCAGGTATAACAATGTATCCTCATTGCTCAATTCAAGTATCCATGGCTTATCCTCCTGGGTGAGAAGAATGCTGCCCTGGTTGGTTAATTGTGAATTGAGTCGTCCCTCGCCCACTGGGATGCCATGGACCAAAGTATATTCTGGATTTCCTTGAAAATCATAGACTTGAAATGAATAGAGCCTTTGAGCCTTAGAGATATCGTTTGATTCATTTTGCTGAATCAACATAAAGTAAGAGTGGTCCTTATTTATCTTGAATATATCCTCTGGAGTACGATCCATATCCATAACATTATTTCCCAGACTATCGAAATAAGAAATCTTATTCTCTGCCACAGTGTACATGATGGGAAATCCTGAAGTGTTGGATCTATAAATAACTTGCTCTAGAGGTGTACTAAAAGTCCACTGGGTATAGGGTAGAATGTGGAGAACATCAGCCTGTGCCATTTGCAATAATCCAAACAAGAATAGTAAATACTGTCTTCTCAAACTGCACCTATTTGATTAAGACAATCTTGCGTGTTGCACTGTGCGTTTCACTTTGAATTAATTGCACAAAGTAAGCACCACTGGGCATGCTTTGTCCAGTTCTATTTTTGGCATCCCAAGTCCATGTATAGGTCCCAGGGGTAGTATTTCTCAATGCTTGATCCAGGATCACTCCACCGTGAATATCATAAATGACAATTCGACTTGGAACCGATTCATCCAGGGTGTACTCAATATTTATGGAAGCATTAAAGGGATTGGGATAAACCCTTTGAATTGACATTTCCTCAGGGATCAAGATATCGTTGAGCCCTGTTGATCCTGCAAAGAATCCAAGTATCCTGCCCACCAATTGAGATCTGTGAGCTTCGGTGTCAATGGTCTCAAAAGCCAGACCCAATACAAAGGTTCCTGAAACCTCATCCCGATAACCAATGGCAGCATTCAGGCCATTACCATACTGAAGTGCAATTTCACCCCCTGAGGCAGGCGAAAAATGATCTGGCCAGTCTTCAATGTAAGGAAAAGTGCCATAATTAAAGTCCAATCCTGAAAAGTAGGGTCCCACACCCTCAACCGAGGCATGATTCCCATCATCACCAGCATAGCCTACATGTAAAACCTGGGACAGGAAATCAACATCAGAGGTGGAACCGGCACTTAAATCGTATCCTATTTCAGCTCCTGAAGTAAATAAATAACCACCCCCATCTAGATAGGTTGAGATCACGCTTTGTTCACTGGTGCTGAAGGTTTCATCAGTCCTGCTATCATCGCCTACAAACCAAAAGACTGAAGAATAATCGTGAATATCTTGCGTGGATGTCACCCATTCGTTGCTTACTGTGCTTATGCCTGCAGAGGACCCACTATTCACAATAGCTTCAGCATAATAGGTAGCAAAATTGTGTTGGCTGCCGGTCCATGATCCATTCGTCCGATCAAAGCCATCAACAACCAGTATGGTTGAAGCATCGCTATTAAGACGAACGCTATATGTATCTGAATACCCGCTATGATTTGGTATGGCTGCAGTATCCACAGCTTTCATGCGGAGCTGCAAGTAGGTGTGTTGAGGGAATCCCACGACCTCAAAGCTTGTCATGTCAGCAGTCAAGATATCTGGACCATGATTGGAGCTCCAGTTCACCCCGTCGTATGAGAACTCAAGGATATATCCAGCCAGATCTGCATCATCAGGTGCTTCCCATTCAAGGTGAAGATTACCACTGGCATCTGGACCTATGTACCTGAGGTCTGGCTGGCCTGGTGGTAGTAAATCCACATCACTGAGATAAACATTCACGTAGGTCGTATCCCAATTATCCCTGGTATCAGAGCTCATCACCGATATAACATATGGACCTGGATCGTAAAGATCACAATCCAGATAATTATTTGAAGTGACGCGATTGGTCACAATGTACCGATAAATACTGGTGGAGGAACCATTTGCATAAACCCGATTAATATTTGAATTGGAATACAATTCGTCAGCCTCGAACCAAAAATGAGGTCCTTGTAATATCTCAGACCTATCTGCCGAATGGAGCGCCCAGCCAATGGTATAGATACCATTATTCATATCAATACTGGACTGGAGATCGGTTGTATCTGCGGCCTGGGCGATAATATCTACACGGCCACTCAGGGTATTGTTTGAGAAGGCGTTGGAGCTCTCATCCATGACGAACTGAATAAGTGGTGAGCGGGGGTGGTAGGGATCCACGAAAGGCGTGATTTTACCAGGTAAAAGTGGGTTCCCAGTTGGATGACCACTTGCCCCTCCTCCATAATTAAGGTGGATATGGGCATAACTATCGGTATGACCCACCACTGCCCCCTGAGCAACTGTATTACCAACATGCAGGGTGGCCAGGGGAATAACATGGACATAGGCAAAATCTTCAACTCTGATCCAATCTGAACCGATGCCAGTAACGGTTCCCGCCATGATACTGAGAGCATTCTCCCCTGGAGCAAGTGGCATGTCAGTCCCATTATGAAAATGATCCCGGTTTTCACGACATTCATCAAAGGTTGCGGATATGCGATGTTGCTGATCCATGGGTGCCAAAGGCCATGAAAAATTATTAATCTGAGCAAACAACCCTAAAGGCAGCCAGAAAAGGATGAAGAGTCTTTGCATTACGGGCTGACTTCTAGCCATTCATAGTTCGTACCGATAAAAAAGCGGTCTCCGTTAGTATCAATCTTGAATAACCGGGGATAACGAGGGTCTATCTGAATATCAGTTGAATTTCCCGTCTGGGGAAAAAAGATCTGGGAGAAGTGGGTATTTCGCTTGGCAAAGAAATCAGCGGAAACTCGGATGACCGCCACTTCACCACGGTTATTGACCGAAAGACCCAAACATACTTTATTGGCATTGGGAAAATTGACTTTCTGGACCCGCTGGGGACCTAATTCAAATACCTGGATAAATTCATGGCTACTCAAAGCTGCCAGATATAAGCCATTGGGGGATAAAAATAGTTCATGTCCATAATTTTCATTATTCCAAAGTACTTCTCCTTCAGCAGACAGCTCAATGATCAAGGGTTTCATCTCTTTTACAGCAGGAGAATAGTCATATCCACTGGCAAAAAAGCGTTGTTTCTGAAACACAAAATCCTGGAGATAAGTGAATGGCAAATAGGAAGTTTTCTGGCCCCGGCCGTCTGATTTGATACTGATAAATAGAGACTTTCCAGCAGGTCCCCCATTAAACCCTGGACGTTCAAGCAGAATGTAGCATTTATCCCCAACCCATTGCATGAGAACATTGCGTTCCAAACTCATCTCACCATCATCCTTGAATAGCTGACCTTCAGCGACAAGGTTACCTGCGGTATAGAAATATATCAATGCCTTGACAGGATCGACTAGGGCCAGGACGCCATTATCAGAAATCGCAGCAACAAGCGGTTTGAGATCAGAATCGGTGCCAAGATTTACTGTATACTGCAAATCGTTTTGATCATCGAGGATAAAATAATCGGAGTGTCGCTTCCCATTTTTAATTTCGCCTAGATCTTGAAGCATTGAAATCAAGCGATAATCCCCATCTGGTGATACACTTATTTTTGCCTTTTGACTATAGGTAGTCATTTCTCTAATCGATTGATTATCAACCATATACTGAGATTTACTTGAAGTATAATACAAAGGTCGTCCATTTAATGAAATCCAGGATTCAGCTGCATCATTGATTTCGATTAATTGATCAACCTGTGATGCAGATATGGATCCCACGAGCAATATGAGAACAGCTAAAACGGACGTTTTAATTACCTTCATTGACTTCCTTCTTTCTTTCAACAATGTACAGTCAAAAGATGAAAACTCCGGGTTAAAATTCCAAACTTAAACTGAAACGACGAGTATCACTGAGTATTCCCCAATCGCCATATGCTAGATCCAGTTTAAAGCGCAGGTTTCGGGCTATGAGAAGGTTTACACCCCCACCTACACTGAAACCTTCTGGAGCGAGGGCGTTTCCGTCTTCATCCACATCATCAAGATAAAAAGTCTGACCCGCTCTTAGGAATGCCAAATCCATGAGGTTGAATTCTCCCCCAACACTGATACTTTCGGAATAGTTATTGGGATGGGCGGCATCAACAGCCAGGGTCAGTTTTCCATGTGGAATTCTCAATACATCGGCAGCCAATCCAACTCTAAAAGTCAGAGGCAGGGACCAGTAATCAGTATCCAGATGGGCATTGATACGTGAGTTGTTGCCTTCTTGATCAGGAGCGACATCAACTTCGATGAGTGTATCGTCTCCCTTTAGCTGCATTTTGCCACCAAAGTTAGAAACACTCATTCCAACTTTCAGATCCCTGAACTGGGTTTTAAAAGTGGTTCCCAAATCTACTGCAACCGAGCTGGCTTTCATATGCCATATGCGCTCTTCGATATATTTCACGTTTGCGCCAAAAGAGAATCGATCTGTGAATTTTCTACCCCACCCCAGAGTCGCAGATAAATCTGAAGCCCCAAAGCGTTCTCCAGTACCGTCAGGTTGATCTACGGTAGTCACATCCATTTCTTCGATAGCTATGCTGGTAAGCGCGAAGCCAACAGTTCCCAGATTCCCCATGGGGAAGGCTCCAGAAACATTATTAAAGCTGATACCTGCCAGCCAGTTGGTCTGAATAAAACTAACCTCGCTCTTTTTCATGAGGGCTAGTCCACCTGGATTCCAGTATAGAGAATTGACATCGTCCACGACAGCTACATAGGCATTCCCCATAGCCGTTCCCCTGGCTCCAATCCCAATTTCCAGGAAGGAAGCAGCAGTGGTACCTCTTTTAGAGACTGCCTGGGTGGTGGAAGCCAATACCAGGAAGATGATAGCTATACGAATTGTATTTCTTGATAGTTTCATATCAACCTCCTACTTAATCACAGCAAATTTGCTAACATGACTGCCAATACCTGGAGCATCTATATGGTATAGATAAATGCCATAGGCAATTTCCAATCCATCTCGTGAGAGGAGATTCCAGGATTCAGCTCCATCCCAAATTTCAGAATTATGCTCAATGGAATTGACAAACTTACCACTGATGGTATAAATACTGATTGTACATTCTGGCGGCAGATTAATAAAATCAATCTTGCGAATACCTCGACCGGAATCAAACAGGTGTTGAGGTTCCCAGGATGCTGTCACCACATAGGGATTTGGTACGACTGAGATATCTTCAAGGAGGCTTGAAGGAGCATCGACATCAATATTTGCACCAGTGACTGTGAAATTCAGCACATCGTTGGCTGAGAATGGCTTACGCGACTTGACAATAAGCTGATCGCCTGCCTTAGGCTCCCAATTTTGCCACGTATCGTCCTTAAAACGAGCTACAGATAAATCACTGCCCACCCAGATGGTTCCATCCTCTAACTGGAGAACTGATTGTACCTTCTTCGTTCCAAAGGCAGGCACATTTGTGTTTGTGTAAGCCATATACTGAGAACCCTCAGTGATGGAGAAATCAATGACGTTGTAACCATTCCTAGTCGAGACATGTATCCGGCTGTCTGACCCCACAAATACTTCAACGATTTTCCTATCCAGGAGACTATCCTTATTGGCATAGACCACCAGACTGTCCACTAAATCGTAGATGGCAAGACCCTGCTGCGTTCCTATGTAGAGGCTATCACCTTTATGAAACATAGATAGAATTTTATCATCTGGTAAGTCTGAGTTATCTTCATTCAGATACCAAAATGAACTCGTAGAAGAGTTAAAAAATTCTAATCCATCAGATTTTGTTCCGACTACGATTGTACCAGAGCCTAGATCCAATAAATCGATGGATTCGTTTTGAATTATTCCTGTCATGAGAGTATCGCTCTCAAATGTGGCGAAAGTATCTGCCTGGAAATCCATTGTTGTAATGGCATTTTCGGACCAGATATGAGCGATGCTGGTTCGATGCCAGTCCCAACGAAACAATCCTTTGTTTGAGATTGACCATAAAATGCCCTCAGAGTCTTCAAGAATATCTTCAAAACTGAGCCAGTCATACTTGACTTCTTCTGCATTGAATCCGACAGGATCCAGGTCAATTGCATAGGTTTGCCAGCCATAGTCTGAATGCACATTGAGACCACCGGCTGTTCCTACCATAAGGTTCCCAGCCTGACTAAATTCAAGTGCATAGATGGTATTCGAAATGAGACCAGTTTCCATGGTCAGATTTGTCCAAGTACTACCATCATACACACCAATACCACTACTGGCCGTAGCAAATATGACCAAATCATCCCATTGGGTAATTGCATTTATATCGCCCACCTTGCTACGATGATTGAATCTCCACGTTACGTATCTCTCACCGCTTGCTTCAATAATTGGATACATTAAAGATCCAGAGCGTAGAAGCGTATCATTTATTGTGGTGGAAAGAACGAAATCCACGGGTTTTTGATTGGTCAAATCTTCCAGATGGTAAGTAACTGGTTTATTGTTTATTGAAGTATCAGTAACCTGGGAATCGATGGTTAAAAGATAGTCAAAGGGCACAGATTTATATCCCAGAGTATTATATTTTTCTGGTGTAATATATGTTATGAAGTTCAATCCAGGGGTCATCCAACCAGATTCACCCTCTAACAAAGCAACTTCATCATTGCTCACATTTACCCGGATTCCCTCAGTGACAACGCCTCTGTTCTCACCACTGAAATCTGTTTGATCACGGAGCAACACCTGCCCTGTGGTCAAGTTATCCAATTGAAACGAGGTCGTTTTGCGAGACAGTTCGTCCACATCGTTGGTCTCGAAGTTTGGCTCACCCAAGTCAGGCTTGGCATTGGCCTGGGTTCCATTTGGGTTTGTATCGGGATTCCAATTATCGTTATTGGGATCTCCCCCTAGATTCAAGGCAAGCTCTGAACAGGGATTATTGGGATTACCCGTTTCAAAGGCATCATCGCAGCCATCTGAACCCACATCACTATAAAGTGGTTCCCAACCGTCCCAAATTCCCACGGTAGGTGGCAGAATAAAGCTGGTATCGGGGATCTCAACAAAATGCCTTAAATATGTCGTGTCGGGCGTAGAAACTGTTTCTGTATCAACAAAGGTGGTAAAGAATACAAACGCGTTAAAAGAGAAACGAGTTGTTGTGGCAGTTATCCCATTCACCACATGGGAACCTGGAAGATTGACATCAAGGGTATCTGCATTTGGTGCGATCAACATATCCAAAGTTGAGCTCAAAGTGATTCGTGTCGAATCATCAGTCCACGTACGCCAGTCCCCATCATTGTCAATCCCATCCTCTGACCAATCACGAAAGCTAATCTGATATTGGTCATTATTTTTAATCTTCGAGGGGTCAACAACCTCCACCTCCAGTTTTCCAGTTCCTAGGGTGGTAGTGGCATCGGCAATAATTTCCGGAGCGATGTATGCCATGGCTGGAGCATTGGGTGTTACTTCTACCGTATTAATGGCAAAATCAACTGCATTTCCTGAGGCATTGATTTCAATCCGCTTGGTACACTCTGAGGGTGTGATGGGTGGTCGAAGATCAATGTTGGATATACCCCTCTCATAAAAATCATAGTCATAGCCGAAGTCATACGAGACCACAGCATAATAGTATCTTTGTCCATTCACTACGGTTGTATCCGTCCAGGAATGTCTCAAGCCAGTGTCCGTTCCCATATCCAGATGGATTCCGTTGAGACCATAGGGATGTGGTCCAACGAGCCCATCAATAACATCAAACTGAGCTATGGGTTTGTTAAAAGTCTGATTGCCATAGGTATCGGTAATATTCCACACTTCGTTGAACGCAGGATCTGTGGCACGATAAATACGATAACCTTCGAAATCCATTCCATAAATAGGATCGACGCTATATTCGGCTTTATCATCCCAGTATAGGGTCACAGCGCCATCTCCTGGAACCACAGTGACACTGGGCAGATTTGGCGGTTTAGCAAAATTATAATCGCTATCGTAAATTTGTTGCATCGTTTTTGAATTCCGGAGGATGTCTTCATAATCGTTTCCAAAAATGAGGGCTACGGCGAATTTGCGCTCCTCTTGTTGAGGTAGTTCAAAATAGGCTGACCCATACATAAATGTCAAATCTACATTCTGTAAAATATTGGTGAATGATCCTGGCGTCAACTTGTCCCACGAGTCACCATCTCTGGTCAGGTCAATACCAGGCCAAGGGCCAGCGGTAAAACTTGTGAGCCCGATCTGATCTGATTCATCATTATCGGTATATTCAAAATTTGGCTCTCCAGCATCGGGGACACCATTCCCCTCAGTACCATCACTATCTGGACCAGAGTATTCACCAAAATTGGGTCCTATGCCATCAGAACCAGTATCATCAAGATAGGGATCCCAATCACCATCATTATCAATCCCATCATCCTGGCGCTCATCGATCATGCCATCTTCATCATTGTCCAATCCATCAAGGGGATTTCCAGGAGATTCCAGATATTTCCACCCAAAATATGCCGGTACATAGCCACCATGATTTTGGGACCACAAATCAGTATCCCATTGATACACAATATCATTCATTGTATCAAACCAGGCATCGTCATGATGATGTTCAGAAACAGGACTAGCGTCACCAACATCAGCATCACCATACATGCCAAAAATAAATTTCTGGTAATCCCAGGAACTGATATTCCGAATCCAGTAGGTGAAAATTAAAATATCTTCGGCTGCTGGGTGTGCCCATTGATACCCTCGTGCTGCCACATCCACTCCCACGCCTCGTTTAAAGCCATCGTATATGAGATATTCGCTACCAGCAGGCAAGGGCGCTGCTCCATTTAGAAAAGCTTTTACTAAAATTTGGTTGTCATTTAAGATTGATTCAATCTCGTACCATTTATCATTGTTCATATTTTCATCATCATCGAGTATTCTTATTACATCAGGGCGTCTACCATCCCTGGATGACAATGCAGTAGCACGATCAACATCTCGCACAAGACCTGCGAATGAGGTCGTCATATCTGTTAATATTCCATAGTCATTGGAATCAGAGTCATCAATCTCTACAATTTCACAAAAATGAACTTCCGGATCCACAAGGATTGGATAATGGCTAAATTCGTCATTGTTAAAATCATCCATGTGGAAGTAGCTTTCTTGATCGGCCCGACTATACTTGCCATATTGACCAGCCCAGGTTCCGTCCCAATCAGACGGGAGATCGGCCCAACTATCCGGCCATGAGAGAGAATCATCGCTCATTGCGATTAGCGAATCATTGTTGTTTGCATACCCAAGTATAGGTTCGAATTGCCAGAGGTAATTTGAACCAGAAGGTTTATCTGCAATTACAGGCGTTCCTTCGCTGATTATATGGGCAGGGGCACCACTTTTAGCATTTGCTGTTTCCGCTGCCACAATGGGTGAAAATTCAGCCAGGTATGATCGTCCACTTCCAATAGGATAAATGCCACTATCAAATCTCCCCGGCACGGTGTAATCTGCAATACCGCCGTAATTTGTGAACCGGGTGAAGATTTTATTTCCGCTGTGAATACCGATACGACGGCCAGCATGATTATTATCATCTGCACCAAGCGCAGCATTTTTTCTCAGATGTTTCTGATTGGCAAAATCACTTTTGCTTGGGCTGGCTGCACTCAGAATTGAAGGACTAGCCACTAAAAGAGATATGGTCGTTATAATAATATTTCTGAATTTCATAGAATCGTCCTATCTCACAGTGAGGTTGAAATGCCAACACGAATCTGGCGTGGCGATGAATAATTACCTGGGCGATTCAAATATTCACTCAGTGTGTTATACCTCCAATTTAGGTCCTCTGCTGTGTAAGTTGGAATCAAAGAGTAACCGGATCTACCTGTGTCAGTATAAACAGTCACCTCATTTCGAATATCCAGAAGATTATAGATATTGGCGGAGAAACTCAACTCTCTGCCTGCAAACATGAGAGATTTTGTGATGCGCATATCAAGGTTGATTTGCTTGGGACGCCGGGCACTGTTTTCAAATCCACCGCCAGCAAGTCCTGGATTTGCAGGAGTGTAGGGTAAACCCGACCCGTATTCTCCAATAAAGCTAAGATTTACCTTGTAAGGCAATTTGAATAGGACCGTTCCATTGAGAGTGTGGCGTTGATCCCAATCCAGATAGACCAGTTGTTTTTCTGATTCACGATTGTTTTGGGCATCCCAGAATACGGACTGAGGATCAGAAGCATTTCCCTCAGCCACACTATATGTGTAATCCAGGTTTGCAGAAAATCCATTTGAATAACGTTTGTTCAGGGATATGGTCAACCCCTTGACGTTTCCATAGTCTCGATTTATATAGCGTCCGTAGACTTCGCTGGTGTAGGTTGTTAGAATCTCAGATCCTAGCAGGTTACTGATATCCTTATAGAAACCAGTCACATCAACCCCTATATTCTCTCCAAACTGTTGTTGAAAACCCACTTCGTATTGGACGGTTTTCTGGGGTTCTAGATCTGCATTTCCCATGGTAGCTGATGCAACAGCTCCACCGACAGGGACTTCAAAATCAGGATTTATATATAAATAGGTAAAGCTGGGAATCTGGAAAAAATGACCGTAAGAAAAATGCAGAACGCCTTTATCAGTGATCGGATACGCAATAGCCAGACGTGGGCTGAACTGGTACTTTTTGGAAGCATCCTTAAACCAGTACTCCAGCCGATCATCATAGGTTTTGGCATTTGAGGATACGGCTTCAGCCTCGGTGATCAATCCATCTCCATCCAGGTCATGAAACCTGTTGATTAATTTTAAGGGAGCATAAGGATTTGGGTCAGCAACATCGTTCAAGGTATGCCCATCTGGCTCAAATATTTCATAGCGCACACCAGCATTCACAATCATGTCGGCAACTTCTATTTTGTCCTGGAAATAGAAGGCGAATTCATATGGATTTTTGACCATTTCGCTATAATTCGTTGTAGTCTCTGTTTGATCCGGTGTTTGAATTTCAGGCGTGTAGTATCCTTCTGCAGGATCGTAAAGTATGGAGAAATCCCTACGAAAGATACTGGTATATTTGAATTCAGAACCAGCCTGAATTTGGTGCATATTATTGATCTGATTGGTCATATCAAACTTTAGCAATTGTGTTCTGGTGATGCGATAGAGATGGTATTTGGAGATACCTCCCAAATTGAATTTCTGTCCTGTAGATGCACTCAGAATGTTATTGTCATTCTCATAGTTGTCCAGGGATTCTGCAAGATAGTCGGGTGGTTCCGGCATATTAAAATCAGAGCCTCGAAACATATTGGAGAGAAAGAGAGAATTCCAATTTACATCATAGATATCTTTGTAATAGGAACGCCCAAAATTTCCAAGAATGGACGCCTTGATCGAGTAGTAAGCTTCAGGGCTTAAAGTGTGCTGTAATACCAGTCCAATATTCATATTATTTCCATAGGAAGTCGCGCGTCCATCAGGCGTGTATTTCCAACCAATTGCGTTGCTGTTATAGGTCCTGCTGCTCCCATAAAGGACATTTAAGGACAATTTCAAACTCTGGGAAAACAAATGGGTTACTTTGCCTTGCAAGTTCAGGCTCGTAGAATTATAGAGAGGCACCACAGCATTATCTCCTCTGTTATTCGTCCACTCACCATTCCCATCACCGTCGATATAGTATTCGCCACTGAGACGGCCATTGCCATCCAGATCTTCATAGGCTAACTCGGGATTGGATACCCGATCATCAAGGTCAGAATCGTACCTGCCATTTCCGTTGGTATCTCGGTACCACCTCCCAGTTGACTGATCCATGAAAATATCTGGATCTACAGAATACAATCTATCCCCACCATCCCATGTTCCATTCCCCACCTCGCCAGCATTTCTAACCTGATTTCCTTCTCCCCCATTTGGGTTGAGATGAAAATCCCAATTGTCCCCATTGGGATCAGGGCCAAGATTCAGTGGCGTATTTGAGCAGCCACCTTCACCATCTTCATATTCGTCAGGACAACCATCAGCGCCATAATCAATGAAATCAGAGAAAAACTCTCCATTTTCAACGGCGATGGAATTGTCACTATCCCAGGAGAATGAATCCGTTTTGAAGCGTCTGACGCCGTATAAACGGCCAGCTAGATCTTCATACCGACCTGATGTGAAAAAGGATGTCTTTTTTGAAAGTCCAGGAACAGGCCCGCTGAGACTCCATTGTATATCCTGACGGCCCTGTGGTGTAAAGGTTTTGGAGTCGAATCCAAATATGTCAACTTTTGAGATATTCAAATCATCTTTTAATTCGATATCCCCTGGTATTAATCCCATATAAATTTCAGGGTCTGTCGAAATGTACCTTCCAAAACGATAGCTCAATTGCCCTGCGTATTTGTCCAGACTACCATCTTTGGTGACAATATTGATAATACCAGACATAGCTTGTCCATATTCTGCGTTAAATGTTCCGGAAATGACCTGAAGTTCCTGAATGGCATTATTTTCAATGCCGACACCCATATTCTGGCCATAAGAGTTGGTCACGGGAATTCCATCAATGAGGTAGGCAACCTCAGAAGACCGTCCACCACGAATGTGGATTCCACCACCTGCATCTACTACCACACCAGCCTGGAGGGAGACTGCTGCCTGAAAGGATTCCACAGGCATTGCTTCCAGCTCGGCTGAGCTGATATTGGCCTGGGCATGGGTGATATCGGCCTGAATCATCGATCTATCTGCAGTCACTGTGACCACATCCCCTTCGATGATGCTCAATGTCATCTCCACATCCTGAGTTGTGGTGAGATCCACCATAATGCGTATGCTTTCAACGACCTGCTCAGAATAGCCTATCATGGAACAATGCAAATTATATTCACCTGGAGGAATATTGAGAATGAGATAATTGCCATCTATATCGCTAGCTGCACCCTGTCCAGTGGAAGGTAGAAATACATTGACACCGATGAGGGGTTCACCGGTACTCCCATCTAAAACACGCCCTGTTAATTTTCCAGAAGTACCAGAATAGAGAAAATGAGATCCAATTAAAAAAATCAGAATGAAACGACTTAGCTTTTTCATACCAGCCCCGCCTTAATTATTAAGCTTAAACCATATTTTATTGTGGCAAGGGCGCTCTTCCGAAAAACACCTGCCTTGCGGAAGAGCGCCCTGAATACTACATTTCTCTATGCTAAACATCCAGCATTAAAAATACAAACTGATGTTAAAGCGTTGTACGTTCTGCAAGCGACCGAAATCTGCATAGGCATAGTCAAATCGAAATCCTGAAGCCGATCCGAATATGGGGAGATCAAAACCTGCTCCAAAAGTAAAGCCTTCTTCCCGGGATTCCGTATCTGCAGAAGCCAGAGACGTGTTGGTTTCCACAAAGGGAGATTTCCATCCTGCTCGCAGAAAGTATTTATCTAGAATGCTTAGCTCTGAGCCAATATTAATAGACTCATAATTGTCATTTGGATGTATGGCATCCAGCGCCAGGGTGACTTTAGTAACACCAATATCAATGACATCCATGGCGACTCCCACTCTAAAAATCAGGGGTAAATCCCAACTATCCATGGCATAGTCAACAGGGATTGCATCATTATTACCTTCGAATCCAGGAGCTGGATCATAGCGTTCCAGTGCATCACGTCCAGACATGGTCATTGTGGCACCATAATTAGAGATGCTCATACCCAAACGCATATCGTTGAATTGGGTTCTAAATAGGGTCCCAACATCTATGGCCATGGCTGAAGCTGTGCTATGCCAGATACTCTGTTGGATGAATTTAGTATTAAACCCAATGGAGAATCGATCAGTTAGCGCACGTGCAACGCTAACTTGCAGGGCCAGATCACTGGCTGTAAACTCCTCACCAGTACCATTTGGCTCTAACTCAGTCCTGACTTTCATGTCATCCATGGTGAGTGAAGTTATGCTCATACCCACAGTTCCGATGCCATAGAGCGGGAAAATGACTCCCATATAGTTAATTGATACATCAGCAATCCAGTTGTTGCGCTGAAACATGATTTCACCGCCACCAGATTGAGCAATTCCAGCAGGGTTCCAATAGAGCCCAGAAGCGTCCTGACTCATGGCCACATACGCCTCACCCATACCTGTTGCACGACTGCCAATGCCGATTTTTAGAAATTGTGCCGCTGTCGTCCCACCCTTGTACTGTCCGAAGCTCATTGATACTGTAATAACAAGGAGCATGATCATTATTTTTCTCATGGTCAATCTCCTTATTTAATCACGGCAAATTTGCCGATGGTTTCTGCGTTATCGGTTTCAATATGGTATATGTAAACACCATAGGCGACCTCCAGATTATCCAGGTTAAGGAGATCCCACGGTTCAGCCCCATTGAAAAAGGATTCATTGTGTTCTAATTTCTTAACCAGCTCACCTGCCATTGTATAAATACGAATGGTACAGACTGATGGAAGGTTTATAAAGTATATCTTACGCTCCCCCCTGCCTGACTGAAGATAAGGTTTCTGCTCCCAGATAGCTGTGGCAACATATGGATTGGGAACCACTGCAACTGCATCCAGGTTATTGATTACTTTTTCAGCAGCTTCCTTTGCAGCAGAAGTTTCATAGATGTGGCTGTCGATACTACTGAATTGTTTCTTCGTAAAAATATTCAGGATATCACCTGGTTGTGGTCCAAAGGTATTCCATTCATTTTCAGAAATCCGTTGTTCCAGACCGTGCTCAGTTCCAAAGTAGCCAAAACCATTTGAAAAGGCGATGGCTTTAATATTCTTATCAGTGTAAATGGTTTCATTGCCCCAACTTGCCTCAAATTGCTCAAACTCAATTCCTGAGCTAAAGTCGCTGCTGGCATTGGAGAGGTTCATGACAGCGTAGCCTGAACCGGTACCAAGAAAATATTCAGAATCACTCTTGTAGGCCAGACTGTAAACTTTGTTATCTGGTAGTGTGGAATCTGATTTGAAATAAACGGTAAATGCATCATTGACCATGAAGGCAACACCCTTTGCTGTACCCAGGATGAGATTTCCACCTAATGATTCAGGTAATTGGTCGATAGCATAGATATCATCATTCAAAAGCCCATTGACATTATCCTTGGGATAATGGGTCCAAACAGAGTCGATATAATCATAGGCTACAAGACCCTTGTCGGTTCCAATCCAAACCATATTGTCAATCACCTTGAGATCGTTTACTTCAGTATCCAGAAGTGTTTCCAGATATTCTGAAAGAGAATCAGGGCCGGTAATAAAGTCTATCTGATCATCATAACTGGTGAGATAGGTACCACGTGTGTTAACTCTTATAAGGCCGTGTTCACCTGTTGCAATCCATACTGAGCCCTCACTGTCAACATCCAGGGCAGTACAAGCAGCATAACTCTTGGTTGCCTGTGGTTCTTCCAGTGTAGCAGATTTATCCTCTTCCCACTCATCAAAGATGACTTCAAGACGTTGATTATGCTTCCATATCTCACCATCATACAGGGAAACACCATGCGATGTAGCGACCCAATAATGGCCTTCGTGGTAAATAATATCTTTAATGGCGACATCTGAGATCAATCCACCACCAGAACTTATATTTGTCCAGAATTTCCAGCCTTGGCTATCCTGGTTGTATACAGCAACACCTCTAAGTGATGTCCCGATCATCACACCATTGGACAAGGGTAAAATGCTCTCAACTTTTCCTAGAGGAGAGGTGAATGAAAATTCCCAGGTAGGCAGAAGATCAACACCAATTTCAGTTCCTGTCCGCGCTTCATTGGAATAATAAAATGGTGTGATTTTGCTGGTAGCTTGAATACTTGAATCCACATTGCTTGCCACAATAACGTTACTTCTGCGACCGGTTTGCATCTCGGTTACACTATAAGCCATGGGAAATTGGGTTCGAGTCCAAACACCTAAACGAAGAGATGTATCCACCACAGTATCAAAAAATTCGAGTCGATAGTCCAAAGGAATCGCAATTCCATTGGTACCACTTGTATAGACACGGGCCGCAGGTCGCCAGATGCAATCTCCGCTGGACCAGCCAATCCGATCGTCATCAAGGGTCAGCGTGTCATTCTCAACAAATACCTGAAGTCCGTTACTTATTTGATTAAAATCCTCACCATGAATTCCAAGCTGATTGTCCATAATCATTATTTCACTCAGAGGGTCCGTAACATCCACAACTGAAAAGGACTGCGTTTCCCGCACCAACTCCTGAAAGTCATTCATATCTATATCGGGTTCACCAGCGTCCGGTATGCCATTGGCCTCTGTACCTGTCGAATTGGTCAGAGGGTTCCAATTATCACCATTCGGATCCGACCCGGGCAAGGCTACAACGAGTTCAGAACATCCCCCGCTTCCATCTTCATATTCGTCTGAACAGCCGTCAGAACCAACATCATCATTGACGCTGCCATCAACAGCAGGATCCCATATGTCCAGGGTAGGTGTGATGACAAAGGCATCTGGATAGATATACACTGTATCTGTGGAGAGGCTTGGGCCCTCTATCCATGTTTTAATTTTCCATTGAAAACCATTGTAATCAAAGATGTTACCCACTTCGCCCTTCACCAACACCATATCTGTCGAGCTGCTTGAATAGCTTAAAGTGTCACCACTGGGAGGAACGATCATATCCACATAGACGCCGTTATTACGGAGAATTTCCGTGTCCGTATAACTCTCCCAATCACCATCATTGTCAACTAAGTCCATCCCAGAATCAACAAAGCGCACTTCCAATATGCGGTTATCAGGAACCAGAGTGGGATCAATGATAGTGAATTCAACCCTTCCAGTACCAGGTGTTCCTGGATCGCTGATGTCAATTATTTCTGGAGCAATAAACCCAACTGAAGGAGCCTGAGGCGTAACCATCGCCGTATTTACATCCAGTGAAACATTGCCAGCAAAGTCCTCCTGGATTGTCTTAGAGGTCTCTGTTGGAGGGATCGTATCTATAGCCGATCCTGAATCATAGGCACAAATTGCGTAGAAGTAACGCTGCCCGTTGACCAGATTTTTATCCACAAAGCTGTGGACCAATCCACTATTTCGACCCATATCAAAGTGCAGACCTGAGTTTTTTATTTGCTCAGTAGGATGGGGACCTGATATGTGGTTTTTCAAATCAAATTTTGCAATTGGATTCCAAAGATATGGACTACCATAGGTATCCGTGATTACCAGTGATTCATTAAAGCCAAAATCGGTGGCCCTGTAAATGGCATATCCTTCAAAGTCCTTACCATAGAGTGGATCCCGAGACTTTTCAGCTCCTTCATCCCAGTACAGTGTAACCTGACCATCGCCAGGGACTGCAGTTAGCCGGGGTTTATTTGGTGGCTTAACAAAGCGATATCCAGCATCATAAATCTCCTGCATAATAGCTGCAGTTGCATACAAATCACGCACATTGTGAGGATCTTCATAGAGTGTCTCACCCGTAGCCGCATTTGAATTATACCCATAAAGCATGGCTATTGAAAAACGACGTACATCATTTGGTGCCATTTTAATCGGGCCTGAGCTATACATAAAGATATTGTCAGCGTTCTGCTGAAAAGCGGATGTGTCTATGGGTGCTGTGAGCCGACTGGAATAATAATAATCTTCCGTTTCAGTACTATTGGAATAGGAATCAACAATAAACCCGGTTAAACCGATCTGGTCAGCCTCATCGAGATCCTTCTCGTCAAAATTTGGTTCGCCAGGATCAGGCATGCCGTTCGTTTCGCTCCCATCGGCGTCAGGTCCTACATATTGCGGGTCTTCAGGCCCTACACCATCGGATCCCAGGTCATCGTTTACAGGTTCACCCTCGTCCCATTCACCGCTGAGATTCCAATCAGAATAGATTTCCCAGTCACCATCATTGTCAATTCCATCTTGCATGGACTCATCGATCATGCCGTCAGCATCATTATCGATACCGTCTCGAGGTTCGCCTGGGGATTCCAAAAATTTGTAGCCAAAAAATCCAGGCAATGTGGTTCCAAACACTGGATCACCAATGGCATCGTCATCCCAACCATATACAATATCGATGAAGGTATCAAAATATGCATCATCATCACTATAGTCAGAGGCACCACCAACATGGGGATCTCCATACATCCCGAAATACAGGTTATCCAGAGTATCCAAACCAACATTCTTCAGTTCATATACAAAGAAAATCACATTTTGTGCTCGGGTTGCTATCCATTGGTAGCCACGAGATTCAACCTGGAGCCCTAAGCCTCCCCGTACGGTATCGGCGGGAAATCCGGGATAGAATTCATCACCCCTTAGCGAATCTGACCATCCCTGCTGGGGCCAGTATGTATTGTGACTCTTGATATAAAAATCGTCCATGACGTAGTAGGATTCCTGGTCAGCTGTAGTGACACCAACACCATACTCACCAGGCCACATATAATCTTGAAAAGCTGTATTGTACCAGTTGCCAGGCCATGAATCGGGTTTATTGTCCCTGTTTTCGTCAATTGCATCACTCATGGCAATGGAGGATTGAAAGGGATCATGAAAACCGGGTAAAGGTTGCCAATCCCCTGGATTATTGTCAAAACCGCTGTTGTCATAGCGCACGCCAGCAACCGTAAGACCATCACTGACGATAATGTCACTTTGACCGCCGAACGTTGTAATCCTGGCACCAGCAACTACACCAAACTCAAAGGCATAGCCACGTCCTGAACCAATAGGCCATTCCATGGATGGCTCTGTATTGGGTCGACCGATAGATCCATAATTGTAAAATAGTGTTCTGACTCGGTTTCCATTGTGAGTCCCAGCCTTGCGATCACTGAGGGCAGAAGCCTTTGATAAATGAGCCTGTCTATCCAGAGTATTATAATATTTCAACCAGGCCGCACGATCCTGCTTATTGGCGGGGACTGGATTATTGGTAGTTGGTCCTGCATTCAACACACCCATGAAGGTGATGAAGGCGAGCAATAGGGTCATATTCTTCTTCATATTTAACACCTTCCTAGAAACTTGTTGAGAAACCGACACGAAACTGTCGAGGACTACTAAAATAATTAGGTCTAGTTAACCAATCGGCAAGGGAATGTCGGCCATAAATATTCCCACGATCCGGCGTATAGGTCGGGATGAGAGAATATGTGGCTCGGCCAGTATCTGAGAATACGCTTCTCTCGTTCTGGATGTTGAGAGCATTATAAATCTTGGCAAAAACTGTCCAATGGAGACCTGCGAATACAACATCTTTGTGCATATTGATATCAACATTGAAAAAATCGGGACGACGATCAGAATTGGCGGCATCTAATGAGGAGCCCTGATATGTCGGCGTGTATGGCAAGCCAGATCCATATTTGGTAAGGATTGAAATACCCCACTTACGTGGCTGAGATAAAGAGATATTGACATTAATAGTATGGGTTTGATCCCAGTCCAGAGGAATAACCTGCTTGACGACTTCGGCTGGTGGATCACTTTGGTTTGCATAAAACAAGGCCAAGGGGTTGGAGGCATTTCCCTGGGCTACGAGGTACGTATAGTCAGCTGAAGCAGAGAGTAAACCTGAGCGCCGCTTATTAATTGAGAAGGTGATACCTTTTGTGTCCCCATAATCGCGATTTGAATAAACAATATATTTTACTGTATTGTACTTCTCGTATTGATCAGAACTCAATAATCCTGAAAAATCCTTATAAAAAGCAATGATTTCAATCCCAAGATCCGAAGTCAGTTCCTGCTGCAAGCCAATCTCGTAAGTAACCGTCTTTTGAGGTTTCAAGTTGGCATTGCCCAGAATTGATTCATTACTGGCTGTACTGATTTCCATCTCCGGGTTGGCATAGAGGTAACTAAATGTGGGGATCTGGAAAAAGTGACCATAACTAAAGTGGATAATTCCTTTATCCGTAATAGGATAAGCAACACCAATTCTAGGTGATATCTGATGTACCGGTTCTGTATCTACATAAAAGTCGTTGTACTCTTTCCAGGGCTCTCCATTGGCATCCAGGGTATCAAGAATTTCATCGAAAGCCGTTACCTCGCCAGAGAATTGGAAAAAGGTGTCCAGGTTAGCAGTCTCTGGATTGGCCAGCGTATAGAGCCAGTAGGTGGGATTTTCTGGATCTCTGTAGTCACTAGGCACAAAATAATTCGGATTGAAATAGTCATAACGTAATCCGAGATTAACAATCATATCCTTCAATTCAATCTTATCCTGAAGATAAACATATGCTTCTCGTGGGTTGCGTGTGTCCAGTGAAAGCTTGGATACTGCATCTGTAAGCCAATTGTCGTAAGAATCATTGGAGAAACTGGATTCAGTCGTTTTAATGGTTGGAATCCAGTCCAGATTTTCCTGAACAAAAACAGTGTAGGCCTTGTATTCCATGGTATGGGTTTTAAAGCCAACACCAGCTTTCACCTGGTGTGTATTGTTCATTTGCCAGGTAAGATCAGCACTCATAAGATAGGTTCGATTGATACGTTCTGAGAAGGAATGGCTGTGACCTCCAGCCAAATACTCGTTATCAGGTTGTTCTGAAATTTCGTTTGGTAAAAAGTATGCCTTTTTTAGGTCGTTGATGACAAAATCGAATTTAATCTGTTGAATCCAGTCGATTATTGAAGGGTCGCTAAGTGTTTCCACCCAGGATGGTCCAGCAGTAGATTCCCATGTATTGGTGACACCGATTGAAAATGAATTGCTACCAAAAATATTTTCTGCGTACATGGTCACGCCACCAACTATCAAACTATCATGAAAAGAGATGACCATATCGCTTTTTAAAATCAATAAAGAATCTTGCACTGAGCCATAAAAACTCCCCATTCCGATTCCAGCTGCATCATCTGCAGCGGCATCGTCAATGAAATCAGCCCAATCACTCACATTGTTAAATACCAGGGATTTATCCTCACTCAACTTAGTGGGATCGACATCAATATAGTAAGTCTTGGCTGTGGTCTGGTAATAGGATCCTTTAATGTTATAGAACATCCTCGCATTAAGTGAATGTCTTAGGTCCAATATAATCGATGTGGAAGTAGACTCATTTGTAGGTCGACCATCGGGATTGTATTTATATCCCTGACTATAGCTTTGTGACTGGGCAATGTTGTGAATAATACTTGCATTAAGTTTTAACTTTGGATTGATCTTCCATGTCAACTTGAGCATTCCATTGACCCTGGAGGAAGTATTCAGACGGACAATACTGGAATCCCCTGTGGCACCACTATCCCACATTTGATTGCCATTAAAATCGATATAGGGTTCACCATCAAGAACGCCATTAAAGTTGGCGTCTACAAAGGGATCTCCGTTAAGTACGCCATCTCCATTAAGATCTATAAATTCCCAATCTTCATTATCGATGAATCCGTTCTGATTAAAGTCGATGTTATGATCATAACGACCATTTCCATTGACATCCCGGAAGGGCTCCCCTACTGTAAACTGTCCATTCCCGTCAAAATCAAAATAGGACTCACTGCCGGGTGCCAGCTTACCATCGGCATCTAGATCGGTGAAAGGTTCTGCAAAATTCAATAATCCCGCCCGACCCCAGGGAGAATCCCGTAATTCTTCAACAGCTTTGGAAGTGAGATAGTTGACATCGTTTGGAGAATGCTCTCGTACGCCTCGATAGAGACCTCCATAATTGTAAGCTCGTCCATTGGCGAAAAAGGTTAATTTCTTTCCAAATCCTGGAACAGGACCCGATAGGCTGAGCTCCAGATTTTTAATATTACTGGGATCAAACTCGTCTGCGTGCTCGAAATATCGTGTATTCTCTGTATAATAGTCACCCATGTAGGCACTGATATTACCCTGGTATTTTTCACCACCCTCTTTGGTCACAATATTGATAATACCTGACATGGCCTGCCCATACTCGGCGTTAAACGTACCACTCAAAATCTGTAGTTCCTGAACAGCACTGTTTTCAAGACCAACTGCCAGACCTCCTGAAGAGAGATTGGTGACAGGGACACCATCAATCATATAGGTCACTTCACTGGATCGACCACCTCGAATATGCATGGAACCATCTGCTCCAGCCACAATTCCTGCTTTTGTCCCAATAACACCTGCAAGGGACTCAACTGGCATTTCTGAAATTTCTGCTGCGCTGACGATGGAACGACCTGAGGTTAAATCTTTTTGAACCATGGGGCGCTCGGCAACCACGATCACTTCTTGATCGGATTCCAGCACCTGGATAGTCATGGGAAAATCAACTTCTGTGGTTAAGTCGCCTCTGACTGAGACTTCCGTCATAATACTTGAGTTATAGCCGATCATCTCGGCCCGGACAGAGAATATTCCCACAGGCACATTAATAATAAAATAGATTCCATCTATATCTGTAGAGGCACCCATACCTGTATTTTCAAGGATAACATTTACTCCGGGTAAGCCTTCACCGGTTTCTGCATCTGTCACACGGCCAGAAATTTTCCCAGTAGTTCCGGCAAATAGATGGTTAGTCATTAAAACAAATATAAATACACCAATAATAGTTCTGTGAAGTTTTACCAGCATTGAACTCATATACACTCCCTGGTTCTATTTCATTACTAATAGTAAAGTTCTGTAATCCACTATTATAGTCGTCCGGTTAAGTCAAGTCAACCATCTTAGTTAGTTTAACACTAATATTAACTAACTATGATAAAAGTGAGGTTTTTGCTTGTCAACCTTTGCAACGATCTCTAGATTTACGGCACTTTCAGTTAATCTACAAATGAGTGGACACAATAATTTATTGTGTCGATTTATTTTAATTTATTTGAGAGATAAAAGAGTCAATTAACTAAGGAGGACAAAATGGGAATGAATTTACCAAGATGGTCGATCACCCTAGTACTACTACTCGCATTTACAGTTTTTGCCATGGCAGGTGAAAATGGTATGAATGCTTATACAGAGGGGTGGTCTGAAACCCATCCTACTGCTGGTGATGTCTATTGGGCTGCAGCTGGTCCATTTGATTTCGATGGCGATGGATACCCTGAGTTTGTAGGTGTTACTGATGCCGGCGGTATTACGGTCATCATGTATGAAAATAACGGCGATGATAGTTTCGAGAATGTTTGGACCTACGTCATTGCAGATGTTATTTATTCAAGAGATGTTGCTGATCAAACATCTGATTTGGATGGTGACGGAATTCCAGAGCTTCTGATTGCTGGAAAAGGCAACACCGACTATAACTCAGTTTTCATTTTTGAGTATGATACAAGCTCAACGGATATGAATTTTAATCTCGTAGGCAGTCTTGATCCTGAAGAACTAGCCGGGCTCGTTTCAGAAAGTGGAACTGATGCAAAAACTCTGATGGCAGGTGATCTTGATAATGATGGTATCGATGAATTACTTATATCAGATGGTGGCGGTACTGATTTTGTTATGGTCATGAGTCTGGATACAAATTCCACTTTTGCATTTCCAAACTGGATTGTGGAATATATTGACCAAAGCATGAGTTACTCAAATTATGGTGGTGTTATTGGTGATTTTGATAATAATGGTACCAACAATTTTGCTTTTGTCGAATGGGACTATAATGCCATCGCATTTTATGATGTCCTTGGCGTTGATGATTATGAGCTTATCCTCTTCACAGATGATATTACTCCCGATGACGGTGGATCTCAGCGTTCAGTGGAAGCAGCTGATCTCAACGGTGATGGATACACTGAAATCTACCTGGCATCGACAAATGGAAACGTTTACGTCTATGAAATAGGCGATGATCTGGCTGATTTTGACCTCGAGACTGATATTCATATAATCTTCGAGGATACTGATAATGTATGGCAATTCGGTGGTGCAAAACTAGGAAACACTGATATCTGGTGGGGTCCTGCAGATGGTGCTGACTATATCATTACTGACCGCGATTCCTCTGCCATTATTGATCTAGAATATGATGGCGTTGGAGATGTCTTCTCTGCTGCTTCATGGACACCATACTACATTGCAACTGATGTTGCCTCATGGCAGGATGTTGTTCTAGGCGATTTTGATTATGATGGTCTGGATGAGTTTATTGCTGTGACAACTGAAGCAACTCTCGCTCAGGTATTCGAGCACGACGGTTGGAACTGGGCACCTGGTGTCGAGACTAGCCCAATTGTTGCTGATACTTCCTCTGTAAATCCTGTCACACCTGGATTTCAAACCCGTGGTGTAACTGCTGGTAGTGATCTTGATGGTGATGGAATGCAAGAGGTCTTAGTAACAGATTACACCGTTCATGGTCTTCATATCTATGAAGTCACAGGTGATAATACTCTGGAATGGAGAAATACCCTAACCGTTGATTCAACGACTTATGGTTCTAATGTCCGTTTTGTTATTACAGGTGATCTGGATAATAATGGCGTTGGCGAAATCATCTTTATGAGTTTTCGTGATGCTGCTGAAGCCGGTAACGGTCTCAATGTCTGGGAATGGGATGGTGTTGTAGGAAGTGATAACTATACCCAATATGTCATGCCAGTAATGGTTGATGGTGTTGTGGTTGACAGATATTACGGCGATCGTACAATCAACGTTGGCGATCCTGATGGTGACGGTCAGCAGGAAGTTATGATTTCTAATAATGGTAACACTGGCTCGACCTATGACATCCATATGATTGCTCATGTTGACGGCACCTTCGCATCAGGTTTTTATTCACTGGTTCCTGAATGGGTTTCCAACAAGGATGCTCCTGAATGGGGCGGATCACCTGGATATGGTCAGCCAAATGTGACCGATCTTGATGGCGATGGCGACAAGGAAGTATGTTTCCTATCTTGGAATAACAACACACTTCTCGTTGTTGAGTCACTAGGTACAGATGATTATGCTATTCAGAGTTCAACCATGATTGATTCCTCAGGTTCTGATGATGTAGTATATGGTTCAACATATGTTACTGACATCGATGGTGATGGAATTGATGAGCTCTATGGTCCTCAGTACTCACTCGGTTGGGTATGGCAGGTCAGAGGTGGTGATGATGTTGCTGATATCACCTTTGAAAATGGTGTGGAAATTCTCTCCCACCATGGTGCCCCTTGGGATCTGACTGGTGGAGATAGTGATGGCGATGGCGTAGATGAACTCTATGCTGTTGACTATAGCCATGCTCGCATCTTGCAGTGGTCCTATAATGGAACTGGCTGGGATGAAGCTGTTGTAGCTAACTGGACCGAAACCATGGGTGGTTTTGGACTAGATTTTGCTGACGATCTTGATGGTGATGGACGTTCTGAACTTGTTCAGGGTTTTCTTGAACCACCTTATAGTGTTGGCAATCCAATGGGTTACACATTCTCAGTTACTGAGCTCGGTGGTGCAGTTGGTGTAGAAGAAAAGTGGACAATCATCACACCAGATGATTACAAACTTGAGCAAAACTATCCCAACCCCTTCAACCCAAGCACAACGATTGAGTTTACATTGCCGCTAGCAAAGGACAATATTAACATCATCGTTTACAACATGCTGGGACAAGAAGTTGTTCGTTTAGCCAGTGACGCATCATACGGTCCTGGTACACATAGTATCACATGGAATAGCATCACAGCAGCTGGAACACCTGCTGCAGCTGGTGTCTATATCTATGAGCTTCGTTCTGGACACCTGTCCAAAACAGCTAAGATGACCCTCATTAAATAATTTGAGAGTCTAGTTTTACAAAAGGGTCTCCTTCGGGAGGCCCTTTTTTTTGACTATTTTTTTAAAATTGATCCCTCACTCGATTGTGCCTAGCGATTCTTTTATCTTGGCTCCCACAAGGACCAGGGTTAGAATAGTGGAGAATCAGCAATCATGAAAGGAACCCCTCGTGCCCATTTTCTTTGATCTCCCCAATCAATGGATTGCATTTCTCGTCTTCTTCTCCATCATCATGTTTTTTATCGGGCTGGCAGAAATCGCCAGAAAAGTATTGAAGCTCTCTCCTGAGCTTTCCAGGAAATTTGTCCATGTGATGGTTGGAATTCTTGTATCCCTGGCACCCTTCTTTCTTATATCCAGCACACCTGTCATTTTACTGGGGGTCATCTTTACCATACTCAACTATGTCGCTCTCAAAAAGGACAGTTTCAAAGGCATGCACACAACTGAGCGTGTGTCCTTCGGGACCGTCTATTTCCCAATAGCCTTCACTTTGCTGGTTATCATGTTCTGGGAACGAAATATTGTTTTGTTCGTGGTTGCCATGCTCATTCTTGCCCTCTCGGATACAGCGGCAACTGTTGTAGGTGAGCGAGCAAATTCAAATCGTAAATTTATCTTATGGCATGATAAAAAAAGTTGGCCTGGGAGTATTGCCTTCTTTTTAATGACTTTGCTGGTTGTGATAGGCGCCTTCCCCATCTACTCGAAAATCATGAATAATCAGCCTCTACCCCTCCACCATTTGATTACCATGGCCTTCTTCACGGCAGCTGTTTCCACAGTTGGTGAAGCTGTGTCAAAGCGCGGGAGCGACAATTTGACCCTTACGCTAACTGCAGCGCTGGGGATGGATTTGTATCTGTCATCCATGAATTCAGGCATGCTTGCAGATATGGGCGGTTGGTTTGCAGTATCCATGATACTTGGATATGGAGCCTACAAACTAAAAGCATTAAGTGTGAGTGGCGGCTTGGGTGCCTTCCTCCTTGGTGTTTTTATGTTTGGCATGGGAAGTTGGCATACCATGCTGCCCCTTATTGGTTTTTTCGTTTTGTCCAGTATCCTTTCAAAAATTGCAGATAGACCATCCAAGAAGGACATCATCTCTTCCAAGGGTTCACAACGTGACATCGTACAAGTCTATGCAAATGGCGGTATTCCGCTCATATTCACAATTGTTTGGTATCTTACCAGTTTCTCGTCAGATTGGCTTTACTGGGCGTTTCTGGCCTCTCTGGCAAGTGCGACGGCTGATACCTGGGAAACAGAGATCGGTAGTTTTAGCAATTCCCTACCCCTGAACATTCTTACCTGGAAAAGGGTCCCTAAGGGCTTCTCCGGAGGGATTTCATTATTGGGAACTTTAGGTGGTGTGGTAGGTGCTGGGATAATTGTTTCCATAGCTGCATTCATGGGGTTTATACAGTGGGACCTGATACTCATTGTAATGATAATCTGTGCCGGATTTCTAGGTAGTATTATGGATAGTATTCTTGGTGCCAGTATCCAGGCTAAATTTCAATGTGACGTTTGCGGCAAGGCTACTGAAAGAGTTAGCCATTGTCACGAGGAAACCAAGCATATCTCAGGATTGCTGTGGCTTGATAATGATTGGGTTAATGTGGCTGGATCTCTGTCAGGTGGATTAATCTTCACAGCTGCTTATTTTCTTTTACTCTAGATGATTTATTAAAAAAAAGCACCTGAACGAATTCAGGTGCTTTTCTTATATGAATTTATAATCAAATTCCTACTTCAACAATAGCATCCTTTTTGCCTGGGTACCCAATTCTGTTTCCAGGACTACCATATAAACGCCTGCAGCATACTCACTCCCATTAAAGTGAAGCGAATGCTGTCCAGAAGGTAAATGATCATTCACCAGTATTTCCAGTTCACGACCTCGAATATCAAAAACAGAAATCTGGGTTTGCATACTCGAAGGCAAGTCAAAACTGATCACGGTCTCAGGATTGAAGGGGTTGGGATAGTTCTGATATAGACTGACTTTAGATGGCAATTGCGTTTCTGCTAACTGATCTATTGAAACACCTCCCATCTTTTTTACAGCGCGGAGTTCATCAAAATGAATTTGACCAGAAGCATCACCTGATTCTTCATCATAGGATAGTTGAAAACTATCAATGCGATACCCGCTTCCGTCCATGACTTCGTTTCCAATCCAACTTCCCACCTGTTCTGGATCGCTCAAATCCCATTCCAGAAGTCTCCAGCCTTCCCAATCCACAACATGATAGATGGACACCTCATGGTTGGGCCAGGTTGCACCTATTTTTTCATCCAGGGCGAACCGCAGCAAATTTCCGCTGGCATCGCCATAAACGAAGCACTGTAAGATATAGGAATTGTCAAAGACGACATCCCGGGCTGCACCACCAGAAAGATATTCCCTGATCATATAGGGACCGGAGCCCCCATCATATTCAGGATCCCAGGCATATTTCAGATAAGCTGATTTCTTCCTTGAGGAATAGGCATAGGACGCCGGCAAGTAAACCTGGTTTGTATAGTCAAATTCTGTGAGAGAAACGAGAATACCTGCTGTGGTACCGCTATATCCAGGTGCAGCCCATGTTCCCAGGTTTCCTCGCAAATCATCTATGAGAATGGACTCGGTGTAATGATTTAATTGAGTCACAAAGTTCACGCTCACCGCTTCAGCCATACTATTCCCAGCCGTATCCGTAATGGCTGTATTAATATGAAGCGAGTAAGTCTCCCCGCCCACCAACGGATCTTCAGCGCGAACATCAATAATGGATCTAAACGCATTAGCTGAATGAACTGCGTCAATTTCAATCTGTTCTTCGCCCATAAACAAAGTGACAGTGTTTTCATTCACAGTGGCAGGATTCAATAATTCATTGAATCTGAAACTGAGAACCCCCATGACATCAAATGAATCTGCACCAGCGACTGGGTCAGGATACATTGACCTGATTTCAGGACCAGTTAAATCGACACTATGTGTAGAATAGCTAGTAGAGTAAGCATCTCCAGCAACACCATCCCCATTTCCATCAAGTTGAACACCATTAATATCCATGGCAGATGCACCAATGGTCATGGTATAGGTCGTACCAAAATCATAATTACCAGCTACATAAAGTCTCAACCTTTTATCACCTGAACTCCAGAGATAATCCTCCATGGTGATTCCCGGTGTGAAAACTATAGAGGAGTCTACACTTGCTATATCCATGGTCTTGCTAAAATTGATATCAATAATATCCACCACACTAATAGTATCTCCGTCCATGGGTAGAATGTCAGCAACTTGTGGTGCATATGAGGGCAATGGAGCTGATACGACAATATTGGAGGTGAGGGATTCATTCCAGTATCTATCCAGCATAGTAGCACCATAATAATATTCAGCATTATGATCTTGATTTCCATCAAACGCATCGACGATAGTATAACTATCCTGCCCAAAATGAATATCAACAATGGTCGATTGATCCTGATCAATGCTATTCAGAGCGTCACGATAAACAACAAACCATTGATCCTGGGATAAGGCGGCTGGGGGTGCAACATCCAACTGAATATTCAAGTCATCCAGCTGAGTTAGACCAATAGTAGGTGTACCTGGTGTTTCATCTACGATGAGCCCCGTATCGCGCACCTTGGTCTTTTTTGCAAAGAATCCGGCCCCGGCATTATCGAAATAATCAAAATCTTTCCAACTGCCGTATGAGAAAAACTGGAAGCCATCAACCCAATCTATAGTTCTGACCGCATTGACAATACTTGTATGATTACCCCAATTATCGTCAAGCAAATATGAACCAGGACCTGCTGTATAGAGACGTCCAGCTTCTATTCCAGGCTGAATATAGGCGCTCCAGCAATCAGGACAGTTTCCTTGGAGCATGCCCACAAATGATTGTGAAGTCAACCAGTGATAATGCATAGGTGTGAGTTGGTCAATACTGCCATCATTAAACCATTTGGCAGCGTCTTGATAGACCACATTATATCCATTCCAACCGGACCAATTGTATTTTCCCAGAGCTGCCACTGATAGACGTACGTAGGGTTTCTGAGTCTGAATAGAATCGTGTAGGGCTTCAACCAGGCTGGTAACTGAAGATCTCCAGAACTCTGGCCAGCTTTCATACCCGGTAGGTATCCCACCACTGTAAGGATGATCAATATCGTATAGATAGCGACCGCTCTGTGGGTCAAGTAAGTTAATCATGGCCGGATCCGGGACTTGATCAAGCTGACTGATCTCGGCAACAGGATCAAGCTGTTGCTGCCTCATAAGTAAATCGCTGTATTCGTTCCAGCGCACATAATCGAGATGAATCCCATCAACATCATAATTATTTACAATTTCCATGGCTACATCAACCAGATAATCTCGCACTTCAGGCATTCCTGGAGACAATGCCCTACTGGAAGGCATGGGAATATCTGACTCATCCCGGCAAACCCATTCTGGGTGGTCGCCAGCTGGTGTTCCAGGAGCTGTGGATGCTGCCTGAAACGTGTTGAACCAGGCATGTAGTTCCAGTCCTCGCATGTGTGCTTGTTCAATAGCATATGCCAATGGATCATATCCTGGATAAGAACCCCCTGCGTAATACCCCCATGGCTCAAATGATGAATTATAATAGGCTGTCCCGCCCTGACGAGCTTGCCATAGCACGGCATTCATGTTGGCTTCGACATGATTATCTAAAATTTCTCTGACGCGGGCCTGATTTTGGGCAACTGTACTCCCAGCATTAATATGCTCCCAGGTGATTACCCAGGTTGACCGCCACTCATCATTGGTGGGCTGAGCCATCACCTGCTGAGAGACAAATAAAAGGGTTAAAATTGTGTATAATATTTTCTTCATATGGGACTCCATTTTTTTCACCCATCAATGTAAGTCAATGGGAATGAAAAAATGTGGTACTTAAAAATAAGGAAAAAAAAGGGGCTGAATGAACAGCCCCTTCCTTAAACAATAACGACTATTTACTTAACCAGAGTCATGGTTTGAGTATACATGGCTCCATTGGCAGTAAATTTAGCGATATACACACCAGCTGCAAACTGTGATGCATCAAAAGTGAATGTATGCTCGCCAGCTGATAGATAGCTGTTATTCAAGACAGCAACTTCGGCTCCACGCATATCATAGATGCGAAGATCAGCTACACCACCATCCTTTAAGACAACATCAAGCTTGGTGCTTGGGTTGAAAGGATTTGGGTAGTTGGCTTTAAGTGCATAGCCAGTAATCATCGTACCAGTATGTTCCCACACGCCTACTCCGCCTTTTTCAAACTTGTAGATTGCATTTGAATCCCAAGTGTTGAAGAAAGTCACATAGGCCGTCATGCCATCATCAGTAAAAGCGATGCCACGAGGTTTAATTCCCAGATCTACTACAGAAGCTGGCATAAGAATACTATCAACGGCAGTGGTAAAATCACCTGCAGCATCAAAAGCATAATGCGCAGCATTGGTCCAGCCAGCGCCACCAGTATTTCCACCCCATAGATAGCCAGTAACTGGCTGCCAGGCGGTAGATTCAACGGATAAGCCAAGAGCGAGTGTGTCTATAGAGGACGTGAAGTCACCATAGATATCAGAATCACTATTAAAGCGGACGAAACCAACTCCATTGGTAAAACCGTTGTAATAGATTGCTGATCCATCTTTTGCTACTTCAGCAACCCTGGAATAAGAATTTTGCATCTCGCCAGGAACGGCTTCATCAATTAATTCCCAATCAGCATCATAGATCTCAATACCCATACCTGGGAGCACATGATTAACTATCATCTCACCAGCATCTGTGAAGGCGGCAGCACATACAGATGAAGAATCGGGAGTAACAAGTTTTGCAGTTGCCTCACCATTCAAGTGGTTAATGCGATAAAAGGAATAGCTCTCAGCATAAACAATATCTCCGTTTATGTCAGTACGTAGACCTTT
Source organism: Fidelibacterota bacterium (assembly GCA_013203185.1). Lineage (GTDB taxonomy): Bacteria > Fidelibacterota > UBA8477 > UBA8477 > JABMPR01 > JABMPR01. The sequence goes on along the minus strand of JABMOS010000095.1, from coordinate 19,919 downwards.
GTTGGATCCAGGCCATAACGTATCGGTAACGCCATCTACCGTGAGCATAGTGATAGGTGAAAAACTAGCCTCTGTACCATCTGCATTAAAGATATAGATGGCTAAACAGTTTCTTGCACCTGTGTCGACTTCTACAGTCTCTGACCAATAGTATGAATTATACCAGAGTTTACCTTCGCCATCGATGGCGACACCATGGCCGTAGGATCTTAATGTGTCAGCACCGGGACTTCCGGTCCAACCCCATTCCTGTCCATAGCCAGCAAATGTCACTAGGCATAAGATTAACATCACCATTAACGTTCTCTTCATGAAATACCTCCTGTTTTGTATAGCGGAACACATTTGTGCTTCGCCCATGATTTGAGTTGTTATTTTATTGCTAATTGCGCCCGTAATATAGAGCACCTGTTAACGATTGTGCAATGCGAAACGATCCAGTTGGCAACCCATCAGTTGATGCAACCATTGTCCTTACGCAATAAATAAAATTACTATTACCCCAGGCTAAACTTGTGGCAGGTGCTGTTAGTACAGCATCATAGAATGTTTCAACAGCCTGTGTGGCAAAATCAACGGTAATGATGGCGGGACCAGATCCTTCACTTAGTCCTAAGTAGAACAGTCCGTCAGCGTCAACAACCATGCTGATAATATCCTGGTTAGCTGAATATTCTGCACCAGCCCAATCATAAACCAACTCCCGTGAACCTAGTTCATCATCAGCCAGGATTTCATGTCTCCAGATCCCTTGAATCACTGTGACTGCTCCATCGGTTCCCTCATAGGTACCTGCAATGTAGACATAACCATCGTAGACCCTCAGGGCTGAATAGCTATAATCTTCTGCCAATGCAATTCCGCGGTTGGTCTCAGCTGCGACATCAACGAAATACAGGGAATCATTTTTACCACCACAATAGATGTTCTGGTCTGCATTAAAGTCAAAACAAGCTATTTTTGAACCCACACGATGCCATCGATCCGCGGCACCACCTGCGACATCAACACGATATATGAAGGGATTGTTTCTGGCAAAATAGACGGCTCCACCTGGACCCACCTTCATGTCATTGGTTGTGGTACTTAAGCCTGTACCAAATTCTGTACGCGTACCGAGGGTATCTATCTTGTAAATTATCTTATCGCCTGCTGCGACAAAAACATTCTCATCTGCATCAACAGCAACCGCGTTGGGAAGTTTTTCAGGTTTCTCCCCGATGAAGCTACCCCATTCGATAACGGCGCGTTCCACACGAAAATCCTGGTCGTAAACAGCCCCAGCATACGAACCCTGGACCGCAACCATGACCTGGACACCATCAATGGCATTTAAAGAGGCGTCGCTAATGATAATGGGCATTGTCACAACCAGTTCAGCTTCAGTGGATAACTCTGCGCTTATGCTGGCAGAAACGCCATTGAAGGTGATCTGATTCTCTGAGAATGTGGGTGAGAAATTTTCGCCACTAATGGTTACCACCGTGAGACCATCATAGGCCACATCAGGTGGATCCATTGCTGTGATCACCGGTGTAGGACCACCTGCGTCGTCTGGATCCCAGATTGGATCTGGATAGTCATCATATTCACAGCCAATACCCCCAATGAGAATAAGGCCAATAAGTAAGCAACTAAAATAATTCTGTGTTTTCATAAACTTAATTCTCCAAATCCTACACACGGATCATTTGTCTAATATGTAAATCTTACAGTTATCATCTGGACTTCATCCAGAATTCCGAAAGGTATATATGCATAATCAACACCAAGACCAAAACGAGAGACCCCAAAACCAAATGCAGAGGCTCTTTCGTCTCTATTGTGCATAAAACCATATCTGAGATAAAGCATGTCCAAAAGTTTATACTCCATACCCAGATTGATATATTCAGGATATGATCGTGGATGAACGGCATCGACACTCATCATGAGCGAATGTGCGTCAGAAAAATTAGGGATCAGATCGATCAGGTCCATTGAAAGCCCCATGGTGAATGTCAGGGGAAGCTGGAAATTTTCCTTCAAAAATGCTATTTCATTGGAAAAGTTTCGCACATTCATGCCAAATGCTATGCCCTTGAAGCCTGTTTTGAAAAGGGTCCCAAAGTCGAATGCAACTGCGGATGTTGAAAATTTCTGGACCCCTAAACTATCATCTTCAAGTGTACTCTCTGGATGAACTTCAACAACGCCCTTCCCCAGCTGCTGCGTCGCATATTTGGCCTGTCCACCCACTGAGAATCTATCTGATAATTGAATAGCATAACCTGCACCAATGGCCAAGGCAGAAGGTGAAATAGTGTGTGTTTCAATCCAACCGGGATCGTGTCCCCACACCATAGTACCCTGCATATCACCATAACTTACTGATTGGATAGAAAGTCCAAAAACTCCATACTTGTTATTGGCCGGATTAAAGGCAACGCTCATAGTCGTATGATTGATATCGGCAATCCAGGTATTTTTGCTTGCCATGACATCAACGGCACCTTGCATCTCGGCCATACCAGCCGGATTAAAAAAGAGTGATCCAGATCCATATGGGGTGGTTGTCATGGCCCCAGCCAGGGCAGCACCGCGGGCATCTGAAACGACACTCAAAAATTGGAAACCCGTTTGGGCGAGCTTCGTAAACTCTTGGTCTGCAAAAGCGGTACTCGTGAGAAGCAACGCCATGCAGATTGTTAGTTTTTTAATCTTCATATTATCAAATCCCTTAGCGATAGGTCTTTTTTATTGCTCACGCATCAGGACGACGCGAATATTACTACTCGTTGTGGATTCCATTCGGGCCATCTCAAAAAGATAGGTTCCTGCAGCAAGCTCAAACTCATACCTCCCCTTGATCGTGGGATTCAGATTATCCGGGTTATACAGGCTAGCTACAAGTTCAGGGGTCATCACTTCAGAGGGCACACCGGCTAGTTCCATTGCCCCAGACACTTCATGAAATACACTAGGAGCGGCATGATGATTTAGATAGAACACATATGTTCCTGCAGAAGGAACTGAGAGTAGTCGGAATGAAAGACTATCAGCAGAAAGGATTGTCGCATAAACAGTATCATTAACCACGAGAGGTTCAGTACTGGCTGTCACGAGGGCACTATAGATATCAATATGCTGGATGGCCACACTGGTATCCACACCCATAATCACTGTATCAATTCCACCGCCTGAAAGTAGTATCCCTAGAGTTGTCCCATCAGCGAAGAAAGCGGCACTTTTCAATGATAGACCAACTTCATTGGTATCGGCCATGGCGCTTACTGCTGCTGCATCTATTGCCGAAAGATTGTAATCTTCCTCCTCAAACTCTTCGCAAGTAATAAAAACAAGACTCACCACCAGCAAGGCAACCGTGACTTTAAATAATTGTTTCCACTTCATCATTTTAATAAATCCTCCGTTGGGCTTATTTACCCTTAGCGAATGACTACAAATTTTTTGATCGATTTATCACCATCTGGTGTCTCAAACACCACGATATAGACACCACTGACTATCATCTGCTTCGAGGTTGTCAGAAGATTCCAGGTGGCAACGCCACTACCCACATGATCATAGGTATATATCTTATCCCCGCGCTCTGTAAAAATATTTATTTCACATGCCGCAGGTAAATTCCAAAATTTGATGCTGTTTTGCTCACCAATATATTGCAATTGGTTGTTTGCAATCACATAGGGGTTAGGAACAATAATAATATCATCAATCCCCTCAGCAGGTGGCTTCAACATGGATGCGCCCTTGTTGGTTCTGGTGAAGAATGGGCTACTATGGAGTGGAATATTGGGCTCCAGAACATTTGTCGACCCATCATCATAAGAGATGATATAATAGAAATATAATTGCCCCCGCTCGGCGGTCATGTCAGAGAATTCATGTGCTAGAGAACCATCCGTTTCATTCAGATCAGCGATCTCGTAGTATGTGGAGTCAAATTGACCCTTTGCTCTGAATATTTTATACCCCTCAAAATTTGAACTTGAATTTGGTGCATTGTCTGCCCATGTGAGATAGATCCTATTGCCCTGGGAAGTCACCTCGAAAGCTGCAGGTGGCTCAGGTGGTGTCATACTGCCCATATCCAGCCCATTTTTATATAAGAATCGAGCTCTCCTGAAGGTTTCCATGAGACTATCCCTACCTGAGTATACCCAAGCATTCTTATAGTCGTTGGCTATGGCCTCACTGGTAAGCTTGACAGGACTTCCATCAGGCATTTCAACATCAAGTTGCTGACCGTCAGCTACAAATTTGTACCAATTATTCCCAATTCTTTGATTCATGGCACGACTTAAACCTGCCACACCCTCTGCCACGACGATGCGCACTGTGTCACCAGGTGCCATGGTATAGGGTCCAAATGACCAGGTCTGTGAATACCCACCCGCAGTTGAGAATTGATCAGGAAATTGTCCCTGGGATTTCACCTGCTCAGCTTGACTCAGCGGTTCATGACCAGCTGCTACAAATTGGGTATAGCCTCGTTCCATACGAGAGCTGCTGAATTGATCATTGCTCACTGTTTCAGGGTCATTGGATTCAATTTTTCGAGTCGTCGTCGGTTGATAGATATCATCAAAACTATTCTGTGGTGATGTGTCAGCGTGAAGCACGACAGATCCCATAAACTGAGAAGCGCCCATCAATCCGTCTGCCTGGTAACCCTGAATATTTGGAGAGCCAATATTGTCATAATTCAAGGTGGAATGACGACCATGCCAGGAATAAAAGGCACGCATAATTTCACCATCTATATCATATTCATCAATACCCATTTCTCCCAATTCATCGGAAAACATTGATGTGGTCGTTGGGTTATCAGGATTCTCACCAATAACATCGTTCATAGTATTCATACCCCAACGACAATTCTGAGGCGTTCCCCACCCCCGTCGCCCCCGGTAATCAATTACTGATCCTTCTACCGTTCCTTCACCAGCTACAGCATTTCTAAATTGCCAGTGGAAATACACACCTTCCAAGGTATTGCTATGCGAAATTGATTCATCCTGGCTCACAGCACCTGTGTTTACAAAAGTGTACTCATAGATAAAAAAGTTGTCATAATACTGCTGACTGAATGCATAAACATTTCTATCAAATGATATTCCAGTTGAGGTATTTACGGAGTTATATATTTGGCGGTCTGCTCTCTGATTAATATCAAACCCACCATCATCCACAACATCATCCCAATCAAGGTCAGAAGCTAGCTCGCCATCGACAATGATTGTGGGCGCAGCAAATCTTCCAGTCATGCCAAAAGCCGTGGGCATGAATTCATTGGCTGAAATCTCTGGGCGCGGACGAGGTCCACAATGAGCAATCTTATAGTTAAAGGTTGTGTTGGCAAGGGGATCTTCATAGTTGGCAACGGCAATCCACATCCCCTTGGCTGCCTGCATGTCCTGGTGATCATAAAATGCATTCCAGCGCATACCAAACTGTTGTTCAGCACCGACATCTTCTTCAGGTTCAGATCCAATAGCCTGATAAAAATTATGCAAGCTACCAATCTTTATCCACCGCCATTCTGCTGCATGAGTTGAGCTGATAAAGGCAAAGATCAGAAGAAATGCAAACCAGCTTGATAGTTTTCTGATTCTGGTTCTTGAAAGTGTTTGTTTCATACTATTCCCTTGAATAATGCTATTTACGCAAGTCATTGAATTAGAAATTATAAGCCAGTTTAATACCAACAAAAATATCCCGTGGTGAAAGGAACATCAGGGATTGATTTGGGGGATTTGAGATATACGCTTTATCATCAAGGACCTTTTGAATTGTCCCATCATCCACTGATGTCCAATTTCCATCAGCAGCCGAGTAGCTCATGTACATATTTTCCTGCTCAGTCCAATAGTACACTCCTTCTTTTCCCCCTCTAGGGCTACCATCATCGAAGTAAGCTGAATTCTGATAATCAAGAGGCTGATAATCAATATCTTCAGGTCTATAGTCGCCATATCGATCATCGCCACTAATATGGTTAAAGCCTAATTCGTCATAGACTGCCTCTTTGAAATGAAGTGAATTCTTGTAATCATCATAGTTTTGACCTGTGGCCATTCCTGCAGTAGAGAAATGCTTGAAATTGAAGAGGTTAAATGCCTCAGCCAGGAAGGTCAAATCAATATCACCCATGTGAAAAGTTTTGGAAAGTTTTGAGTTGACATTGTAGGTGTCTTTCCAGCGGACATTATTAATAATTCCTGGAACATTTCCATAGCTGGAATAAGCACCAGCCTTCCAATTCCCAGTGAAAGCCAGATGCCAATTTGCCAGGAGCTTCCCGCTACCTATTACGGGACCAAAATATCTAGGAGTATGCAAGGAAACATTGAAGCTTAAACGAGGCTGTGGCAGTGGTTTGCCTTGAGGACGATAGGTATTTTCCTCTTCACGCTGATCTGCAGGATTAAGGTTGTAATTACGCACACCAAAATTACCATAAGTCCGAATTGAATACGTGTAATTTCCAAACCCAGTGATCCAGTCACCCCTGTTCTTCCGAAGTTCAAATTCAAACCCTCGAATGTCCTCGTAAAAAATGTTGTCGTATCTGTCATAGTCCACTGCATTACTCTTATAGCCAACCGTATTGGACTGATCAGATTTGTCTTTGTAGTAGCCAGAAAGATGGATCAAGTATTGGTCAAAAAGAGACTGGTCATACCCAATTTCATAGGCGACTGTCTTTTCAGGTGGCAATTCAGGATCTCCAATTGAGGCTATACTCCTGTCAGTATATCGCCGAACACCAAACAATTCATCTGCATTAAATTTTTGGCGCATATGACCATAGTTGAAATACAGCTTTGAATTGACCGTTATGGGGTGAGAAATACCAAGTCTGGGTAGCAAAGTGAATGTACCCTTGGCTGCCCTGGTGGGTATTGCATCTTCAGTTGCTGGATCATAGCTGGATGAATAAAAGGAAGGGTCATAGACATCTACATCATACCAATCTGTATTTGGATCAAAGTATTCACCACGGAGACCCAGTGTTGCAATCCATCCTTCAAACTCAAGCTTATCCTGAACATAAACGTCGAACTGGTATGGACTTCTTTGCCAGGTGCTAAATGGGCGTCCAACAGGGAGCACTGGATTTATGGCACCATAATTCATGTCATAATTAATATATTCGAACTGGGCACCACTCTTGATCTGATTATGCTTATCAATTTGGTTGGTGTAATCAAATCTGGCTTTAATGCGTGAAGTTGTTGATGTATCCCGGGCATTGCTCTTCAAGCCCATAGAGAATATTCCAGCAACTGACTCTGAGGTTCCATCATCAAAACCAAAGGGACCTTCATCTGTGAGAAATTCTTCAGTACCGGGAAATAAATCATATAGTGTGGATTCGCGTCGGGGACCAGGATTAGTGTTATAAGCGGTTTGGGAATACTCCAGAATTCCTTCATAATAGGAATTTGTATTGAGGAGATGAGTTAACTTTCCAGACACCATACGGGTATTAATTTCTGTCGAACAATAATAGTCAGGATACAAAAGCTTCCATGATTGCTGTGAATTTGTGCTGAAGATGTTGGCTACTCCCCAAACACTGGAGAAATAGTCGGGTTGTCCAGAACCACTCGATGTGGAAGCGGTTATATTTTTTGCAAAGGCGTTGATTGACAGTTTTATTTTTGTGCTGATATCAGATGTTAACTTCAAATTTCCGATCCAGTCCCTGTAACCATCCTGGGACAGAGGCACCAGATACATATTCTGCTTGCCATTGTAGGATGCGAAGAACCGCATATTTCCCAGAGCCTTTCCAATAAGAGGCACCGGACCACCGATACCCATATCAAACTTATAGTCAGGTTTGGTTATATTACCCTCACGTCGGGCTTGCCATTCAAACAACCGCTTGGCACCTGCAGGAGTTAAATCGTCTGTGGGATCTTCATTTGAAAGGAGTTGTTCCGAAACGGTATTCCAGCCACTAAAGGTTGGATATTGAGATTGTGTATACTCATCCCAGGCACCATTGTCGGTACCTGTCCAGGCAACATCATCGTCCAGATAGGGTCGCATAAAATAGGCATCTTCGTCAAACATAGACATGCCAAAATGTTTGGGGGCAGGTGGACTATATCTATAGGAGAGTGAAAATGAATACTTATCCTTACTTCCCTCGCGGGTAACCACATTGATAAGACCGGCCTGCAAATCGCCATATTCTGCATTAAAACCACCCGATTGAATCATGACTTCTTTTACAGAACTCAAGGAAATACCAGTAACAGGCTCACCTGTTCTATCGTCTTTTAGAGTGATGCCATCCATCATGAGAACCATCTCGTCTGCGCCACCAGCTCGAATCGACAGACCTTCAACACCTGCCTGAAGACCCACAACATCGCTGACACTATTCACAGGCATGTCAACTATCTCACTTGCAGATACATTCCGTTGACTCGAGGCTACGTCCCTTTGGACCACAGGCTTTGTGGCTTCAATGACCACTACTTCCCCTTCAAGGGCAAGTGAAGAAAGCTTAAAATTCTGGGTAGTGGTTAGATCAATCCTCACTTCAACATCACTATAGGTGACCGTCCCATATCCGATGTAGTTAGCCGAAAGACTAAAGGATCCCGGTGGCACATTGAGAATGGCGAAGTAACCATCCATATCCGTGGCAGCTCCCACGCCTAGTTCGCTAATGATGACGTTCACACCTATCAGGACCTCCCCTGATTCAGTATCAGTGACAACACCAGAGATCTTACCTGTAGTTGATGCAAATATTGCTGTGCTTAATAAACACATGAGCAACAGGCTATACAGCTTCTTCATTTCCTAATCCTCGATTTATAATGCTTTTGAACACAAATTTTCCAATTCGTCAACATTAAAGCGGAACTCAAAAAATTTTCCCTAACTAATTTCTTGCCGTAAATATAACCGACAATCAGTTAATACATAAACTTTATTAACTTCATTTTCTCACTACGGATCTACCTGATAACGAGAAATTTCCTGTATGTCGATCTCCCATCTGGCAATTCAAAGTGTGCCAGGTATACACCGCTAACAATTGTTTGTCTGTGATCGGTTACTTGCCTCCAATACTCATCACCCGTTCCATTGGTATGCTCGATGGTTTTGACCAGATCTCCCCTCTCGGTGTATATGCGGATGGTACACTGACCCGGGATATCCAGAAATCCCAGCATGTTTGGCTCTCTCACAAAGTCCAATTTGGTACCGCTTCTTCTAATATTAAAAGGATTTGGTACAATCCGAATATCATCCAGAGACAATCCAGCCTGTCTCTGTAGGGTGGCTGGTTGTGTGGTCTGAGTATAGTATCGGCTACTGTGCAATGGTCCCTTTGGATTGAGGTCAGTTTGATTGTTGCTTCCATCATTAAAGGCGACAATATAGTAGTAATAGGATTGCCCTCTAGATGGGCTCAAATCATCATATTCATAAACAAGTGTGGGGTTCTCAGTACCATAGCCACAGGCAAAGATCTCCTCATGGGTTGTATCTGCACTACCGATTCCTCTATACAGTCTGTAGCCACCAAAATTTGGATCCTCTTCAGATGGACTGTATAACCAACTCAGGGAAATCTTATCACCTCCTGATTCCACATTGAAATAGGTGGGTGGCTGAGGGGGTTGAGGAATATCAAACCCACTATCAAAATTACGCAGGGCGCGACCGAAGGTTTTCATGATAGAATCTTTTCCCGTGTATACCCAGGTATTCTTGTAAACGTCCTTATCAGTAGTGGTGCTACCATCAGGAAGGTTGAAAGGACCCGTATCGGCTGGATCTTTATAGGCCTCCAGCCATCTTACTCCTACCTCCTCGCACAAATCCCTTCCCAGACCATTGATTCCTTCAGCCTCTATGAGTACCACGCTTTCACCGTGTGCCAGATCAAAGGGTCCGTAGGTCATCATCACATTGGTTCCACCGCCATCGCCATGGACGGTGTAAGGATCTATACGATGAGTGATGGATTCAAGATTCTCTTCATCCATGCGCGTTGAGCCACCATTTGTGGGCCCACCATGGGGATTTCCGCTGAGCATGCTATAAACTGCAGCCATTCCTGGAATATCCTGCTCTCGTTGATAGCCAACGCTGGGATACGTATCCCCTGCATGCCATCCCAGAAATACAGGTTGATTCACATCATCGCTGGGATCATTTGCACTCACATCCACATGCAGTACCGCTGAACCAGTATGATGAGGTGAAGTAAGTCTCCCATTGGTGGCCAGTGCCGGGGCACCAATATTATCCCAGGTAATATCATTGGATTGTCCTAACCAGGAGAATCCAGCCCGAATCCAATCTTTGACCGGGTCTGCTTCTGTGATCTCTTCCAGATGGTTCTGTGGGTAGGTCTCCCCCCTGCGGGTTACCCAACTATGTTTACCATAGGACTGGGCACCATCAACATTTGATACACCCTCTCTTCCCAGACTATATCTAGTCCCCCAGCCAATACGTACCCCCCGGAGAGAATCTGTGAGTTCAATCTCCTCATCCCAGTCTGTGTTGCCTGTATTGGTAAAGGTAAATACCTTGATGAAGTAGTTGTCATGGTACTGTTGGCTAAAAGCGTATATGGTTCGCTCCTGCGTCAACCCCATAGATGTATTTACAACATTCCTGATGATGCGATCTGGAATCTGATCAGGTACCAGCGTATCAATCTCTGAAGCATGAATAGAAGTCAGGTCCTGACCATCCACCACAACTGTGGGAGGCAGAAAACTTCCAGTCTGATAAAGCGCCATGGGAAACAGGGATATTCCTTCATCTCCCTGGTAGAAGTAGGTGGCAAAATTGGAAAATTGGACACCTTCTTCGTTTACAAAATCTTCACAGGCCACCCATGCTCTTTTAATAACTGAGTTGTCTTGAAAAGAATATTGAGCCGGCCAGCGTAATCCTTCATAATAGACTCCTGTCCAGGCCCTCTCGGAACCATAGGCACTAAAGTGTGATTGTAGACTTCCAACACGGATATAACGCTTCTCTGTTCCAGCAATTTGGGCTTGAAGGGAGGCAACAATGAATCCGATGACAAGTATTAGTGTACTTAGCTTTTTCATGATTCAGATCCTCAAAACTTGATTCTTATGCCAAGTGTGATCTGGCGGGGCGTTAAAAAAGTCATAGAGCGGATATTGGGCATATCGATGTAGGCTTTATCCTCAACAAGCATGTCAATGGTCGACTGACTCATTGTGGACCAATCATTGGTATCATCATCCCACTCAAAGTAGGTATCTGATGAGCTTTCCCAATAGATCTGATGAGAGGCTGGAGTACCCTGCATATCGGTGAGAGCTTCAACAGTCACAAACTCCCTATATTCAACATCCCATTCGCGATATTCACCCCTGAGATCATTGCCCTTGTTAGTGCCTTCCTCCCAGGGAAGTCTTAATGAATTGTAATAGTCTCGACTATCTCGAGAATCTGAGAATCCAGTTGAGCTTAACCGCTTCGTATCCAGGAGATTGCTGATATCCATGAAAAACTCAACATCTCCCATCTCCGATTCGAAAACTCTGGATAGTTTTGCATTGAAATTATAGTAATCAACCCAGGAGAGGTAAAATCGCTCCGATTTGCCTTCGACTTCAATCTCTGTTGAAGAACCTGCCTTATAACTTCCCAGCACACTCATATTCCAATTCTTCAGGGGGTAGAAACCTGCGATTTTCGGTCCAAAATTACCTGGGGTATGAAAAGCGAGATTCATACGAGCATAGGGTCTTGGTATACTTCGGCTATCCTGTGGATTTTCCTTATCCAGTTCAAATTGACGACCTGGATCTTCATGATAGACTTGTGATCCAAAATACCCGGATGACTGTGCGATGTATGTGTAATTGATAAACCCGCTAAACCAATCACCCCTGATCTTTTCAAGGGTCAGTTCAATGCCACGTATATCTTCATAATTATCATTTTCGGCCCTGAGGTAGTTGGTCTGACCATAAAAACTGGTGTAACGTACCCAACTACTCTGATTAGATACATCTTTGTAATATGTCGCTATATTTATGAGGTAATCTTCAAAAATACTGTGTGAATACCCCAACTCATAGGCGATGGTCCGCTCCAATTCAAGATTGGGGTTTCCAATGGAGGTGACTTGACCATTAAATTCTCGCTGGAGACGATAGCGATAGGTTGAACTAGGCGTAGAATGAAAATGGCCATAATTGAAATACAATTTTGATTTGTTTGTAATGGGGTGAGAAACACCCAATCTGGGACTCAATGTCCAGAAGGCTTTGGAAGCTTCAGTTGGGGCATCATCTTCAATATCTTGACCAAATCCTGCTGCATACTGCTGAGCATAATCGCTGATTGCATAAACTGGAGCATTGGGATCGTTGTATTCAGCGCGTAGACCCACATTGGCAATAAAGCCCTCGTATTCCAGTTTATCCTGAACATAAGCTGCGATACTGAATGGTCCCCTATCGTAGACCTGTGTCCTTGACCAGGTGTCCTTGTCACTCTCCGTGAATGAGCGAATGTTCAGATCCGTGTATTTAATAATGACGCCTGTTTTAAGCTGGTTCGTTGTATTGACCTGGTTGGTATAGTCCACTTTCAATGAATGTGTCTGAATGATACTGCTATCTCTTCCCAGATTCATCCATTCCCCAGCATTATAACCGAAAGGTGCTTCATCGCGCCAAATTCCAGTCGATATCTCTGTAAGGGAAGTATCTCGTAATTCAGTTTCGAATGTCCAGTACTTACTATGTAAATACTGATAGACCACATCGTAAAAGCTATTCTGATTGACCATGTGGTTAAACTTGAGGCCAATATTTGTCTTATACAGGTCGGAAGGACTATAGTAGTCAGGCATAAAAAGCACATCGCTGCCACCAGATACTAGATTCGCAACCTCCCAGACCCCACTTAGAACGGATCCTGTAGGCGTTGTGGTCCATGAGTAGGGACTGACAGATTCATCAACAGAATACTGAAGAGAAAGCGTTAATTTCATCTGATTGTTGATATCAGAATTTACCTTTAATCGCGTTGTGCTGGCTGCATAATTATCCCTTGAGAGTGGAACCACAAATGCAGTGTTGGAGCTGCGATGACTAAGATAAAACCTTAATTTGCTACCATTCTTGAAACCAGGTACAGGTCCCCCAAAACCAAAATCAAGTGTGTGGTCCGGATCTGTTAAAAATCCAGTTCTCCGATGCTTCCAGACAAATTCTCTCTGTGCTTCCATAGGGGTTAAATCATCTGATGGATCATCATTCTCAAGCGATCTCAGTGAAATGGCATTCCACCCTTCGAAAAATGTATATTGATCCTGTTCACTGAGGCTCCATCCCGTCCAGGTGCCATCGCCATTGAAGTCCTCAAACGACTCACCTGAATCCCATTCATGGTTGCCATTCTCATCCACAAAGGTTTCACCCTTGGTACCCTTCCAGGCAACGGCGTCATCGAGATAAGGTCTCAGAAAATAGGAATCACGATCATAGGGCGAAATGCCATAATTTTTGGGCGCTGCTGGCTGGTAGTAATAGGTGAGTGTACCTGAATATTTATCAGGAGATCCTTCTGCAGTAACAACATTGATGACACCGGATCTGACATTCCCATATTCAGCATTGAAACCACCTGCCTGGACTTGTATTTCCTTGACTGAACTTAGTGAAAGTGTCACATTAGGGCTGTTTGAACGGCCATCATTCATTTGAAATCCATCTACGATGAAGGCGGTTTGTGAACTTCCACTTCCTCTGATAGAAACCCCTTCAACACCTGCCTGAAGGCCAACCACACTGCTAATATTATCCACAGGCATAGCTTCGATAGTGGCCTTGTTCACATATAATTGTGATCCAGATAAATCCTTCACAACAGCAGGTCTTGTGGCAACAACGCGAATTTCATCCATGGTGAGATTCTCAGTCGTCATAGAAAGATCGATTTGAGTGGTTTGATCCATTGCCACCAGAACGTTTTCGGTGGTGACTGGAGCATAACCAATCATGGAAAAGCGAACGGTATAGATTCCAGGTTTTATATTAATGATAAAATAGGAGCCATCGATACTTGAAGAAGCGCCAACACCCAATTCATTAATGATTATATTGACTCCTGGCAAAGCCTCATCCGTTTCAGCATCAATGATCTTTCCTGAGATTTTTCCAGTTTGACCGGCAAACACGATTGAAAGCGAAATTGCCAATACGATCAGGGTCCAGATTTTTCTTAATGTCATCATGATATTCTCCCCCAGCCTTAGAATGAGAACCGTGCAGAAATGCGATGAACCTCATTCCACACACCCATGGGTGTATAGGCATAATCCAATGCCAGACCGAATTGATTGATACCGAAACCGAAACTGAGATCATTTTCATCAAATGACCCTGAATTCTCATCCTCGCTGGTATATAAGCCAGCCCTTAATGCCAGAGCGGACAATGGCCTATACTCGATGCCCATAAGAATCTGTTCCGGGCTAGATCGATAATGTTGAGCATCCAGGGTGACCATAAGTTGCTGATTTCCCATACGCTGGCGGACCAGATCAAAAACATCCATACCAATACCGATACTAAAAGTGAGGGGTAGCTGAAAAGCCTCTTTCTCAAACCTTACTTCATTGGAAAAGTTTCGCATGGACATACCAAATGCCAGACTGTGCCAGCCCGTCCTGAACAGGGTCCCAAAGTCAAAAGCACTGGCATAGGCAATGTGGCTCTTCACCGTGTCAGCATTCTCGTTAATATCAGGGTAGACACTGCGACTATAATCCAGACCAATATATTTTAACTGACCACCTACTGAGAATTTATCATTGAGAACAGCTGCATATCCTACACCTAATGCATAGGACGAAGGCGTGAGCAACTCAGTATCTATATAACCTTTCGCATTGTCCCAAACCATGGTCCCCTGCAGCTCGCCATAATCAACTGAGATCAAGGAGGCACCCAGAACTCCATATTTGCCATCTGCTGGCCGAATGGCCACAGTAAAAAGATTGTGGTTAATATCAGCGATCCACTGATTCTGGCTGGCGGTAACACTTATGCGAGAATCCATGCGCGCCATACCTGCTGGATTAAACAAAAGAGATGCACTAGCCATTTCTACAACGGTCATGGCTCCAGCCATACCGCCTGCCCAGGCATCTGAACCCACACTTAAGAACTGTGCCCCTGTTTGACCCAACTTGCTCTGAGCAAAACCAACCTGTACCAGCAAGCATACAGCAAGAGTGATTATGGTCAACCTCTTCATGACAGATCCTCCATCAACAGAATGTCTCATATAAATCATTTCTACTAAATTATTGCCCCCTGAAAACAAGATCCAGACATCTAGACCGAAGCAGCAGCGTGCAACATATTTCAATTAAACAATCCTGGTTCAGGACCACTTAATGAATCACCAAATTGATTAAACAAATAACATGTGCCCAAAATATAATGCGAGTTAGTTAATTCGGAATATTTATTAACTAGTTAATTGGGGCTTTATGGGTAATTGTTTCAGATAAGATCTAATGTGCTTCCAACCAATTGTCCCCTATCCCAATATCAACGGTGAGGGGAATGTCCAGGTCAACAGTATGCTCCATGGTCTCTTTAACCAGGGGGGTAAGCGCTTCAATTTCATCCTCTGGAACTTCAAATACCAGTTCATCATGAACCTGGAGGATCATCTTGCTCTTCAATCCCTCAGCCTTAAGTCGCTTGTGCACCTGAATCATAGCCAATTTGATGATGTCAGCTGCAGTTCCCTGGATAGGCATATTGGTAGCGATTCGTTCTGCTCCCTCCCTACTCATACGATTTGAAGCATCAATATCAGGGACGGGTCGCTTTCTGCCGAAGAGAGTCTGAACAAATTTATTCTCACGGGCGAACTCGATGGTTTCATCCAGATAATTTCGAATGCCAGGATAGGTGTTAAAGTAATCACTGATCAATTCAGCAGCTTCTCCCCTGCTAATTTCCAGCTCATTGGACATTCTAAACGGACCCGCACCATACATGATCCCAAAATTCACAACCTTGGCGCGGCGACGTTGATCAGCTGACACCCCAAAAAGGTCTGTACCAAAGACATGGGCGGCTGTGGCAGTATGGATGTCTTCACCATTTTTAAAGGCTTCAATGAGACGTTCATCCTTTGAGTACTGGGCCATTAGCCTGAGTTCTATTTGTGAATAATCAGCTGCTAGAATTTTCCAACCCTGGGACTGAGCTTTAAAAGCCTTACGGATATCCCTGCCCAATTCAGTGCGAACTGGTATGTTCTGGAAATTAGGATTGGTGGAACTCAAGCGGCCTGTGGCAGCAATAGTCTGGTTAAAATTGGAATGAATTCTACCTGTTTTCTCATGAATCAGCAAAGGTAATGTGTCAGTATAAGTGGATTTTAGTTTGGCAACTTGCCTATAATCCAGCATGTAGCGTGGGATGGCATGTTCCTTGGCTAGTATTTGGAGGACATTCACATCAGTGGAGTACCCAGTTTTGGTCTTGCGGATGGGCTTGATTCCCTTTTTCTCAAAAAGAATCTCAGCTACCTGGCGGGGAGATGCCACATTAAACTCTTCCCCGGCTTCTTCGAATATTGCCTTCTCAAGTCTAACCAGCTCCAGTCCCAGACTTTCTGACATATCATTCAAGATTTTGGCATCAACAAAAGTCCCTTCACGCTCCATATCCATGAGGACTGGGATTAGGGGTAGATCTATGTCGTTGAGAACTGAACTAAGATTATCCGTCTCAATTTTTTCAGCGAGAATGTCATAGAGTTGGTAGGAGATGTCTGCATCTTCAGCTGCATATTCACTGATGACATCCAGACTAACCAAATCCATGGTAATTTGATCTTTACCCTTGCCTATTAATGCTTCGATATGGATGGGATCAATGCCCAAATACTGGACACTGAGGTCATTCATCCCATAGCCACGTCCACCTGGATTCACTAGGTACCCAGCGATTTGTGAATCAAAACCAACCCCGGCTACCTCAATCCCATAACTTTTCAGGACGGATAAATCGAATTTGAGATTGTGACCCGTTTTTTTGATGGTCTCAGAATCCCAGAAAGGCTTAAGCTCCCTCAATACAATATGGATATCCTCTGCAGTAAAGCATCCATCTGGTGGATTGGGATATTTCACAGCTATGTAGACTGCACTATTGGCCTCCCAGGCAAAAGATAGTCCAACAATCTCTGTAGTGAGCACATCCAGACTGGTAGTTTCCAAATCGAAGGCGACCATTTCCTTGGTCTTCAGGGTTTCCACAAGTTCTATCAGTTCAGGGATGTGTTTAACCACAGTATAAGTCCGAGATCTTTCCTCCCGAGCAGGCACATCACCTGTTGAATAAAGGGCACGAACCTCATCCAGGGGCTTCATGAGGTTAAAGAGTTCAAATTCCTGAAAAACACTCCGAGCAGCATCTATATCCATGGATTCAATGCGAATTTCTTCCCAACTGGGCATATCATCCATATCGGTTTTAATGGTGACCAATTCACGAGACAACATTGCCTTTTCTCTATTCTCTTCCAGCTTGAGCTTCAATTTTGGATTTTTCACATCATCCAACTTTTCGTATAGCTCGAGCATGGTCCCATGCTCCTGAATCAGCTTCACAGCAGTTTTAGGACCGACACCAGGCACACCAGGCACATTATCAGAGGCATCTCCCATGAGTCCCAGCAAATCGATGATCTTTTCTGGCGGTACGCCCCATTTTTCTTCAACATATGCTGGAGTCCAGGACTTGTTGTCCTTGGGGTTAACCACGTGCACCTGGTCATTAACCAGTTGGGCAAAGTCTTTATCACCTGATAGGACCCTCACATCAAAGCCCTGCTCAGCCGCAAGTTTCGAGAGAGTTCCTATTATATCATCTGCTTCAAAACCTTCACGTTTCAAATAAGGTATATTGAGTTTGGTGACAATATCATCTATGACAGGCAATTGGGCTGCCAGCTCGTCAGGCATCTTTTCACGGGTGGCCTTGTAATCCGGATATTGTTTGTGTCGAAAGGTCTTCTCTTTGGTATCCATAACCACAGCCAAATATTCTGGATTCTCGCGAGTCATAAGTCTCAGCATGGCATTCATGAAACCAAATATGGCACTCACCAACTGCCCCTTGGAGTTGATCAATGGGTTCCTGATAAATGCAAAATGTGATCTATAGACCAGGGCCGAACCATCGATTAAATATATTACTTTGGATTTTTTATCGGTCAAATCGTCTCCTGATTATGTGTTGAAAGTTGCTGAGATATAAGCATTTCCACATACTTATGCCAGCATGAATTATCACATTCGGAATGCGATTTACGGATTTAGTTAATAGTGCCCAGTGGAATA
Source organism: Fidelibacterota bacterium (assembly GCA_013203185.1). GTDB lineage: Bacteria > Fidelibacterota > UBA8477 > UBA8477 > JABMPR01 > JABMPR01. The sequence continues at coordinate 1,504 of JABMOS010000095.1, read as the reverse complement.
AAGGTGCTGTCTAGAGCAGATGCGTATAGCTCATAGGCGCCAGCGTCTTCAATCTTCAATTTTACCACAGTACCTGGCTCATACACACCAGTTACGAACACTTGTTGGTCAATATCAGGTGCATCCCAGATGGAACGACCCAGCATTTGGCCTTCAACATCAGGGTCAGGAGCGTCAATGATGATATCTAGTTCCTGTCCAATGAGTTCCTGGTTTTTATTGAATGAAATGCTATGCTGGAGATCCATCACCGCATCCATACGTGCAACCTTCACTTCATGGGAAACATCATCCTCAAGATCGGCACCACTGGTGTCTTCCTCTTCTGAATAGGTGAAAACACCGAGGCGATCGAACTGGATTTCCTCCAGGAAATTTAGGAGGGTTTCAAAATCTTCTTCGGTTTCACCAGGGAAGCCGACGATGACTGAGGTTCTCAATTTAAGGTGTGGGATCTCCTGTCGCAGCTCAAGCAACAGTCTTCTTAATCCATCAGCATCTAATCCCCGCTTCATTGATGTCAGCATATTTGTAGAGGCATGTTGAACAGGAATATCCAGGTAAGGCAGTAACCGTCTGGCATTTTTAAAGACTGGAATAAGCTTCCTGGAAAAATGGGAAGGGTGTGCATAGTGTAAACGAATCCATTCCAGACCTTCAACCTGGTCCAATTCTGACAGGAGATCATGGAGGTAGCGCTTGGGTCTCAGGTCCCAACCATAGGTGGTTGTATCCTGACCAATAACTATCATTTCTTTCACACCGCGAGAAACCAGCGAATGTGCCTCGCTAACAAGCGATTCCGGGTCGCGACTCCGCTGCTTGCCCCGCATCAATGGTATGGCGCAAAAACTACAGACATTATCACAACCCTCACTGATCTTGAGATAGGCATAATGACGAGGTGTCAACAGCTTTCTCCGATGATCAGGATCATCTGCCAGATGGGGTTTGGAGGCGATATATTCAAATATATTTCTAAAATCTTCGGTTACGAAAAACTTGTCAACTTCAGGCATTTCGCGGGTGAGTTCTTTCTTGTAACGTGCTGATAGACAGCCTGCTACGAGAAGTTCTTCAAGTTTACCTTCCGTCTTGAACTGGGCAGCTTCCAGTATAATTTCTACGGATTCCTGCTTGGCATCACCAATAAACCCACAAGTGTTTATGATGATGATAGTGGCATCTTTAGCCTCTTCGACCAGATCGATACCTGCAGACTCCAATCCGCCTGCAATAATCTCGCTATCAACTGTATTCTTGACGCAACCAAGACTGATGATGTGGACTTTTTTATTTATATTATTCATGGTGGATGTTTCCTAGTCATTTCGTTTCCTCTCGCAGAGAACGCTAAGACACAGAAATTAATTTAAAAATGCTCTTAAGCTCTGCGGCTTTGCGGCTTTGCGACTCAGCGAAAATAATCAATTTCTCCACAGGCAATACTTCATAAACACTTTATTTCCTCTCGCAGAGAACGCTAAGACACAGAGATTTTAAT
>JABMOS010000094.1 GCA_013203185.1 Fidelibacterota bacterium | reverse complement strand
GTAAGACTTTTTTTGCCACTTGCAATAGATTTTCCTTCATAGATATCGTATAAACGACTATATACTAAGGACTTACCAGCATTTTTTTGAATAGTCTCATCGATTTGACTAAAAGCAATATTAGAATCGATTAGAATAGATAAATCCCGCTCCACAGTGGGATAAATGGACACCTGTTCATATTGGATATTTTGTTCCAGACCAAGGTTTTCAGCAATTCTGATCTCAGCATAAATGCCATTAACACTTTTCAATTTCTGATTGATCTGCTTTAATTCCCCCAGAACGCCAATCCTATCATCTCCAGTGAAGACACCAATAGAGTCATTAAAAAGGGTGTGTTCAATAGATTGGAAGTGAATCTCCTGACCAAATAAATCTTTGTAAATAGAGTGCAGCATCCCCTTCATCTGGAATACATCGACGGCAATACTTTCCTGAGACCATTGTTTGCTTTGCAGCTCACCAGAGATAAGTATACCTAGATGACTGGTTTCGCGTGCACCAGTATCAGAGTCCATATCAAGCGTACTAACCTGCCCCAGCTCAAATAATTTCAAGTCGGACTGACGGCGGTTAATATTGTAGTCTGCGACCTTGGCAATGCCCATGAGCAACGAGGACCGCATGGAGGCCATATCTCTGGACAATGGGTTTGCTAATAACAGGGCTTCCTCATCGCCAAAGACAGTGGGATGCTCCTCAACAGCCAGTAAACCATTCCCGTAGATTTGATTAAAACCAACAGCGGCTAAATGATCAATGATTTTCTCTCGCATCTGATCTGGTGTTTTTTTGTTGATCTTGTTGGCAATGCTAAAATGTTGGGGCAAAGGAATATTATTGTATCCATAGATACGCCCAATTTCTTCCACCAGATCAATCTCTCTTGTAATATCAGGGCGGAAAGTTGGCACCTTCACCTGGAATACGCCATCTTTCTCAGTGTGGGATAGTTCCAGACCATTCAGTATCCTGGAAATGGTGGCAACATCGATAGTTGTGCCTAGGATGTCATTGCATCTTTTCCCACGAAAACTGATTTCCAGCGGATTTATGATGGTGGGGTATGCATCAACCTGTCCCTGGGTGACCTCCCCTCCTGCCAGTTCAATGATGAGAGCAGCCAGGCGGTCTAGAGCATAAGGAATACCATTCGGGTCGGTACCCCGTTCAAAACGATGTGAGGCGTCTGTGGACAGTTGTAGCTTTTTTGCACCACGACGGACAACTACTGCATCAAAATAGGCGCTTTCTAGCAGGAGGTCGATGGTGTCATCCTTTACTTCTGAATTTTCACCACCCATAATTCCTGCAACAGCCACTGGCTTTTTGCCATCACAGATCAACAGGACAGAATCATCCAATTCTCGCGCTTTGCCATCCAGTGTGGTAATTTTCTCTTTATCAGTGGCCTTCCGTACCACAATTTTGCCACCTTCGATATACCGTAAATCAAAGGTATGTAGTGGATGACCCGTTTCCATAAGCACATAATTGGCAGCATCCACCACATTATTAATGGAACGAATTCCAACAGCCTGGAGTCTTTGTCGCATCCACGTGGGAGATTCAGTTATTTTTACACCCTTCACGATGCGAGCTGCATATCGTGGACAAGCCTGGGGATCTTGTATCTCAACTGAAATAATACTTGAGCTTGGTGTAGAGGATTCCTTGATAGCTACGGTTGGCTTATGCATTTCCAGTCCAAGTAGTGCTGCTAAATCTCGGGCCACACCAATATGACCAAGAGCATCGGAACGATCAGGAGTGAGGTCTAGCTCAATACTTACATCATTCCCTGAAAGATATGACACCATGTCCATACCCAGCTCAGCAGTCTCATCTAGCACCATGATGCCAGAGTGATTCTGAGATAGATCCAATTCACGTTCTGAACACACCATGCCATTGGAAACCACTCCTCTCAGCTTGGCTTTCTTGATCTTCATCCCATCTGGGAAAGTAGTTCCAATTGTGGCCACTGGGACCTTTTGCCCAGTATCTATATTTGGAGCACCGCAAATAATTTGTTTGGGCTCTCCATCACCCAGATCAATCATACATACACTGAGTTTATCAGCGTCAGGATGTTTTTCCCTGGAAACCACATGACCCACAACTATTGATTTAAAGAATTCGGGCAAGGTTTCCACAATGACCGCTTCCAAGCCTGCATCCGTCAATTTTTCTGCCAGAACTGCAGGTTCTAGATCAATGTCGATGTATTCTTTGAGCCAGTTGTATGAAATATTCATAAGGATCCATCCACGTTCTAACCTGATATCAGGTGGAACATACCATCATATTAAAATTGTTTGAGGAAGCGTACATCGTTCTCAAAAAGAAGTCGTATGTCTGTAATACCATATTTCATCATGGCAATACGTTCGATTCCCATGCCAAAGGCATAGCCTGTGTATGCTTCGGAGTCAATATTGACCGCCTTGAAAACATTGGGGTCCACCATTCCACAGCCGCCTATTTCCAGCCAGCCTGTTTGCTTACATACACGGCATCCCTTACCTCCACAGAGGAAACAGGATACATCCATCTCACTGCTGGGCTCGGTGAAGGGAAAAAAGCTGGGTCGAAACCGTAGTTTCACATTTTCACCAAAATATTCTCGGCAAAATAGTTCCAATGTGGCTTTCAGCTCACCCATGGTCACATGCTTATCGACGTAGAGACCTTCAACTTGATGAAACAGACAATAATGTCCGGCATCGATGGCTTCATTCCGATATACACGTCCAGGCATGATGGATCGTATGGGAGGTTTCTCCTCCAACATGAGTCTAACCTGAACAGGCGATGTGTGAGTCCGCAGAACGGAGTCATTTTTCAGAAAGAAGGTATCCTGCATATCACGAGCAGGGTGTTCTGGTGGAAAGTTCAGTGCGTCGAAATTACGCCACTGCGTTTCAATCTCAGGTCCTTCGGCAACGGAAAAGCCGAGTCGATGAAAGATTTGCTTAAAATCTCGAAGTGTACTTTCAATGGGATGTAGAGTGCCACGCTCATATTCAACACCGGGCAACGTAACATCAACTGAACTAATTGACATCGTTTCAGAGCGATGCTCATTGATCCGTTCTTCTATGAGATCGTGGATATCCAGCTTGAGCTGGTTGATCACACTTCCAAATTCGCCACGACGATTGGTTTCGACTTCAACGATCTTCTTGAAAAGATCATTGAGAACGCCTTTGCGACCCAAATATTTTTGCTTCATCCGCTCTAAATCAGAAAGCGCTGGACTTGATGCCAACGCTTGCTTGAATTCCGAGCGTAAGTCGTCCACTTTTTCGAAAAGCGACATACGCGATCCTAACTGTGGTTTATTTAGTTTTTGCTACAATCGAAGCGAAACCAACTGGATCTGTAACAGCGATTTCAGCTAACATTTTACGATTGAGATCAATACTACTTTTCTTTAAACCATTCATCAATATGGAATAACTCAGGCCGTTCAAACGAGCAGCAG
>JABMOS010000093.1 GCA_013203185.1 Fidelibacterota bacterium | reverse complement strand
GTGTATTCGCAGCAGGTGATGTACGCGATCACGTCTATCGTCAAGCTGTCACAGCAGCAGGCAACGGATGTATGGCAGCTCTGGAAGCAGAACGCTACATCACAGAGATGAATGATTAATTTTTTTTTAACAGATATTGATAGAAAAAAACGAGGATTTATTCCTCGTTTTTTTTGTCAAATTGTATAATCGTGGTTATCGGAGCACAGCAATTTTCTGGCTGGCTGCTTCTCCTTCACCATTAAACAGAAACAAAATGTAAACGCCACTCCCAACCTTATCCCCTGCTACATCTCGACCATCCCATTGAGCTTCGTAGCCTTGTACATCCTCGTTTAGATAGGTCAGTTCTTTTACCAGGGTACCCTGAATAGTAAGAATTCTTACTGTGGAATTGTCCATCAGGCCCTGGATAATGACTTTCTCATGTATGTCCGGATTAAAAGGTTGTGGATAAATATGCATGCTGGAATAGGTCTCTTTGGGTTGTGCAAATGGTGTGTGCAAGATAGAGATACCCTTGGGAGTAGATAAATAGGTTTGTCCAGTCTTTCCATCAAATGCTGCAGAATAAATCTCATTGTCCAGCAGGCCTGAGTTGCCTGTGTTATAGCCGTAACCTCCATTAATCCATCGCCCATTGTCCTGTAAAACATGGACGCCTGAATTGTCAGATAGGAACCAATGATTCCCCCTTTTATCTATTTCAAAACTTGTGACGTTATAATCCGTCAACTGCCAATAGTAGTAATAGTCAGTTTCTTTAGGTGTCATATAGAGACTGGCGTGATTTTTTAGCTCTGAGCTTGTGAGCCACCTGTCTGGAAGCGGCATGCTTTGCACACCAGAAGGCGTGAGAATCCATAAGGTATTATGAGTATCCACTTCAAGCTGCAATATTTCATTTGAGGCTAGGGGTGAGTCGGTAGAAAGGTGTGAAACGTTTATTGCCATTTCATTTCCAAAGGATCCATCAACAACCTCCAGAAAATCAATACCCCCAGAAGCTTGAAGATCAGATCGAACCTGCGAGCCGAGCCAGACCATATCCTTATCATCTATTGCAATAGACTTCACCGATCGGCTATTGAGTCCCCCCTGGTATTGGTATATGTGATACACACTATCTTCAGGAGTCAAAATACTGACAACCCCGCCCCCTTCCCTGACAAATTTTGTGGTTACCCAAACATTCTGCCTGCTGTCAATAGACATCTGCCCTGGCAGCACATAATTCGTTTCAGCGCCATCGAAGGTTGGCTCGAGGCTGCCATCAGATGAACCAAAATATTTGGAATTTCCAGGCTGCTCATCATCAAGTTTGAAAACGCCACGACCCTGAATAGTAAAAAATGTGTTCCCAAAATCATCAATGACTATGTCTTCAACGGGCGTATCTCCTCGAAAATCGAGGGTTTCAACAATCATTTCATTCCAGTTATACAAACTTTCGTCAAAATCAGAGTTAAAACTCCCTGCTTTTATGGTTCGCCACCCCAGATCAGAAAAGATGCTGAATCCATTTGGTCCGCCTCCAATTAGCTGGTCTGAAGCATCCATCATCAGCTTGTTGAAACTATGGTCCCTGGGTCGATTTGCTGAATATGTCTCAACCACCTGATCATGGTAAAGTGATAGGAAATCAGTTGTACTGGCAATCCATATTTCATCCTCATATTTCTCAATACTATTGATATGTGCCAGGGTATAAATCTGACTACTAACACCATTCTGCAAATCAAGGGATTCCAAACCAACATTTGTTGCAAGTATAAGTATTTCGCTTTCAGTGGGAGATTCATGCATATCTACAATTTCATTCTCAGAAGAATATAGTTGGAGATAATTATCAAAATCATATTCATATATTGAGCTACCTGCCGCCAGAAGAATAGAGCTCATGTAGGGGAGGCTCCTGGTGATTTCTGGGGCACCGGAGGGGATAACATCTACATTCCAATTCACTGGATCTTTTAGATTTCTACCATCTAAATCAACCCAAATTATTTCTCGGTTTGTTCTGAAATAGAGTTTCCCATTCACATATCCAATATCTGCTACCGAACCAAGATCCATGGTGTTCTGATGAGGGAAATTGTTAAATATGTCTAGATATTCAATAACCTCTGTCCCTTTCCTATAGAGCAACACGCCACCTTCAAGGTCGTTACGATAGGTTGCATACACCGAATCCCCAACTTGTACAAAACTGTTGGTTTCATCCAGATCCACAAACTCTACCCTCAGAAATTGAGACCTGTTTAAATTCATCACTTCTACAATTGGACCAGGGCTCCGGGCTCCTATCCAAAGCAGACTGTCAGAGTCAATATAGGTGGATGTAAGATCGAGATTTTCAGTGAGTCTATTTTCTACTCCATAGCTAAACAAGCCATCTGCCTTATTGAATACAAGCAGACCACCATCGCTGGCCATAATTATTTCATCTTTCACTGGTAACATGGTTCTGATTTCAGTGAGCGTTGGAATTTTTTCCCAGGTTCCCACCTGAGAATAGGCAGTGACACACAAGAGAAGCAGGGATATCAGTCTATTTGAGGTTCGCATACTATTTACTATTTTACCTCTTGATGAACGGGTTTGAATCCGGATTTATTGCCACACGTACGAGATTTATACAATCTTAACGCCCTCACGTTCCCATCTTTATGGTTGAAGGTTTGGTCGAATTGTGGGCTGCGATCCCAGAGCTCCTATGAGTAACCCATTATCTCCGCCTTGCAAACACGGCGAGGTTGGAGTTAAGTAAAAGTTCTCACCAAAACCTGGTGCAGTATACAGATTCAGAGACTCAGTTGAGTCAGCCGTTTGAGGGGCAGTCCCAGGATATATGCAGTTCCATTTAAATAGATGTTTCGCCTTAAGTACCTCAAGAGCTGGTGGGCTGGTATTATAAAATATGTTATGATCCAAAGCACGGATTGATCTCTTGGCGACATTGATCCCACTTAAATTGTTGGCAAAAGTATTACTTTGCAGTCGAATCTCACCAGAGGATACCCGGGAGTTCAACACTCCCCCGGTCTTTGAAACCACATTCTGTCTCAAGAGTATTGATTGGACGTGATTTCCTGCTAATTCAACAGCATACCCATCAATCAAATTAAACTGATTCGAAAGGATGCTTGCCTCAGCATAATTTCCAAGTCTTATCCCCCGTCTTGAATCACTAATTGAAGAAAAAGTCAAATTCAAAGCGACTGAGGCTTCAGCGTTGAGGCTCAATTCATTGTCGCTGAAATGGCACTGTGTAATATTGAGCTGGCTTCCTTCTCCAAGGTGCAGCGCAGTGCCATTGTGTTTAGATGTAACCTTCTCCATTTCCCCACTGCTATTTAAAAAATTCAGGGCGATCTCCCTACTTGAATCAATTGTGCTGGATTCCATCCTCATGGAGACTTCGTTAAGTAGAGCGCCATTCTTATTATTGTGGATCCTGGCCCCAGTAATGAGCAATTCACCACAAGAAAATATCTCCAGACCAGTGTCAAGATTTGAGAGCCATCGATCGCCAGTACTGCTCATGGATCCAATTTCTGAGAAATAGGCACCAGTCTCATTAGAAACCCACTCATTGTCCCTCAGTTTAACTGTGGCCACGGATTGAATATCATTCCCCAGAATATTTGACTCAACCCGATTGGAATCCAGGCCAGCAAAGAGAATTTCCTTCATCACAATGCCTGAGCTATTCCCTTTAATGAGGTTCTGAGAGGCATGTATTTGGAGGCCATCCCTGAGATTCATTGCATGGGTTCGGTTGGAGCTGAAAAGGCAATGATCTATACCCAAGCTATCAAAATTACTTGCTGACATTCCTTGTCCATTGTTCACAAAACTAACTTGTTGGAGATCAATCAGTGCTAGAGAATCTGTGGTCAAACCACTGAGGGGATTTGCCTGAAAAGAGGAATTATTTATCCACAACTCTTTTCCATGAGTGAATTTGAAGCCATCACCTCCATTGTGACCCACGCGCATCCCAGCTATCCTGCTTCTATGACTTTCATAAATGATACCTCCACTCTCCCCATTCCCGAAAAATTCTGAATTGAGAAGTCGCAGAGTATCTACACTTTCTAGCTGCATCCCATTCACAAGATTACCCAATGCGGAGAAATTCAGAATGCCACAAATCTTAGCATTGCTCAAGCTCATGCCATGTCGCCCATTTTCTCTGGATTCAACTTGGTTTATGAGAACATAATCGCAGCTGCTGATAGCCATCCCATCCTGGAAAGAATCAATGATTCGCACGGAATCCAGCCAGACTTCAGTAACCGAATTTAATTCCAGTGCAGTCCCCATCGTATTTCTAAGGGTAGAACTGTGAAGCTCAAAAAGATCACCTCCACTGGCAAATACAGCAGTTTTACCCACCTGTTCAAAAAGACTATCAAAGATCCTCACCTGGCCACCACGAATATGGATGGCACCTTCACTCTGACTAGAAAAGACAACATTCCTCAATTCCAGGATCGCATTTGAGTCAACTTCAATGGCCCAGAAGTCGCTGGCTATAAAACCACAATTTTCGAGTATGAGGGAGCCAGAGCTCACCCGTATTAATGTTGTATCTCCCCCAGTACCCTGGAAATTAAAATCAGAGATATAAACTTTTGCGTTCTCATCAACCTGGAAACACCCGCGCTCATCACTGGACCAGAGTGGTCTCAACTCATGCCTTCCCTGAATGCGAATACTCCGGTTGAAATCTCTGTATGAAGTCACTGCAGAGCCTGAGTATTTAATTATATCTGGGGATACTTTCATTGTATCAAGGGCAAGTAGCGAGGTTAGCTGAACAGGGTAATTAACCAAATTTTTTATGCGTACACCCTGGCTACAGCCAACCAGCAGCAGCACAAGGAACACCATAGCACTATTTCTGATAAATATTTTGAGGCTTTGATTTGGCATATGATGGTTCTTCATGAGTAAAATCGAATATCTGATACCAATATAGGGTTGTTTAGCGGGAATGTATAGGAGTCGAACCTATCCGCCGGCTCTCCACCGGCATAACAGCTTTGAAGGCTGCAGTGGCCACCGGACCACATACATTCCCATGTTAATCGTTGGCTACCGGGAAAGAAGGAATTCCCAGAGCAGCATCCAGCATATCCGCCACGCTCACTGCAGCTGTTTTTGAAGAATAGTTTCCAACCATAATCAGGTAAAGCGTTTTACCATTAGAACTTCGCTCTTTAATCGAAGTGGTATATCCTATAGATTCAATTTGATCAGCCAGTCTTTTAGCATTGTCGTAATTGCCAAAAGCGCCCGCCTGTAAGGAGAATGTCCCCTTTTGATCAGGACTATCTGCATTGATATCCTGACCCAAGCTACGAATAGGTATGACATCCTGAGGTGGCGTTTCAGGTGTACCCTTGGAAAATTGCTTACGACCTGGAATACGGGTTAAATCCAACTCTTCAGGAATGTCAAATGCTACATTAGGATAAAGATCCAATACACTTGCAAGATCAATATAGACACTATCCATTTGTCTGGAGGCGAGACCAGCCCTTAGCATCAGGTTAACGGCATTAATAATATCAGGGTGATCTGGATGATTTCTGATCAATCTGGAAAAATTTTGACGGCTCTGTATGTAGAGTCCCTGGGCATAGTAATATTCACCAAGATGCATCAATGCGGAGGCAACAAACTCACTCCCTGCATGATTACGCAGAATATCCTTGTATATACCGGCAGCAACCAAGGCATCATCTTGCATGATGGCACGTGCATATCGTACACCGGGATGTCCAGGATACTTATAACTCAAGTCTGTAAGAATGGTCCTGGCGCTATCCATTTCACCAACCTGAATGAGATTCAATAATCCATCCACATCTTGAGCAGAAGTGATGGATATGCTCCCAATGAATAGGATCACCAGAAGGAATATTTTAATCAGACGTGTTTTACCCATCCGCATTTATCGCAAATATATCGAGGCTCATCGCTAAGATTTCCACATTCAGGACAGGTGAGAATTCTCTTTTGCCGGTCAGAGCTAATGAATCCTCCTATTGTTGCTTTCAGCATATCTTTATGGCCAAGTTTTTCCAGTATATTCAATTGACCTAGAATAAAACTCAAATTTGAATAATCTGGCTCCTTAATATCTTCAAGGAGTGCTAAGGCATCTCTATATTCACCCTTACGCTCAAAATAGTTCGCAAGGCCTATGACAACTTCAAGATTATCAGGCTGCTTTTGGTGGAGACGATGGTAGAATTGCTCTACCTGCTCAAATTGACCTAGCTCAAAGTACATCTTCTCAATCTCAGCAAATATTATACTGCCAGCAGTAGGATCCAGCTCCACAAAACTTGTAAAAAAGTCAATAGCATGCTTAAAGTTGCCTTCTTCCTGACGAATTTTTCCAAGCTGATAATAAGGAGCTGCACACTTGCTGTTGAGCTTAATGGCTTGTTTTAGTAATGTCACAGCGTCAGATGTCTTGCCTGCATTTTTCAACTGAAGTGCCTCTTCAGTTTTGTAAATTGCCGGCAAGAGTGGATCTGCCTTGCCACCTGCAGCAATTTCTTTTTGAAAAGCTTTGATGGCATCGGCCCACTTACACTGTTTAACAGCGTAGCGATGAAATGCCCTTAAAGCCCAGAGATCTTTCTTCTTCACTTTTAGAATGGCTTCAGCATGTTGAACAGCTTGGGGAAATTGATTTAGGGCTTCATGATCCTTTGCCAGACGTTCATGAGCCATAAGCAGAAAGTCCTGATTAATGCCCTGTCGATTAAGCACATCTTCGTGAACCGCAATAGCCTGCTCTGGGTTTCCTAGCTGCCTATACAAGTCACCAACCTGGAGGAATGCCCCATGGTTTGAAGTGTCATTTCGTGCAATTTCTAGCAATTGCTGAAGTGCTTCTTTCTTCTCTCCTGCCAGAATGTGATTAAGGGCTTTAATCTCAGCACCCCTGGCACCAATTTTCTTGGGTTGGCTAAAAAAGAAGTATCTAACAAGCAGCCCAACTATTGCCAAGAATAAAACGATAAATAATAATGTGATAAGGTCCATGGTATGTTCTAATCCCTACTGGTTATTGGGTTTCACATCCTCATCTTTTTCCAGAACAGCCTGTCTACGTTTATCGACCTCGCCCTGAAGTTTCTCGCGTTCCCTGTCAATCAATTTCAGACCCTGACGCAATTTGATATTTTGGCCAAGTGTTATTGAAAATCCAAAAAGAATCCCCAGTACAACAGACCCGAGAATAACAAAGTAGAGTGGAATATTTGAATATACTGCACCCAATAGCTTTAATTCAACTGGAGTAGCGTTCTGTGTAAATACCCATACAACGGTAAGAAGTATAGCAACTGTGATAAATATTTTAATTTCTTTCATCTAATCCCTCAAT
>JABMOS010000092.1 GCA_013203185.1 Fidelibacterota bacterium | reverse complement strand
AGCAAGTAATTGTATCATTTAGCGATCAATCTCCCCTAGTACAATGTCCAGACTTCCGAGAATCGCAATGACATCGGAGATCATCCAGCCCTGGCCAATTTCGTTAATAACACTGAGGTTTGAGAATGCCGGGGAACGCATCTTTAGACGCAGTGGCACATTTTTCCCATTGCTTACAATATAGTAGCCTAATTCTCCACGAGGATTTTCGCTACGGAAATAAATTTCACCCTGTGGTGGACGAATTCGACGTGGAATAGCAGATTTGACATCACCTTCTACGGGGAGCTGATCCAGGGCTTGACGAATGATTTTTGCACTTTCACTCATTTCCAGGACCCGAACATAGTATCTGTCCCAGCTATCACCCACTGTGCCTTGAAGACCCTCACCAAGGGGAACATTAAAATCGAATCTATCATAAATTGAATATGGTTCTGTGCGACGGATATCAATATTGACACCCGAGGCTCTCAGGCTTGGACCTGTTACCCCATAATTGATGGCCACTTCAGGGGTCATAACCCCAATATCAGCCGCTCTTTCAATAAAAATTTTGTTCCCGGTAAGGATTTGATTGTATTCTGCAACACGTTCATCGAAGCGATCCAGAAATTCATATGTTTTTTCCACAAATCCTGGTGGTACATCATGAGCCAGACCACCAATCCAGATATAGTTGTATAAAAGACGGGCGCCTGAGGCCATTTCGAATAGATCCAGAATAAGTTCACGTTCCCTGAAGCAGTAGATAAAGGGCGTAATTGCTCCAACATCCAGTCCAAAGGTTCCTACAGCCACAAGATGGCTGGCAATTCTTTGCAGTTCAGCAAAGATAACGCGGAGATATTCAACCCGTTCAGGAAGCTCGATTCCCATCATCTTCTCAACTGCCATGGCATAACCGTGTTCACTCCCCATAGCGGCGAGGTAATCGCAGCGACCTGTGAAGGGTGTGATCATCTGATATTCAAGATTTTCAGCATGTTTTTCAAAGGACCGATGGAGATATCCAATGACAGGCTCGATATGTGACACAATCTCGCCATCTGTTCTCAATTTCAGTCTTAGTACTCCATGAGTACTGGGGTGCTGTGGTCCCATGTTGAGAATCATTTCTTCAGCGTGGAGGCGGCCCATTATTTCACCTTTTCAATGCGCATACCGCGGTAGAATTCCGCTGGCACATAATCTTTTCTCAGGGGATAACCCTCCCAGTCATCTTCCATAAGGATACGTTTCAGGTCGGGATGACCCTCAAATTTGATTCCATATAGATCAAAAGCCTCCCGTTCATGCCAATCAGCCGTTCGGTGGATGTTAGCAACACTTGCCACTTTGGGATCTTCTCTGGATGTAAATACTTTTAAGGTGATGTAATGTTTTAGCTCTGTTGAGAATAGATGGTAGATAACACTAAAATCCATTTCAACATCAGCATCATGTCCAGCCAGATTCATGAGTGAATCAAACTGAAGCTTTTCATCATCCTTAAGATAGGTGACAATCTTTGCAATTGCTCCGGCATCTACAACAACGGTAGGATTGTGTGTGCCTTCTTCCATAAACTCCATGATCTTGTCACCAAATTTTTTGGAGAGGCCTGCGAATATTTCTTGCTCAGTCACGTCAGTCTTCTTTCTTTTCCAGAACGTGTTCTTCTTTCATTTTCTTCTGAAGATGCATGAGACCTTCCAGCAGTGCCTCTGGACGAGGCGGACAACCTGGAATGTATATATCAACAGGGACAATTTGATCTACCCCTTTAAGCACATGATAACCATGTTGCCAATACGGGCCACCTGAATTAGCACATGAGCCCATGGATATGACATATTTTGGTTCTGCCATCTGCTCATACAGACGCTTGACCCGTGTGGCCATTTTTAATGTGACAGTTCCTGCAACAATCATCACATCAGCCTGTCGAGGCGATGATCGAGGCATGGCCCCAAAACGTTCCAGATCATGACGTGCAGCTGCGGCTGACATCATTTCGATGGCGCAACAGGCCAATCCAAACTGGAAATACCACTCTGAACCAGAACGAGACCAATTCAGAAGTTTATCTAGTGAAGTAATGAGAATATTCTCATTGAATTTATGGTTTAACGCACCCATTTATTTGGTCTCAGCTTCGTGAATCCTGGACGAAGAGTCGCGACCGGTGGCATATTTCAGTTT
>JABMOS010000091.1 GCA_013203185.1 Fidelibacterota bacterium | reverse complement strand
GGGATACGGCGTAACCATAGGTAATGGCCTACGTCGAGTTTTGCTCTCTTCGATGCCTGGAGCTGCGATTACGAGCGTTCGCATGGACAATGTACTCCATGAGTTTGCAACTATTAAAGGGGTTAAGGAAGATGTCACTGACATGATTCTTAATCTAAAAGGGGTTCGATTCAAATTACTCGAATCAAACCCGGACAAGGTGCAGTTAACTCTCAAGGGACCTCACATGTTCACAGCTGGTGATATTAGCAAGGGTGCAGGCGATCAGTTTGAAATTCTGAATCCTGATCATCATATTGCTACCCTTAATGAGGAAGCTGAGATAAATATCGAGCTGAGAATCCAGCGTGGTCGTGGATACGTTCCTGCAGATGAGAACAAACTGCCAGACTATCCCATCGGTACCATTTTCATCGATAGTATTTTCTCCCCTGTTGTAAAGGCTACTTATGAGGTTATTCAACTTCAGGGTGCCGAGGACGAAGATCTTGAGATGCTGGAATTGATGATCGAGACAGACGGAAGTCTCGCTCCCCAGGAAGCTGCCAACTATGCTGCAAAAATGCTGATTGACCATGTACGCATTTTCGTCACAGAGGATATCAAGCTCATCACTGAGCCTGAATCAGAAATTGACGAAGAAGTCCTGCGTATTCGCAATGAGCTCAAACGTAGTATTGATGAACTCGAATTATCTGTACGTTCCTATAACTGTCTTCAGGCTGCAGAGATTAAGAATATTTCTGATCTTGTCAGCAAAGAAGAGCAGGAGATGCTCCGCTATAAGAACTTTGGTCGGAAATCTCTCACAGAGCTCAACGAGAAACTTGCTGAGCTTGGTTTGCATTTTGGAATGGACATCGATAAATACATGTCTGAAGAATAGGCTGGTTTAATAAATGCGACATAGAAAAGATGGTAGAAAACTAGGCCGGACGGCCAGCCACCGTAAAGCCATGCTGGCTAACATGGCGGCAAACCTGTTCCTGCACAAACAAATTCGGACCACTCATCCCAAGGCCCTTGAAGCTCGGCGGTTAGCTGAAACGCTGATAACAAAGGCCAAAAAAGGTGACATCCATTCACGCAGGATGGTACTAAAAGTAATTCCTCATAAGGATGTTGTAAAAATTCTTTTTGATGAAATTGCTCCACAGTATGCCGATCGTAATGGTGGTTATACGAGAATCATTAAGCTGGGACAACGCAAGAATGATGCAGCACATGTTTCCATTCTAGCGCTTGTGGATTTTGACCCTTCAGGTGAAGTTGTGAAAACAGCAGCAAAGGCTAAAGCTAAAAAAGCCCCAGTTGTCGCTGATGAAGTGACTCCCGAAGTTGAAGAAGCCGCCGAAGTTGCTCCAGAAGAAGTTGTTGAAACTGTGACTGATGAAGTTTCAGAGGAAACAGCTGAAGTGGTTGCTGAAGAAGTTGTTGAAACTGTGGCTGAAGAAGTTACAGAAGAAGCTGAGGCTACTGAAACCCCTGCTGAAGAAGCTAAGGAATCAGAAGCTGAATCAAAGACATCCTGATCATTGACTCTTCATTGAGTATATGATGATTATGAGATATTTAAAGGCAGGGATTCTCCCTGCCTTTTTAGTTTTATTTACCCTCCCCGTATTGCTAACAGCAAAACCAGTGCAGGGAATCTGGGTTGTTCGCCACTCTATCACCTCACCCCAAAAGGTTCGCAAACTAGTGGAGTTTGCTGCCTCAAATGGATACACAGACCTGTTTATTCAGGTCCGAGGTCGCGGAGATGCTTATTACAATAGCCAGATAGTCCCAAGATCCACACTTCTACCGCGTGGTGATTATGACCCGCTAAGCGATATCATTCCCTTGGCCCATTCCTATGGCATTAAAATTCATGCCTGGGTGAACATGTATCTGTCATGGTCTGCCCGAAAAATGCCATCTGACCCTAATCATATTGTGAATCGTCACCCTGATTGGGTTGAAGTCAATGGTCGCGGTAAGGGTGATTTGGAATTTATTTCACAGAATGGCCGAAATGGGAGGGAGGGAGTATATTTATCTCCCCTCAATGATGATGTTAATAATCACCTCCTCACTGTTATCAACGAACTGGTTCAAAACTATGATCTAGATGGTATACATCTGGATTATGTTCGCTTTCAGGATCGTGACTATGGTTATAATCGAGCCGGTCGTAAAAAATTTCTTATGCAATACAATGTCGATCCCATTACATTGGGTAATGGAAAAGGCTCGTATTGGTATCGACTCAATCCTGAAGACAAGGAAAAGTATTGGTTATACTGGAATAAATTCCGTCGAAATGAGCTCTCTTCTTTTATTGGTGTCATTAATGAAAGTATTAAGCGAATTCGTCCGGGTATAAAATTTTCCGCAGCCGTCAAGCCCAACCCGGAAATCGCCCGCTCTCGGTTCTTTCAGGACTGGCCAACCTGGTTAAATACTGGGAAGATGGATTTTGTGGTTCCCATGAATTATGCCAAAGCGGATACAGATTTCAAACGTAGCATGACCATGATGAAAAATGAGAAACTAAATCCCGATCAAATATTTATGGGTATAGCAACCTACAATCAAAATAGTTTTACTTCATCTGCAAAAATTGCACATTCCAGGGATGCTGGGTTCCAAAATCTTATCATATTTTCCTATGATACCTTTGAAAAGGATCCTCGATATTTCGACCAGATTCATCGCAGCTTAAAAAAATAGGAGGCAATATGGGGCGAACTATCACACCGCCAACTGGTAGTAACTTAAATTGTAAGGGATGGCACCAGGAAGCTGCCTATCGCATGATACAACACAACCTGAGTCCCGATGTTGCTGAAAATCCTGATGAATTGATTGTTTATGGGGGATATGGCAAAGCTGCTCGTAATTGGGAATCTTTTGATGCCATTTTAAAAAGCCTAAAAGCCCTTGAGAATGATGAAACACTCATGATTCAATCAGGAAAGCCAGTGGCAGTTTTCAAAACCCACACCCAGGCTCCCCGAGTCCTCATTAGTAATTCCATGCTGGTTCCCAAGTGGGCCACCTGGGAACATTTCAACGAACTGGATAAAAAAGGCCTGATGATGTACGGCCAAATGACGGCTGGGAGTTGGATTTACATCGGCTCGCAAGGCATTCTTCAAGGAACCTATGAGACCCTGGCTTCACTTGCCAAACAACACTACCAGGCGGATCTCACGGGGAAGGTAGTGGTTACAGCTGGTCTTGGAGGCATGGGCGGCGCACAACCGCTGGCCGTAACCATGAACAATGGCATTGCTCTGGTAATTGAAATTGATCCCACAAGGATTCAACGACGGTTGGACACCCGATACCTGGATAAGTCTACCAAGGATCTGGCAGAGGCCTTGACATGGATAAATAAGGCCAAAACTAATAAGCAGGCTGTGAGCATCGGCTTGGAAGGTAATGCTGCTGATGTCCTGCCCGAACTGATCTCCAGAGGTTTTATTCCTGATGTGGTCACTGATCAAACCTCAGCCCATGATGAATTGCGGGGTTATTATCCACACGGCATCAGTTTTTCAGAAGCCAATGCCTTGCGCGAATCTGATCCTGATACATATATCTCTATGAGTTATAAATCCATGGCTAGACATGTAGAGGCTATGCTTTCCTTCCAAAAAGCAGGATCCATTGTATTTGACTACGGAAATAATATCCGAGCCCAGGCTGAACAGGCCGGTGTGAAAAATGCCTTCGATTTTCAAGGTTTTGTCCCTGCCTACATCAGACCCCTTTTCTGTGAAGGCAAAGGCCCCTTCCGTTGGGTGGCCCTTTCTGGAGATCCAGAAGACATTTATCGCACTGATAAACTTGTGAAAGAGCTGTTCCCAGAAGACGAAGCACTTATTCGTTGGATTGATATGGCCCAGGAGCGTATCGAATTTCAGGGCCTGCCAAGTCGTATCTGTTGGTTAGGCTATGGTGAGCGGGCAAAACTGGGTCTAGCCATGAACGAATTGGTTCGAAATGGTGAAATATCAGCACCTCTGGTGATTGGTAGAGACCATCTGGATTCAGGCTCTGTTGCATCTCCAAATCGAGAAACTGAATCCATGCTAGATGGTTCCGACGCAGTTGCAGATTGGCCTATTCTCAACGCTCTGGTCAATGCCGTTGGTGGTGCAAGTTGGATATCAGTACACCATGGTGGCGGTGTGGGTATGGGCTATGCAATACATGCCGGAATGGTCATAGTAGCCGACGGATCTAAAGAAATGGACGACCGCTTGCAACGTGTCCTAACCACCGACCCAGGCATGGGTGTAGCTAGACATGCTGATGCAGGGTATCCAAGGGCCATTGATGTGGCCAATGAACGGGGTGTCAAATTGCCCATGATAAATGGATAATTCTGAAAAGCTACCATGAGCAGCGCCAGTATAAAGGGGATTACTAATCTTGGCCAATGGGTGACTTGGGATCCGCTTCAAAATCAGATGGCAATAGGGGATGGTGGCACCTGGATCATTGAGGATGGCCTGTTTACTGAGCACCACTCGAAATCTTTCGCAGACAAAAAATTTCTGAATGCCGAAGGTCGCCTTTTGACACCCGGACTAATTGATTCACACACCCATCCAGCTTTTGCCACAACCCGAGAGCTCGAGTTTGAAATGCGATCCCAGGGTAAGACCTACCAGGAAATAGCTCAAGCCGGGGGAGGAATAAGGAATTCAGTCCGCAAACTTCGTGATATATCAGAATCTGATCTAGCAGATCTGGTAGAAACTCGCCTTAATCTTATGCTCCAGCATGGAACCACTACTGTTGAATGTAAGAGCGGTTATGGGTTATCAACTAAAGCGGAAATAAAATCCCTGCAGGCGATTCAAACTGCATCCGACAGAACTCCAATTAAGACCCGATCTACACTTTTAGGGGCCCATGAAATTCCAGATGAGTATCGGGATGATCGAAATTCATACATTGATATCATTGTCAACGAGATGATCCCGGCAGTCTCACAACAAAAGCTAGCCCAATATTGTGATGTTTTCTGTGAAACAGGGGTTTACACCACTAATGAGACTGAAAAAATCCTTAATGCTGCAAAGGAACATGGAATGCAGCTAAAATTCCATGCCGATGAGTTTGTCTCCAGTGGGGGTGCCGAGTTAGCCGCAAAAATGGGAGCACTTTCAGCCGATCATCTAATGGCTATTTCAGAGGCCGGGATCTCAGCCCTGGCTGCTTCAAATACGGTGGCGACCTTATTGCCAGGGACGACATTCTTCCTCGGCACAAACACCTGGGCTCCTGCAAGAAAACTTCTCGATGCTGGTGCATCGTTGGCTTTGGCCACTGATTTTAACCCAGGTAGTAATATGAGTCTATCCATGCCCTTTATTCTCACGCTGGCAGTGATTTATCTTCATATGACGCCACTTGAAGCACTACAGGCAGCCACCTCAGGAGCAGCCAAATCCATGGGAATAGAGAAGTCTACAGGGTCTATCACACCTGGAATGAGCGCAGATGCCGTTTTGTGGCATGCTGAAAATTATCGCCAATTGCCCTACTTCTATGGGAGCAATCAGGTATATAAAGTGGTGGTAAATGGTAAGGCAATCTTCTAAGCCTTTTAAATTGCATGACGCCATCCCATATCGCTTGATTCGGACCGAGCAAAACGTATATTGCCCAATCGTAAAACTTGATTGGTGGAGGAAAATTGTGAAATTAAAAAAACTTGCTATAATTGTTCTAAATCTGTTGCTCCTGTCTTCTATTAGCCTGGCTCAATCCAGTTCGGCTATGTATAAAGAAGCTTCAAAAATATTTAAGAGTTACCGCTATGAAGTCGACTATGCTGATTTTCAAATGAAAACCTATGTGGAAGATGGTCACAATATTCTACAACTTCTGGTAATTGTTAAATCAGGTAGAAATCGTTTTGATGAATGCCTATTGGTTGCATACGCTGCCAGTGGTGCTGCCATTGAAAATACTCATACTGCCATTGACCGAGTGAGCGTGGTGGTAAAGGTGCAGTATAAGGAAGAAGTTTCCATTGCTGCTACAGCTGATGCTGCTGATGTGGTCAAGCTCTACAAAGAAGAGATGGATGTTTCAGCATTTATGGGGCGATTGACCTGGCACTAAATAACGCTCCACATTTTCATTTATATTTAAAGCGAGGATTAGATGCCTCGCTTTTGTTTAGGATTTGAATAGAGGCCAAATATGAGATTTTCAGAATATACAACCAGACGAATCGGAGCATTTCTCTTGAGCATGTTGATGATGAGTTGTACGTCTCTTATGGGACCAGATACCAAACCTGGAATTGCTCTTTTCGAAGTAGGAAAGTATGGCGCTTCCCTGGAGCATTATGAGGCCATCATAGAATCTGGCAAGGCCAATGGGGAAGTCTACCGCCTTGCCTATGAAAGTGCTTTCAAAGTTGGGAAACGCGTGACAGCTGGGAAGTATTACCAAGAAGCTATCAAAGCAGGATTCGATTCAGATTCTCTGGTTTCGCTGGCCACAAATCTTTGGTATGACAGAGCATTGTTTACTATGGGTTCAGATGATTGGATAGAAGGGAGAAAAGCTGCAGCACAGATAGCTGACCTGGCAGTTGACTCCAAGCAGGATAAGTTCTGTAACCTTATTCTTGCAGGTAAGAAAAAATTTGATCGTGGTGCTCACAAGGGATTGTGGGATGCCATTAGCGACTATAGCAAGGCCGCCAACTTTGATAAAAATTCAGGGTTACCCTATTTTTTGATGGGACAGGCAAGATACAAAAATAATCGTACAGATTATGACGCTGCACTTGAAGATTATTATGAATCAATTCGCATTGAACCAGATGGCTCATTTCTTAAACAAGCCAAGGCAGACATTAAAAGGATTGAGGCTGTTAAGAAAAAGATGAACGCCTTCTGGGGTAAGTAGCTAGTCGAGGGTAGGAAGCAGGAAGCTGATATCCTGCTTCAAAATTTCATATAAACAGGGCTCTTTTTGTTGCTTTCGTCAAAATCGTTGTAGAAAATCGAATCCATTCCATTCCATTCCACCCCACTATCCCCTATTCCTCAGTCTTCTTCTTAAATATCCTGGCTTTCTCAAATCGGTTTTCACTACCATCCATGATGCGCTTGATATTGCTTCGGTGCGTAAAAATCAAGAACAGGGGGATCAGTAGGGAGAAAACCCTCAGGGTTAAAGATATTTGTGCCTCAGGATTAATTCCCTCAATGATGAAGAGTGTGATAGGTAGCGCACTGGCAGCCAACATGCTTCCCAGGGAAACCATCCCTGTGGTTATGAGGGTGATAATAAAGACCAGTAGACAAATAGGCAGCGCAATGGGGAAGAGGGCTATTAACATACCTGCCAATGTACCTACTCCTTTGCCCCCCTTGAATCCAGCAAACACTGTGTAAGTATGGCCAAGTACTGCAGCAAAGCCGGCTATGATCATTAGAGCATCAGGGTTGTTGGCAAACAGGATTGCTTCAGAATTAAGGTGCCCTGCTACGTATGCAGGTAACCACCCTTTAAAGACATCAATCATGGTCACAAACAGGGCAGGCTTCCAGCCAAAGGTCCGAAAAATATTGGTTGCTCCGGCATTGCCTGAGCCATGCTCTCGGATATCTGTTTTATACATCGTCCTTGAAACAATTATACTTGTAGGTACGGACCCGATCACATATGCAATCAATATGAGAATAAGTAGTTCAATCATTTTCAGTCCCCTTATTTAGATGTCGCAGAATATAGGTATTATTCTGGATTTAATATCCTCCAAATTAGATCCTGGCCTAATGATATTGGAGGGCAATACCAATCGCGCCTACACCACCATGTACACCCAGGGCCGGACAAAAATCAGACACAAATACCTGGGCTTCAGGATAGGTAAATTGAAAGGTAGTTCTCAAAGTCTCAGCAGTATCCGGATTCACGCCATGGACAATTCCAATCCGTTTGATAGATTTGCCTCTGGTCTTCTTTAACACGTACTTTTCAAACTTTTTGAACATGTTGGTTTTGCCAAAGGTGACACCACAGGGCTTGAGGTAGCCATCCTTGGTAATGCTAAGGACAAGATTTAACCCCAAAAAATCTATGAGACGCTTTTTGCCAACACTTAACCGGCCCCCTTTATGGACGGCATCCAGACTTTTTAGGGCAATATATATATTCGTATTTCCAATGGTGTCACCAGCAAGCTGGGTTAATTCCGGAAAACGCATACCCTGTTCAATGGCCTCTGCAAGTTCAAGTGCAATAACACCAGTTCCCGCCGACACAGAAAGTGAATCAATAATGATTTGATATTGTTTGAATTTTACCTTCTCAAGTGCCGCTGAGGCATTCTGAAAGGTACCACTCAAAACTTGGGGGAGATGTAATGAAAGGACAGATTCATAATGGGAGGATAGAAACTGGTACATCCGTCTAAAATCAGCTGGAGGTGGTTGTGAGGTTTGTGGATGATGCTTTGAATTAGCAAGTTTAGAATAAAACTCATCGTTGGTGATGGTCACCCGATCGATGTACTGTTCTTTTCCAAAATTCAATCTAACAGGGACAACATGTATGTGATGTTTTTCCATGAGGTCAGGGGGGAGATCACAGGTGGAGTCAACCACCAAGGCAATCTTTTGCTGAGAGCGTGCACTTTTATTTTGTTCCCGCATGTCATCAACTTTTTGCTGCTGGACATCCCCAAATTTTGCCAGGGTTTCAAAAAGAATGCCTGGATCGTCGGTATGAATATGGACTTTTGCACGATGCTTTGACCCAGCGATGACAATACTGTCGCCCATTAACTTCATCGCTTGACTGAGCTGATCACGGGGTATGTCTTCCCCTGCAATGATACACTCTGTGCAGTAGGGGTAGGACAGACTCTCTGCATCGATCTCATTCATTTCAATGGCAACCGCAAAAAAACTTGTATCAATATTAGGCAGATTGCGAATATCCCCAGTGTCCATGAAATTCATCACCCCTTCAAGAATTCTGAGAAACCCCAGGCCAGCTGCGTCGACTACACCGGCATCTTTGAGTACCTGGAGTTGCTCAGGTGTATACTTCAAGGCTGAACGTGCTGCTTCCAGGGAGATTTTCCATACCTTTTGAAAGTCAGGACTCGTTTTCGATGCCTCAAGAAAGCTGTTGCTCCAGGCTCGAAGCACTGACAAAATGGTACCCTCTATAGGGTTCATCAGAGCAGTATATGATTCATCTACTGCTACCTTGGTTGCCTCCGCAAACTGACTCGTATTTACTTCAGAGTATGGTTTTAAGCCTACGCTGAGGCCTTGAAAAAACTGTGCCATGATAACACCGGAATTTCCCCGGGCATTATCCAGTGCTGCTTCTGCAACAATTTCACTTAATTCATTTAAATCCAACCTGCTATGAGGTTGGATGTGCTCAATGATCCCCATAAGGGTGAATGCCATGTTGGTCCCTGTATCTCCATCAGGAACAGGGAAAACATTAATTTTGTTCAAATAATCCTGCTCATCTAATAGACTCTGGATTCCAGCATACAAAACACGGTACAATCGAATTCCATCCAGATAGGCAATTTTCATTTACATCCCTCTATTGTCATGTGTCAAATTTCTTATATATAGCACATATATTAGCAAAATTGAGGGATAATATAATCTATCAATAATTAAACCTGAGTAATTTTCAAAAAATATTAAGAAAGCCCATTATACCCTCAAATAGTGTTTGGGAATCGCTATAGTGTCTATCATATTTGCACGTTCATTGACTTGATGTACGAGCTTTTATTCACAAGCTGTGTTTGAATATACACAGGGATAAAAACTTAATCGCTACTTCACAGTAATTTGGGGGGTAGCTCTATAAATTGAGATAGAAAATCACAGGAGGTTTCATGTCTCTTACTATTACTGATGAGTGTATTAACTGCGGTGCTTGCGAGCCAGAATGTCCAAATGACGCCATTTCTGAAGGTGATGAGTACTACGAAATTGATCCAGAACTCTGTACAGAGTGTAAAGGGCATTTTGACGAATCACAATGTGTTGAAGTTTGCCCCGTTGACTGTATCCCATTGGGTATTGAGGAATCAGAAGAAGTCCTTATGGCCCGTTATGCAAAACTTACTGGTTGATAGTTATAGCCATAGTTTAGCAGTACGTCATTAATTAAAGAGGTCTCCCATGAGGGGGACCTTTTTTATTAATGCCAAGAGTCAAGATCAATGATATATGCATAAATTGCCTCATGCCAACATACTGTCTCCACCCTTTCAATTTTCCCATTCCCATGTATCATTTTTCCTGCATCTGCTAAAATGAAAACTATATTAGCGGGCTATGAAAGTTACAGGAAAATAAATACTATGAGTGAAGATAAACTTAAATCCCTTTTACAGCAGGTTAAGTACCCTGGTTTTAATAAAGATATTGTAGCCTTTGGACTTATCCAGAACGTGAAAGAAAGTGATAAAAGCGTGGAACTTGGTGTCAAATTTTCTTCTGAAAAAGAAGAAGTACGCCAGGAAATCCTATCGAATATAGAAAAGGTTTTACGTGAGGGTGGCTACGAAAAAGTCAGCATCGAAATTGTCCAGGCAAGCGCTCAACCTGCTCCTGGTACAGAGGCTCCGGAAGCTCCTCCGTCAATACCAGGTGTAAAATATACCATCGCTGTAGCTAGTGGTAAAGGCGGTGTTGGGAAATCTACTGTTGCTGCCAATCTTGCTGCTGCACTTCGCAAACAAGGACACAGTGTGGGTATTCTGGATCTAGATGTATTTGGACCAAGCTTGCCTATTACAATGGGTGTGCATGAAGTCCCTAAGGTGAGTGAAGGGAATAAACTGCAGCCAGTGATAAAGTACGATATGTCGCTCATGTCTCTGGGCTTCTTACTCACTGATAGTTCGCCGGTAATCTGGCGCGGTGCCATGGTCAGCAAGATGGTTACCCAGTTTCTCTTTGATGTCAACTGGGGAAATCTGGACTATCTCATTCTGGATTTGCCACCTGGAACAGGAGATGTTCAGCTTACTCTTGTACAACGGGTTGCACTTACAGGTGCCGTGATAGTCACAACGCCCCAGGATCTTGCACTAAAAGATGTTGAGCGTGGAGCCAACATGTTTGAAAAAGTCAATACACCGGTCCTTGGAATTATTGAAAACATGTCATATCATGTTTGTACAAATTGCGGTCATGTATCACAAATCTTTTCCACAGGCGGTGGTGACAAAGAGAGTAATCGATTAAATGTCCCACTTCTAGCAAAAATTCCTTTGAACGAAGAGATTATGAAAGCTGGAGAAAATGGTGAACCTCTCGTTATCCATCTTCCAGAATCAGAGGCAGCCCAGATGTTCAGAGATATCGCCGACAAAATACACAAATTGGTAAGTTGAATCATTAAATAGTGGTTAGCAAAAACACCATATTGGATGCCTTACGCAAGGTCTACGATCCAGAAATTCCAGTAAACCTGGTTGATCTTGGATTGATCTATGATACCACTATCGAGGATGGTAAAGTTGATATTACCATGACCCTGACAGCGACTGCCTGTCCCATGCATACAGTCATTTCTCAAAATGTAAAAAAAGCAGTGGAAGCATTGGATGGTGTGAGTGAGGCAGAGGTAAATATTGTCTGGGAACCGCGCTGGAATCCAGCAATGATCAGCCCTGAAGGTCGAACTGCAATGGGTATGGAATAATCGAAGAAATGTCAGCAGAGTTTGAGCAGCTAAAATCTGAAGTGCTTTCCCACGGGAATCTCCCCAAGCATGTTGCCATAATCATGGATGGGAATGGGCGCTGGGCAAAATCCAAATCTAAGCCAAGAATCTTTGGACATAGAGCAGGTGTTAAATCTGTTCGCCGTATCACCGAATTGGCAGGTGAATTGGGCTTAGAGACTCTGACTCTCTATACCTTCTCCAGTGAGAACTGGAAAAGACCCAAACTCGAAGTTTCAGCCCTCATGAATCTACTGCTGGATACTATTACTAAAGAGGTGGATGATCTTCATCGCAATAATGTTCGTCTTACCGTCATCGGTGATTTGGATTCAATGCCCAAGGGTCCCAGATCAGGGATGTTGGCAGGTATTGAACGAACATCCAAAAATACTGGTCTAAATTTGAACCTGGCATTGAATTACGGAAGTCGCCAGGAGATTCTCACCGCCGTCCAAGCGATTGGAACGGACGTGTTAAACGGAAAAATTGAAGTTTCAGAAATTAATGATAATACCATCTCCAACCATCTCTATACCTCCAAAATCACAGATCCTGATCTTTTGATCCGCACTAGTGGCGAATTCAGGCTGAGTAACTTTTTGTTGTGGCAACTTGCCTACACCGAAATTTTTGTTACGCCTGTCTTTTGGCCGGCGTTTGAGGGGAAAGATTTTTTGGAAGCCATACGCGATTATCAAAAAAGGGAGCGTAGATATGGACAAGTTAGTGAACAAATACAGCACTAACACGTTCGTCTAAGTATGAAAAATTTTATTTTACACATCGTTAGCGTTATTCTGTTGGTATCCTTCACTTGGGGACAACAGCCTGCAGTCAAACTCAAAATTTCAAGTATTGATGTAATTGGAACAAAAACAGCCACGCCTGCAGTAGTCATTGCCGCATCAGGATTAAGTGCAGGGATGGAAGCCACTCAAGAAGACTTTTCAGAGGGTGTCAAACAGCTCTGGAGTTTGGGCCTTTTTTCTGATGTCAAAATTCTTTCGGATCGGGAGACACCCGAGGGAATCTTCTTAATTATTTCCGTGGAAGAATATCCACGCCTGTCAAAAGTGGTTCTGGAGGGGAATAAAAAGCTGAAAAAAGATAAGATTGATGAAGCTTTGGACCTCCATCCAGGTCAGGCACTCACACCCTTCCTGGTTTATGAGAGCCAAAGAATTATTCAGGACTTGTATTATGAGGATGGGTATCTGCTGGCAACCATAGAACCCAGCACTTTTGAAGGCAAAAAAGAGAATTCTCGCGGTGTGAAATTTACCATTGTCGAGAATAAAAAAGTTTCTGTTGGCGAGATTCGCTTCACTGGGAATACCCAATTGTCTGATCGTAAACTCAAAAAAAAGATGGATATGATCAAAGAAGAGCGCTGGTGGAAATTTTGGGCTAATACTGAGTTCTCCGTTGATAACCTTCGCGCAGATGAACGTTTGATTGAGGAGTATATGCATTCCATTGGATATAGAGATGCCGAGATTCTCGGCGATAGTCTCTACTATTCAGAAGATTTGAAGAAAATGTACTTTGATATCCAGCTCTATGAAGGCGACAAATATAAATGGGGTGAAGTGAAAGTTACAGGGAACACCATTTTTGAGAGTGAAGATATTTTATCATCCCTGGGTATATCACGCGGTGATCAGTATAATTCCGAGAAGCTTATGGAAGCCATAGAGATGGGAGTGAGAAGCCCATATATGGATAAAGGGTATCTCTATTGCCAAATCAATCCCGTTGAATTACCGGTGGCAGCTGATACCGTTTCTCTGACGCTTGAGCTTAATGAGATGAACCCTGTCCATATTCGGCAGATTAATATTGTTGGTAATGACAAGACCAAGGAAAGTGTGATTCGTAGAGAGCTTCGAATTTTTCCAGGGGATCTTTTCAGTCGTACTGCCCTCATGCGCTCACAAAGAGAAGTCATGATATTAAATTATTTTGGCAATGTGGTTCCTGATGTAATTCCATACGATGATGATGAAATCGATCTTGTCTTCGAGGTAGAGGAGAAGAATACAGGTACGGCTACTGCAAGTGCTGGCTATAGTGAACGTGATGGTTTTATCGGTACGGTGGGTTTACAGTTTCCCAATTTTAGAGGAAATGGACAGCAGCTTTCCTTCAGTTTTCAACGCGCATATAGTTATGAAGCCCTTTCCATAAGCTTTGTAGAACCCTGGTTATTTAACACTCCAAATCTATTGGGAATCAGTTTGTTTGATCAGGACCGCAGCCAAGGGAGCAGCAACTCATATCAAAATTATTCCTCAAACTATTCCACACCCTATGATGTTCATACAACGGGTGGCTCAATCACATTTGGTCGTCGCTTCCAATGGCCCGACAATTATTTTCGCGGTCGCTGGACCCTGAGGGGCGCAGTAGATAGATATGGCGAAATTTATTATCAAAGTGTTTTTGACCGTGTCAACCCTGCAGGCCTGGAGAAAACTTCAGGTATCAGTTTGAATCAGACTATCACACGAGACTCCAGAAATGCACCAGAATTCCCAACCAGTGGTTCGGTTCTCACACTTAATTCTGTCTACAGCGGAAAATTTCTTGGTGGCAATGAAAGTTTTTTCAAACAGAAGGCCAGCCTGGAGTGGTATACACCTATCTGGAAAGATAAAATAGCCATGCGGAGCTATTTTGAGGGGGGTATTCTGGAACAATTGGAAGATGATTCAACTCATATCATCCCGTTCGATGAGTACTTTTTTATGGGAGGCGCTGGTTTGATTTATGGGAGTGCCTTGCGTGGTTATGCTGAACGATCTGTTGGAACTTTGGAAGGTAACGCTTATTTTGGCGGAATGGCATCTTTCAAGTATACACTTGAGATGCGCTTTTTGCTCTCACCGAATCCTATGATGTATCTGATTGGATTTGCTGAGGCAGGTAACGTTTGGGATAATTTTGATTCGAGTAACCTATTTGATTTGAAACGATCAGTTGGGTTTGGTGGAAGAGTCATCATGCCACCGCTAGGCATGTTGGGTATCGATATTGGATGGGGATTTGACAACGATCCAGTACCCACATGGAAAACACCGGAATATCATTTTATTTTCGGTCAGCAATTTTAAGAAATATTGGTTAAGGAGATACCATTTTGAACAAGAGCATGATACGTATAGTCCTACTATTAATTCTGTCCATGGCAGCCTTTGGTCAGAAATTTGGATACATTAATTCTGAATATATTTTGTCCCAATTTGAGGAATATCGCGAAGCCCAGAGCAAACTCGAAGTTGAAGGACGTAAACTTGAAAAGCAGTATTATGATATGGCTGCTTCTCTTGACAGTATGCAGCAGGAATATGAACGTCAGAAATTCTTGATGACTGAATCCAATCGTGCTGCCAAAGAAAATGACATGCGTCGTCTTGCTGAAAATATTCAACAATTCCAGGTGCAAAAGCTGGGTCCACAGGGTGAATTCTACCAGAAGCAGCAAGCTCTGGCTGATCCAGTTTTACAGAAAATAAATACCGCTATCAAAAAAGTTGGTGAAGATGGGGCCTATGATTTCATCTTTGATGTCGTAGCTGGCAATATCCTTTACGCCCAGGAAAAATTTGATCTTACTGAGAAGGTTTTAAAGGAGCTCCAGAAATAGGGGCGAGTCATTTCATTG
Organism: Fidelibacterota bacterium; assembly: GCA_013203185.1. Classification (GTDB taxonomy): domain Bacteria; phylum Fidelibacterota; class UBA8477; order UBA8477; family JABMPR01; genus JABMPR01. The sequence goes on along the minus strand of JABMOS010000091.1, from coordinate 16,120 downwards.
ACTTTAAAACTAGGTGAACTGGCGCAAGCTATCGGTGCCAGGCTAGAGGGAGATGAGAACCTGGAGATCTCAAAATTAAATGAGATCCAAGTTGCTACATCTGATGAAATCTCTTTCATCTCAAATCCTAAGTACCTAAAATTCGCCGAATCAACGGGGGCAGCTGCTCTGATTGTGCCTGAAGATTTGGAAATTAATTTTCAAAATCTTTTAAGAACTTCCAACCCCAAACAAGCCATGCTGAAGGCATTGCAACTCTTAAATCATGAGGAGCGACTCTTGCATCCCGGTGTGCATGCCACCGCCGTGGTTCATCCGTCCGTCCTGATCCCTAATTCCGTTGAAATTGGATCAGGAGTATTTATTGATGAAAATGTAAAGCTTGGCGAGAATATCCTTATTGAAGCAAATACCGTAATCGGAAGTGGTTGCGTTTTGGGCGATGGCATTCGTCTATACCCAAATGTGGTTCTTTATGAAGATTCGATCCTGGGTCAGAATTGCATTATTCAGAGCGGCAGTGTCATTGGTAGCGATGGGTTTGGCTTTGCAGTTGAAGCGGGAAAAATTGAAAAAATTCCTCAAACCGGTAACGTCATTTTAGGTGATGAGGTAGAGATCGGTGCAAATTGTGCCATAGATCGTGGCTCTATTGGTCCAACTACTATCGGTGATGGCACCAAGTTGGATAATCTGGTTCATATCGCCCACAATGTTCGCATAGGAAAAAACTGCTTTCTCACGGCTCAGATCGGCATTGCCGGTAGCACAGATCTAGGTGATCGTGTTCAAATGGGAGGACAAAGTGGCATCATTGGCCATGTGGAAATAGGTGATGACGTATCCATCGCTTCCCGTGGTGGTGTGACCCATAATATTCCTGATGGTACCATGGTTAGTGGATTTCCTGCTCGACCACACAGAGATGAACTCAAGATTGAAGCCATATTAAAAAAATTACCAGAGTTGTATAAAACGGTGAAAATGCTTGAAAAACAAGTAAATAAAGACTAAGTGAACGATGAATGGTAATGAAGGAAAAGAAGTAGATGCAGGATAGAAGAGAAAATCAGAGAAGTATTAAAAAGGCCGTATCAATAGCGGGTATAGGATTGCATACGGGCGTGCAGACTCGCATGACTTTCAAACCTGCCGCTCAGAATACAGGTATTCGGTTTTTAAGAACAGATGTTCCTAATGCGAAGCCCATCCCCGCAGACATTGATCACGTCGTTGACATTTCCCGGGGAACCACTCTAGAGCACAATGGGTCACGGATCCACACTACGGAACATGTGCTTGCTGCCATCAGTGGCCTTGAGATTGATAATATACTCATTGAGCTGGACAATAAAGAGCCACCTGTCATGGATGGTTCAGCTATTCCCTTTGTAGAGATTCTTCTAGACGCCGGATTTGAAGAACAAGATGCCGCCAGAGAGTATTTTGTACTGGACAAAACGATTACTTATTCAGATCCTGACAAAGGCGTAGATATTCATGCACTACCATCTAATCAATTTCGCGTCACCTTTCTCATCGACTATAAATTGCAGTCCCTTGGAACGCAGTACATGTCATTCTATTCACTGGAGCAAGATTTCGTAGAACAGATTGCCCCAGCCCGTACTTTTTGTTTCCTTCATGAGGTGGAAGAGCTAAAGGCGCAAGGATTAATTAAAGGTGGCTCTGCTGATACTGCTCTGGTCATGATAGATAGGAAAATTGAAGAATCAGAACTATCCCGGTTACAAAAACTTTTCAACATTGATGAGAAATTGATTCAGAGCGAGAACGGTATTTTGAATGGCAAAGAATTGCGTTCCAAGACGGAGCCTGTTCGTCATAAAATTCTTGATTTAATTGGTGACCTCGCCTTGCTGGGAATGCCAATACAAGGACACATCACAGCTGCTAGAAGCGGTCATGCCAGTAACGTTGAACTGGTTCGCCTTCTAAAAAAAGAATATGAGAAACAGACTCTTGCTAAACGTTTTCAAAGAAGACCCCGTGAGCGTCAAATCGTATTCGACACCGAAGCTATCATGCGGATTCTGCCACATAGATATCCATTTTTGCTCATCGACCGCATCATCGACTTTACACCTGGTGAAAAAATTACCGCTTTAAAGAATGTTACCATGAATGAACCTTTCTTCCAGGGGCATTTTCCTGGAAAGCCAGTCATGCCTGGGGTGCTAACACTGGAAGCCATGGCCCAAGCAGGGGGAGCTTTGCTCCTCAATGCAGGTGAGGATCCAGAAAATAAATTGGTATTCTTTTCAGCTATTGATAATGTTAAGTTCCGTAAACTCATTGAACCAGGTGATCAGATTATATTCGAAATAGAGTTGCTTAAATTTAGACTCCGCTCAGCCAAGCTGCGGGGTATGGGCTTCGTAGACGGTAAGTTGGTAGTTGAGGCAGATCTCATGGCCTCTATCGTAGACAGGTAAAATATGGAATCTCGCATACATCCAACGGCCTTAATTAGCCCTGATAATGTAAAAATCGGTAAAAATGTTACCATTGGACCCTATGCGATTATTGAAGAAAACGTCACCATTGGAGATGGCTGTATTATTAAAGCCCATGCCTTAGTAGGTGCCCGCACCACACTGGGTAAGAATTGTCGTCTATTTAATGGTGCTGTTGTAGGTGAAATACCCCAAGATCTTAAATATGCTGACGAAGAAACCGAAACCATTTTAGGCGATAATGTCGTCATTCGCGAATATTGTACCATTCATCGTGGAACCACAGATCGTTGGAAAACCAGTATTGGCAGCAATGTCCTCATTATGGCATATTGCCATATTGGTCATGATTGTGAAATTGGTAATAATGTTATAATTGCTAATTCCTGTAATATGGGTGGGCATGTTGAAGTTGGGGATTTTGTGATCATTGGTGGGGCTGTTCCCATTCATCAGTTTGTTAAAATTGGCCAGCATGCTTTTATTGCTGGAGGTTTCAGGATAACAAAGGATGTTCCGCCGTTTATTCGGGCATCTAATACACCACTGACCTACAATGGTTTAAATTCAGTTGGCCTCCATCGCCGAGGTTTCCCAAGTGAAGTCATTAATCAGATTAAACATGTCTACACCAAGATCTATCGAAGTCATATGAATGTTTCTCATGCGGTAAAAGAGATCAAGGAAAGCAAAGCGATATCCCCTGAGATACAGACCATACTTGACTTTATTGATGAGAGCACCCGCGGAATTATTCGAGGCTAGTCGGCCTGAAGGATATCCTTCATTTTTTGTAATACGCGACTTATGTTATTTTTATCCCACAAGTACCTAATTTTCACAACTATGTGCATCTTGCCCATTTCTCAGATATTTGCAGGAGGGGGATTTCCTGCATGGACAAACGAGAATTTGTTTAAGGACGATTTGAAGCGTGCAACCCTGGTGACAAATTTACCAAATATCACTGATTCTGACCACTTTATAGGAGTGCAATTATCAGGATCGCAGATACCGTCAAATTCAGGCTCAGCTCAGCGCATGCCGGCAGCTCGCTTTAGCATGTATCCCAATCCAGGTTACAATTTATGGGTGCAGTTTGCCCGATGGCCAGGATCAAACCCAAATTTCTCAATAGGTACCGGACTTCAAGTCGAATTTGAAGGAGAAGACCCTCAGCGACGACAGGCCATTGGGATATCGTGGAACTCCATATTTGATGATGGCTATACACAAAGAGACGTTTCTGTTCATGGCCTTTACGCTTATGCATCAGAAAAACTCAATTTAGGTGTCATTGCTATTATTGATATGCACCATCTGGTAATTGAGGACGGCACCGGAATCCCTGATTATGATGAATCCATTTATCTAGCCGTACCCTATCTAAGTTGGTTGGCTAAGGAGTCAATCAGGGTTTCAGTTATGGTACCCTTTAATTCGAGTGGACCTGGAGTGGTGCTTGGAAGCGAATTATTGATTGGGAAGCGTAAGTAAATGGCTACAACCATGAAAAATTTATCTGTATTGGGTGCAACGGGTAGCATCGGTGTCAATGTACTCAATGTGGCTCGTAGTTACCCAGATCTTTATGGCATCAAGTATTTATCAGCCCATTCCCAGGCAGATTTGCTCATAGAGCAAGCATTGGAATTTTCCCCCAAGGCAGTATGTATTGGTGATTCTGGTCACTATGATAAAGTCAATAAGGCGCTCCCAGGAACAGAAGTTTTACAGGGCAGATCAGGTCTATTGGAACTCGCTGGACGAGACGATGTGCATACCATGGTAAACGCTCTCGTAGGAAGCGCCGGTATGGAGCCAACCATCCGGAGTATTCAGGCAGGTGTTGATATCGCACTTTCCAATAAGGAAAGTCTCGTGATGGCAGGTGATTTTATTAATGGGCTGCTTAAAAAGCATGAGGTCAATCTATTCCCCGTTGATAGTGAACATTCTGCCATCTGGCAATGTCTGGTCGGAGAATCCACAGAAGATATTAAACGTCTGGTTGTCACAGGATCTGGAGGTCCGTTTCGCACTCTACCTGTTGAGTCGTTTGCCAACATTACAGTAGCTCAGGCTCTGAAACACCCCAATTGGGCCATGGGTCGTAAAATCACCATCGATTCTGCAACGATGATGAACAAGGGATTGGAAGTCATTGAGGCGCATTGGCTTTTCCATCTTCCTGCTCACAAAATCGACATTGTTGTTCATCCCCAGAGTATTATCCATTCCATGGTTGAATTCCTGGATGGGTCAGTAAAGGCACAGCTGGGTATACCAGACATGAAGATTCCAATTCAATATGCCCTGAGTTACCCCCGTCACCTGAAACAGGATTGGGAGCAACTTGATCTGGCCAAGGTAGGCACACTCACCTTTGAGGAACCTGATCTAAAGAAATTCAGGTGCATTCAGCTGGCCTTCGATGCCCTGGAAGCAGGGGGCAGTGTTCCCGTCGTTCTGAATGTAGCAAACGAAGAATCAGTATACAGATTTCTCAATGGAGAAATCTCTTTTAACACAATACCAAAACTAATAACAAATGCAATTGATGCTCATGAATTCATTGAACACCCGAATCTAGATGATATCTTAGCTTTGGAGCAATGGACACAGGCATTTATAAAAAGGAGTTAAAGAAGCTAAATGGGTTTCTTCTCAGTTGATACAATAATTACCATCGCCGCAGCTATTTTTACGCTGGGCATTCTCATTTTAATACATGAACTGGGTCACTTCATGGTGGCTCGAATGGTCGGTATCCGTGTGGAACGTTTTTCCATCGGTATGCCTCCCCGGTTCCTCAGTATCCAGAACAAAGTGGATGGGCTCTGGATAAAACTCTTTATTCCCTGGTTTATCCAGCGTATAGCCAACGCAACAACTATCGAATTCCGCATTCGCAGAAAAAATCCTGTGGCCGGTGATACCGAATATGCTCTGAGTTGGACTCCTTTTGGTGGTTATGTCAAGATGTCCGGTATGATTGATGAATCCATGGATGGTGAGATTACTGGCAAACCATGGGAGTTTACCAGCAAGAAGCGCTGGCAACAATTATTGACCATCTCAGGTGGTGTTATAATGAATGCCCTCCTGGCCTTTTTCATATTCAGTGGCATTATTTATTATTCAGGGATGGACGAGCCTGTGGAAGGTACTTTTGTTGGTTCACTGGTGAGCACTGAGGAGAGAGAAGTTTTCCCTGCTGAAGAAGCTGGTATCATGGAAAATGATCAGATCGTCATGATCAATGGTCAATCTGTGACTGAATGGGAAGAGCTTACTGCTATTGTACACGACCAACCTGGAAAAACTATCTCTGTGGAATGGTTGAGAAACGGAATTCGTTACAGTGATTCAATCACGGTGGTTAAGGAGACTGTACCAACAGCTGAAGGAACTATAGATATCGGTATGATAGGTATTGGTCGTGTCACCGAACACACTGATCTGGGTATCGTTGAATCAGTTTCATATGGTGCCCGAAGCACTTATATGTTCGGAACCCTTATGGCACGTGGATTCTGGTCTATGATCACTGGGGCTACCTCAATGGATCAAGTAGGTGGACCCATCATGATTGCCAAGATGGCCGGAGATATGGCCCGTCGCGGCTGGCTAGATGTTTTTTACTTTATGGCTATAATCAGTGTCAATTTGGCCTTTATCAATATACTGCCCATACCGGGTCTGGATGGTGGCCATTTTCTTATCATCAGCATCGAAGGGATTATTCGTCGCCCCTTACCGCTGAATGTGAAGCTAATTATTCAGCAGGTGGGAATGCTGTTCTTATTGGGCATGGTGCTTTTCATTACCATACAGGATATTTCCAGACTTTAAATATCTCGGCTGAAGATGGCTGTCCCCAAGCATAAAGCATTTCGTCCCCTGGTATATTTCAAGTATACCTTTGAATTCCTGTTTATGATGGTCTTCAATCTTGTCCTTTTTCTTCTGCCGTGGTCGCTTTCATGGCGTCTTGGTCGAGGTTTCGGCTGGATAGCTTATAAACTTCTCACAAAACGCAAATCCACAGTAGCTCGCAATATCCGCAGAGCCTTCCCTGAACTGACAGCCTCTGAAGTCGAAGCACTCATCAAAGACTGCTATATGCATTGGGGGGAGGGATTTATCTCAACCCTGAAGCTGTGGATGATCAGTCAGCGAAAGGCCCGCTCAATAGTTGATGCACCTGGCCTTGATGACTATGTACTTGGATCCATAGAAAGAAAGGAGCCCATCCTTTATTTTACTGGACACTTTGGCTCATGGGAAATGGCTGGTCGTTATGTAGGAGGTCTTGGTAACGGAGCGGCCTCTATCTACCGCATTCAAAAAAATCCCCTTGTTGACTGGTTCTTGACCTGGATCCGTGAATATCATCAATTGGAATTAGTAAACTCATGGTCAGGGATGGCTGCATTTGAGGAAGCTTTGGGGCGAACCTATGGGTTAGCAGTAGTGGGGGACCAGTATAAGGGCAAGAAGGGAGTCCAAATTGATTTCTTTGGTATTCCTTCATCCACTCCTCGGGGAGCGGCTGTTTTGACCTATCGTGTAAAACCCAAATTAGCTGTGCTGGTTTGTACCCAGCACCGTGGGCGCTATAAAATAAAGATAGAAGAGATAAAATATGATCTTCCTGATACAATGACCGAGGAGTGGGTGCGTGAGATTACTCAGACGTTGACTTCCAAGTTAGAACAAGAAATTCGGAAGTATCCTGAACAGTATTTCTGGTTTCATCGTCGTTGGAGAGATCTGGATCGTCAAGAAAAAAAGGCGAGCTCGGTATCATGAAAATCATTCGTCCTGCAGGAATGACCTATCTCTTTTCAGAGGAACAATCTGCGGAAATAAGAAGCTCTCTGCTTGCCAGTAAGGTTATCGTGTATCCTACTGACACCTTGTATGGTCTAGGAGCGGATGCCACCTCGCCAGAAGCAGTTGATACACTGTACACACTAAAATCCCGCGTTAACTCACCAGTATCTGTTCTCCTGGCATCTATAACTCAGTTGTTTGAAATAACTACTGATCTCACTGAGGCCGCTATGAAGCTGATTAAAAATTTTATGCCAGGTGCTCTCACCATCATATGTAGAAGTAATTATGCATTTGCTCCGCAATTGATTTCAGAAAAAGGCAGCATTGGATTTCGGGTTCCAGGAGATTCAATTTCCAGGGCAATACCTGAATTGTTTGGGAAACCTATCACAACAACAAGTGTTAACCCTGCTGGTATGGCTCCGGCCTCATCGTTGTCAGATGTAGAAGCGTATTATGGAGATCTGGTAGATCTTATGATAGATGTGGGCCCCCTTAAGCTGTCCAAAGGGAGTACCGTCATTGACCTGACAACCTCACCTTTCAATATTCTCAGAGAAGGTGAAATCTCTCGCCAAGCACTTCAAGATTTCCTAAACTAGCAGCCCTATGTATTTACGTATTCTCAAACTGATTAAACCTTACTGGACGCACATTAGCGTCGGTATGGTTTTCTCAATCATCAACGTTATTTTCCACTCTCTAACATTGTGGCTATCAGCATCCTTTATTACCACTATTTTTGCCAAACCTGATGAGCAGATTGCCACCCCAGCTGAATCCTTAGCTGGAAACATTGATCTCAACGAAAAGTTGAAACAATTAACCAGTGAATATTTCTTCTCTGGAACCCCTGTTGATGCCCTGGCCACCTTGGCAGTGGTTATTCTATTTAGTTATCTCATAAAATCCTTGGCCTATTATGGCAACAAACTTTTTACCGGTTATGTCCAGGCTAAAGTAGTTCAGGACCTACGGCTACGTCTCTATCAGCATTTCTTATCCCAACCCCTGAGTTTCTTCCAGTCCCGTCGCAGTGGAGATCTCATTTCTCTGGTCATGAATGATGTCTTAAAAGTGAATCAAGCACTGGCCACCACTTTTCATCCGCTGGTTATTGAGCCCCTGTACATTGTCGCCTATTTAAGCATCCTGTTTATTATTAATTGGCAACTAACACTGATATCCATTTTGATAATTCCTGTCACCACATTGTTTATTGCAGTTATCAGCAAGAGTATTCGACGTAAGGTTGTGCGAGTACAGACCCAGTTGGGAGAGATTACTTCTCGATTTACAGAGATGATCTCAGGTATCAGAATCATCAAGGCTTTTGTCAACGAAGACAACGAGAACAAACGGTTTGGCAGTGAAGCCCAGAAATTATTTCGACTCATGTTCAGACAAATAAGTCTCCAGAGTCTATCCCTGCCTGTGACGGAGATGCTGGGCGTCAGTATGGCTGTGGTATTGCTGTGGCTTGGCGGTCTCCAGGTACTTGAATATGGCACCATTAGTAGTTCTGATTTTTTAAGATTTATTGTCATTCTTTTTGCCATATATCAGCCTATTAGGAATCTGGCCCAAGTCAACATTAGTATTCAGGCGGGTATTGCAGCCGGCGGGCGTGTGTTTGAAGTCTTAGATATTGAGCCAGCTATTCGAGATGAAAGTGGCAGCCAGGAGCTGGGACCTTTTGAAAAGGAGATACATTTCGAATCAGTTACATTTGCCTATGATAATTCAGAAATGCAAGCCATCAAGAATCTTGATACTGTTATTGAGAAGGGGCAGGTTGTCGCACTGGTGGGACCCTCAGGTGCTGGTAAAACCACTGTTGTTGATCTGATACCTCGTTTTCACGATATTAATGCCGGCAGTATCAGTATTGATGGTAAGGATATCCGTAGCTTAACCCGTGCAAGTATTCGTAGGCAAATTGGTATTGTTTCCCAGGAGACCATCCTTTTTAATGATACTGTATACAATAACATTGCCTATGGAATGGAGAGCACTGGGATTGACGTTGAAGAGGCTGCTAAAAAAGCCAATGCCCATGATTTTATTCTCGAGCTAGAAGATGGTTATGAAACGATGCTTGGAGAGCATGGGGCACGTTTATCAGGCGGGCAGAAACAACGCATTGCCATCGCCAGGGCACTGCTGAAGGACCCCTCAATTCTAATCCTTGACGAGGCAACATCTGCCCTGGATACAGAATCTGAAAAAGCTGTACAGACTGCCATTGAAACGCTAATGAAAGGTCGAACAGTGATTGTTATCGCTCATCGCTTATCCACTATTTTAAGTGCTGACAAAATTTTGGTCATGGATTCTGGTGAGATTGTTGAACAGGGGAATCATTCTACCTTGAGCAAAGCTGGTGGCTTATATGAAAAATTGTATCGACTACAATTTGCCCAAGGGGATACAGTCTAAATTTCAACCCTCAGATTTATCATCACTTCCAGGGTGACGAAAAGTCCATAAATCATTCAAAAAATAATTCAAGATGGATGCTATTAAGATGGCAATCAAATTTGCCAGGATATAGTGGAGTCCAACATAGTGATGGAGGAGGAGCAGGATGACCCAGTTCAGCCCTCCTGCAATCCAGCTAACCAATGTAAATCTGATTAGGCCAGCTCTAATTGCCTGATACCCCTTCATGCCTCTGTCAGTCCAGGTGAATCGATGGTTCCAGAAAAAATTGTTAATTATTGCGATCTGAATAGCTATAAGGGATGCGATTGGAATTGGAACATACAGGTATTCCTTCGCGTAATAAAGAATCGCACTATTGACGAAAATGCCGGAGATACCCACAAAAGAGAAGGCAATAAAGCGTTTTGGAAGTCGTAATTGCATGGATGAATTTAATTGTATCGTTAGGAATGGATAGACAAAAAGCTTGAGGAATGTTAGCATCCCGTCTAGCTTCTGAAACTATGAATATGCTGAACAAGATATTGCTGGGTATCATACTCCTATCTGCCATTGTGTCAGCAACAGAGGCCTATTCATACAAGGTTAAATATGGTTTAATTCATGCTGGCCAGGCGACCCTGATCCATACAGTAGAAGATAAAGTTTTGAAGAGTATTTTTGTCATGGAGTCTTCCCCCTGGCTTTCAACGCTATGGACGCTTTCTGACACTGTGGTTACAAAATATCTAATTGATAAGGAACGTCTAGTCCATCACGCCAGAGCCATTCACGAAGGTTCTTACCATCGGAATTATGAAGTAAGTTTTAGTGATAGCAACATGGCCACAGTAAATGGCAAGGATAAGGAAGTTGACATTCAGGGTTTGCGGGATATTCCCAGTCTACTCTATGAATTATCCCTTACCAGGTTTCAAGATGGGGATACCCTACAGTATCGCATGTGGGATGGTCGAGGATCTGGGGTATTGAAACTTCTTGTTGAGAAAATTGGCAATCCCTCACTCTTCAAGCCATTTGGGAAACCAGGATGGCGTCTGACACCATTAAATAGTACACGTCAGTCCAGAGCAAATCAGATTCAGCTCTCAATGTTCTACTCCAAAGCTTACCCTCATACTCCTTTAGAGATTGTTATCGATACCAAGTATGGCAACATTCAAATGCGCCTGGATGACCCCTAATATTTCCGAAAACGTTACCGACCAGTGAGATTAAAGGTTATCTTTACCCACAATGTTTAAAGTATAGAAATCAAAAGAAATGGGATCAGTTATGCGTCGAATATTCCTGCTTTTATTAATCCCCATCCTCATCTTTCCCCAAGTCTATGTTCTTGAAGTGAAGGGAACTATCGATATGGGTTTGGCATATTTCTTTGAACGCCAGATTCCTGCATTGAATGCAGCGGGTGGAGATGCCATCATTCTGGACATAGATACCTTTGGTGGTCGGGTAGATGCTGCCACAATGATGAAAAATGCCCTTTTAAATTCAAAAATTGAGACTTATGCATTTATTAACACCAAAGCCATCTCAGCAGGCTCGCTCATATCTTTGGCATGTGATACCATCATTATGCGATCTGGAGCGACTATGGGGGCAACTACGGTCGTTGATGGACAAAGTCAGAAGGCAGGAGAGAAGGCCCAATCCTATATGAGAGAGGAAATGGCCTCAACTGCTGAGTCAAAAGGGCGTAACCCCGACATTGCCATGGCCATGGTTGACGAATCCCTGGATATTGATACCCTCGTCTCTGCTAAAGGCGATACAATATTCCTTGATGATATTGAAGGGGCCCACGGAGGCAAATTGCTAACACTGAGGACATCTACCGCCATGAAATATGGGATGGCGGACTATCAGATGGATTCAATTGACGAAGTGCTGGATCATTTTGGTTTTTCCGATTCAGAAATCGTATATGTGGTACCAACCTGGTCAGAATCCGTGGTTCGATTTCTCACAGATCCAGTTGTTAGTTCCTTGCTCATGACTCTTGGGTTTTTGGGACTTATCTTTGAGATTCAGAGTCCTGGATGGGGAATCCCTGGCTCCGTTGGATTGCTAGCACTTTTCTTATTCTTCTCCACGTCTTTCATCGCCAATCTCGCCAGCATGATGGAATTATTGTTCCTTATTGGTGGAATTGTTTTACTGGGTATAGAAGCATTTGTAATCCCTGGGTTCGGAGTGGTAGGTATTTTGGGCATCATTGTTATGATTTATGCCATGTTCACCATGCTTCTACCTATGGCACCAACATCAGGTGATGTCAATGCAGCGCTATGGGGATTGATTATTGCTATGATTGGAGGTCTCTTTGGTTTGGGGCTCATGGTGAAGCGGATGCTGAAAACGAAGGCCTGGCAGCGCATCAGTCTGCCAGAGGCAGAAACCAGGGCTGAAGGATACAGCGGAAGTCTGGGTCTAGAAGAAATGGTAGGAAAAAGTGGTGTTGCCATGACATCTCTACGACCTGCCGGGACTGCAATGATCGAAGGTCAGCGGGTTGATGTTGTGACCCCAGGCACCTTTATTGATAAAGACACAGAAATTACAATTATTCGAATAGATGGAAATCGAGTGGTTGTGGACAAAAAAGTTTAATAATTTAACACAGGAGGAATTGTGGAAGCTATACCATTGATGTTCATACTGATTGGCCTTGTCGCCTTTCTAGTACTATTTACTTATTTCATTCCAATTGGGTTGTGGATTAGTGCAGCAGCTGCACAGGTCTATGTTGGCCTTTTAACGCTCATTGGAATGAGACTACGGCGAATCCCGCCACCACTTATTATCAATTCACTTGTAAGCGCTCGTAAAGCTGGCATTGACTTGGATACCAACGTGTTGGAAGCTCACTATCTTGCTGGTGGTGATGTGAACAAGGTTGTCCTGGCCCTCATAGCAGCGGACAAAGCCAATATTGATCTGGAATTTCAACGAGCTGCTGCAATTGACCTGGCCGGTCGTGATGTACTGGATGCTGTGAAAATGAGTGTGAATCCCCGCGTCATAGAAACACCACGGGTTTCTGCAATTGCCAAGGATGGAATTCAGCTCTTTGCAGTGGCCAAAGTGACAGTACGTGCCAATATTGATCGTCTCATTGGTGGTGCCGGAGAAGAAACGGTTCTAGCTCGTGTCGGTGAAGGAATCGTTAGTTCAATTGGTTCGTCAAAGTCACACAAACAAGTATTGGAAAATCCAGATATTATTTCCAAAAATGTTCTGGCTAAAGGTCTTGATGCAGGAACTGCTTTTGAGATACTTTCAATTGATATAGCTGATGTAGATGTCGGTAAGAATATTGGTGCCACGCTACAAATGGATCAAGCTGATGCAGACAAGAATATTGCTCAGGCTGTGGCTGAGAAACGCCGTGCCATGGCTGTGGCTGAAGAACAAGAGATGAAAGCCAGGGTTGTGGAAATGCGTGCCAAGGTTGTGGAAGCAGAGTCCGAAGTTCCACGCGCCATGGCTGAAGCCTTCCGCCAGGGCAACTTGGGTATTCTAGATTATTATCGCATGGAAAATATCCAGGCTGATTCATCCATGAGGAAGAATCTTTCTGGACAAGACAAAAACGATAAGAAGTAAGGCCTACCCCTTATGAATTTGGACAACCTAGGTCCAATTGTTCTATTTTTTGTCTATATGGCTATCTCTGCCTGGTCAAAGCAAAACAAGGCCAGGAAGAGAGCCGGAGGAACTGAGAAGCCTGTGACTAAATCATCGAGTCGTCTTTCTAAGCCACTTCAAGAAGTGGGTGGGATTCTTGATCAACTCAAGAAGGAGTTGTTTGAGATAGATGAGGATCCTCTGACTTTCCAACAGGCCGAACCTGAGTATGAACCTGAAGAGGAAGATGATATCCCTGTTTCAGTGATTGACACATCTCCACGATTTGCAGAGGGGTCACAAGAGCACACTCACAGTCATCCCCCTACAAAGGTAATTGAGACTGTAGAAAACAAAGACGGTCAGAATCTTGAAGAAGTCTTAGAGCCCTTTTCAAGGATTGAACAGGGCATTATTCTCCAGGAGATCTTGGGTAAACCTCGGGCGCGTCAAGAAAACAAAGAATGGTTCCATAGGAGCTAGATAAAAATAATCAAAATAAAAAAGGCTGGGTATCACCCAGCCTTTTTTATTGCTAATAGATGAGAGACTTATTCGGTCTCTGTCTCGTCGGTCTTGATTTCATCTTCAACATCAGGCGTCTCAGACTTGACCTCTTCTTCAGCTTCGGCTGCTTCTGCCTCTGCACGTTCATCAGCATCTTTTCGTTTAATCAAATCCTGATCATCCTTGTGTTTGGTTAGAACGATGAAGGATGTGGAGAAACCTGTGGCCAATGTTGCCAGGGCATATGCAGGAACTGCAAGGTGCGCCAAGAGGGAGAATAGTCCAACGAGAACACCAGAAATTGTCTGAGTAATTGTTGCTGATACTAAGGCTGGCGCAGCAGATGCACAGCCACCACAACCTCCACCGCCACAACCTGCAGTAACAGGTTCAAATATGCTGCTTAAACAATTTGGCATCAATAAACAGGAGGATCCATGACATGTACTAGCAAAAATGTTTGATGGTAGAAAACTGTAATTGCCGAATAAATCCATCCCCACCTGTTTGACGGCAATATAGGCACTCCCCATAACCAGTTCATGCCCGAAAACCATTTCAATCAACTTGAACCCAGATAGAATAAATAAGTAAAATATTTGATATCCTATCATGGCGGCAAGAATGGTCATAACAGTATAAGTGAGTAGACGAACCGGCTGATTCCACAATAGGGTATAGGATCCAAACAGGGAACCCATGGTGTCTTCTTCTGCACAGGCAACGATACTGGGTGACATGAACAAACCGACAACGAAAGCCAGCGCAGAGAATGTGAGAAAGAGGGCCGTGGGTAGAAAGATGACAAAAAACAGGCCGTAAAATATGATATCCAGAACTGGCCACTGTGCCAGCCAACCGAATACAGCGGCCAACAAGACAAAAAATCCTACAATAATACCAATAGATAGAGGTCCAAAAAATACAGGGAACCAGTTTTTAGCAGCCCATTTCCATCCATCTCGGGAGGAATAAAATAGATCACCCTTATACTCTTTGATGGTAATCTTAGCTACAGACGTGAGCCCGAGCCAGATCAATATGCCGGATATAACATAGGATAGAGACACTAGAACTCTTCCAAACAACCCCATGGAGGCTGTCACATAGCAGGAAGGCAAGAGGTGGTATTTACTCCATATACTACCGAATGAATTCCCATCAACCAAAAGGGCAAGATAGGTGAGGACTACGAATACCAGATAGGATAGAAATAGTGCTTCCAGCATGACCAGCATACGTCGACCAAGTGCCAAACGCGGTGCACGGAACATATCCTTGAAATTGAAATACAGTTGAGTTTCAAGCATGGGTGATTCTCCGTATTGAAGTTTTAAGATTTTAGTGAATTACATTTCCTGTCGGACAAAGTCAACCCAGACAGGGAGGTTGGTCATATTCTGGATTTCTTTGGCGTAAGCATCAGCATCTTTTGATGCCTGAAAATTTCCTACGCGAAGACGATAATAGATTTCATCCTTGTCCTTGAAAAAGGCTCTCTGGATATAGCTCTCAATACCAAATTTCTCTTGTAGCTCCAGGGAGGCAGATTGAGCATCCTCCAGTGATGGCCAGGAAGAAACTTGAATGGTCCAGGTACGGGTGGCTAGGGGAATAAGATTTCCACGACTGACAACAGCCGGTTTGGATTTTTTAGCCTTTTTCTGTTTAACAGCACTTTTGGTGGGTTTGGCAACATCACCAGGTGATTTCAGCTTAGAAAGATATCGTCTCTGGACACCATCATCTGTCAGGCTTACTGAGGGGGTATCGGCCACTGTTGTATCTTCTGTTTGTAATGCTTCAATGAGGTGATCAGGTATTTCTCCATCCACCAATGTATTGTCTTTACCCATCAAGGCATCGTAGTAGTAATTGGTCTGTTCCGTTTCACCATCCATGGTGACTTCAAGGACCACATTGTATTTACCAGCGAAATCAGGTTTAAATGATACTAAATCAAGCGTATCAGCAGGCAGAAAACCTAGCAATTTGCTACTATCCGGCAATTGGGCAAAGATCCAGTTTACTTTCTGTCCTTCGACAGGTTCTTCAACTTTTAGGGTGATATATTCACCCAAATTGACCTCTTCACGACCAAATCGGCTATTCCACATGTCACAGTTGACCATAATGCTCAGAACTATCAGAATCAATAAAGCGCGCTTAAGTATAACATTCTTAGTCATTTCTGCCTCCTGATACATGATATTAATTAG